>CBFCWF010000057.1:0-19182 GCA_965601425.1 uncultured Chromatiaceae bacterium | reverse complement strand
GCCTGGATCTGGGCCGTCACGCCGTCTTATCGAACATCGACGGACGTACTGTTCGGCAAACGGCGTGCGCTGAGTTTCCTCCTGTTTTCTCCCGGCGTTCTTGGCACCTTCAAGCGCCATTGAAACGCACCTCACCGAATCCATCGATCCGATAACCGGCAAGGTCCGCCGCCTTGGCCTGAAACGCGGCAGAGCGGCAGAAGCGGATGAGCTGTTGCATGGGTGGGTCGAACCAGGCCGCACGATCGACCAGCAGATCATAGCGCTCGCGCAGCAGCGGGACGAAGCCGAGGCGCAGTTGCCCGGCCATCGCCCGCAGACCGAGCGTCGCGTCGGCCTTACCCTCGAGCACCGCGAGCGCGGCGTCCGACTCGGTGCGTGCGGTACCTGCCCACTGCACATCCTGCGCTTCGAGTCCGGCCTGTGCGAGCAGGTGATCCAGCAGTACCTGGCTGCCCGCGCCGTCCTGGCGCGGCACCAGCCGCCGCCCCCTGAGCGCGGTCGGCTCCGCGAAGTCGGCCTCACGGCCGGGCGCGACGATCAGGCCGCGCTCGCGCCAGCCGAACTCGATCAACGCGACCGGCGCATGGGCAAATCTGGCCGCGACCAGCGGGACATTCCATTCATCGCTTGCCGGATCGTAGACATGGAGCCCCGTTGCCAGGCCCTCGCCGCGCACGAAGCGCTCGAGTCCGTCCATGCTGCCGTCGAGCAGTGTGGCGAGACCGCAGCCGGACTCACGCAACGCCCACTCGAGTAACGGCTCGTAGCTGCCGAGCAAGACATCCGGGCGGCGCGCCACCCCGGGCTGCTCACCGCCGGAACTCTCGCGCGCCAGCCAGGCCTGGATCTCCTGGCGCGGAAACAGCAATTTGCCCATCGCACGCGAGCACGGGATCTGGCCGGAGGCGGCCAGATCATAGACCTTACGCTCTTTGATCCGCAGCAGCTCGGCGAGTTCTCTGGTAGTGAGGTATTCGGTCTCTTGCTGTGACATCGGGTTTGCGTCTGTGAATCGTCTGTCGCCGTTGGGCCGACTGCTCGTCCGGCATTTTACACCCGCGCAGCGTAGCGTCGGGCGGACGCCTTGTGGACGGACGCTGACCGGCGCAGACGCTAGCGCGGAAGAAAGGTGGCCACGACTGCCGGCTCCACGATGTGCAGGTGCGTGCGCGCATCGCGCTGTGGCAGCTGCCGGAACACCTGCTCCGCCCGGTCGATCCGCGCCTCCGCAGCGGATGCGAGCACGACCAGCCTGAAGCGGTTGAAGCCGCGGCTGTCACGTTCCACGACACCACGCTGCACTGCCGCGCCAAGCTGCCGAGCAATGTCCGGCCCCCGATCCGCATCGACCAGGTAGATCAACAGGCGGCCCCCAAGCTCGATTTTCGCAATCATCCGCCCCGGGCCGCCCAGATGCAGCGCGATCCGGTCGAACACGGTTTCCGGACAGGTGCAGCCCAGGGTATCCCGGACAAAATGCGCAATACGCGGGTCGCCGCCCTTATTCATCTCACCCCCCTCCGCCGGCGGTCAGCCCAAACCATAAAGCCTCGGCAGCAGCCAGGAAAACACGGCCCACATCAGCAACGTCAGCGGAAGGCCGACGCGCAGGAAATCGGTAAAGCGGTAGCCGGCCGCGCTCATGACAAGCAGGTTGGTCTTGTACGCGATCGGCGTCGCATAGCTCATATTCGCGCCAAACAGCACGGCCAGCACGAAGGGCTCTTCTGGCAGACCGAGCTGACGTGCGATGCCGACAGCAATCGGCGTACCGATCAGCGCCGCGGCATTGTTCGACACGATGTTCGTCATCAATGCCATCAACAGCATCAGGCCGCTGATCAGCTGAGCGGCCGACGCCCCCTCGCTCGCGATCACGAACAGGGTGGCGAGATAATCGGCCGCACCGGTTTCGACCAGGGCCGCGCCAAGCGCCAGGCTCGCGACGACGATCAGTATCACCTGCGTGTTCAGCGCGCGTGCTGCGTCGCGCCAGCTCAGGCAAGCGGTCGCCAGCATCAGCAACACCCCGGCCGTGGCACTGATCGCAATCGGCAGCCAGCCGAACGCCGCGCTGAGGATGACACAGGCCATGATTCCCAGCGCGAGCGGTGCACGCTGGGTGGTCGGCAGATCAGCGGTAGCGTCCAGGACCAGCACGTCACCGCCACGCTTGAGTTCGGCAAACCGATCGCGCGTGCCCTGGATCAGCACCACGTCGCCGACGCGAAGCCGCACTTCCTGGATATCGCTGCGCATCGCCTGCAACTGCCAGCCGGCTCGGTGCAGGGCCAGCGTGAGCAACTGATAGCGCTCGGCGAAGCTTGACCCGTTCAGGCTGGCGCCGTCCAGCGACGAGCCCTGGGTCACAACCACCTCGGCCAACTGCTGGTCTTCGGCTCGTAGCGGGTTGTGCTCGTCCACCGGCGCATCGCCGGCGTAGAGCGCGGCCCCGAGCGTGCTCTCGTATTCCTTGAGGTTTTCCGCGCTGTCGCTGAGCAGCAGCCGGTCACCGGCACGCAGCATCGCGTCAGGCAATGGCAACAGGAAACTCTCGTCACCGCGCAATATGCGCGAAACGCGCATCTCTCCGCCGGCCCTGGCAACCGCCTCGGCCAGTGTCCTGCCGTCGGCGAAGCTGTCCGCGGTGATCAGGAGCTGGGCCGCGAAGATACGCGGTGTGGCGTCGTCGAGGTCAGTATGGCGGATCGGCAGCAGACGCGGGGCGATCAGCCAGAGGTAGAGCAGCGCGACGCCCGCGGCGACCGAGACCGGCAGGAAGAAGTCGAACATCTGCAGCCTGGGCAGCCCCAGGTCGCTGGCGACGCTGACGACCAACAGGTTGGTCGAGGTGCCGATGGTCGTGCTCATGCCGCCGACCAGCGTCGCGAACCCCATCGGCATCAACACCCCCGATGCGGGCGTCTTGGTGCGCAACGAGACGCTGATCAGTATCGGCAGCAGTAGCACGACGATCGGGACATTGTTGACGAAGGCGCTCAGCACGGCGCCGACCAAGAGCGTCAGCAGCAGGGACAGGGACGGCGCCGTTTCCCAGGCCCGCGACAACAGGCGCCCCACGGGTTCCAGCGCGCCGGTGCGCACCAGTCCCTGCCCCGCGATCATCAGCGCACAGACGGCGACCAGCGCCTCGTGGCCAAAGCCCAGGAAGAAGTCGCTGGCATGCAGTGTCCGCCCCGCCTGTTCGAAGGGGAACAATTCGAACCCGAGCGTCAGCGCGACAAGCACGAACAGGCTGGAGGTCTGCAGCGCGATGCGTTCCCGCGTGAACAGGAGCAGCGCCGCCGCCGTGAGTAGCAGCGCCCAGTATGCGTGGTCGTTCGGCGGGGCGGGCCAGTCCATTCGCCTAGCGCCGCATCGTGCGAAGCCGGGCGGCCGCGGATTTCCGTGCACTCATCTGGATAGCATAGATGCCCGTTACGCCTCGCGCCCGCTGTATGTCCCGGCGCCTCGCCGGCCACGGTGGCACAGTGACGCCGTCCGCCTTCGTTCGGCGGGATCGGATATAGTGGGAGTAGGGAACAGACGGCGGTCCCTGCCGCCAGCCTGGCACGATGGAAAACGGAGGCCGACCGCGCGGACGGCCGCAGACAGGTCATGCAAACATCCGATATACGTGACCCGGGACTCGCGCCACAGGGCGTGCAGCGCATCGAGTGGGCCTGGCAGGAGATGCCGGTGCTCAAGGGGCTGATGCAGGGGTTCGTCGACGCACGGCCGCTGCAGGGTATCCGCCTGTCGGGCTGCCTGCACATCACCACCGAGACGGCCAACTTGGCGCGCGCACTGCAGGCGGCCGGCGCCGACCTGGTGCTGTGCGCGAGCAACCCGCTGAGTACCCAGGACGATGTGGCGGCCGCGCTGGTCCAGCACTACGGCATCCCGGTCTTTGCCATCCGCGGCGAGTCGACCGCGGCCTACTACCGGCACATCGAGGCCGCGCTCGATCACCGACCGGCGATCACGATGGACGACGGGGCCGATCTGGTCAGCGAGATCCATCGCCACCGCACCGGGCTGCTCGAGACGATGCTTGGCGGCACCGAGGAAACCACGACCGGCGTGATCCGGCTGCGCGCGATGGCGGCGGCCGGACAGCTGCGCTTCCCGGTCATCGCAGTCAACGACGCGATGACCAAACACCTGTTCGACAACCGCTACGGGACGGGCCAGAGCACGCTCGACGGCATCATCCGCGCGACCAATATCCTGCTTGCAGGCAAGACGTTCACGGTGGTCGGCTACGGCTGGTGCGGGCGCGGCATCGCGTTGCGCGCGAAAGGGCATGGCGCCCACGTGATCGTAACCGAGGTCGACCCGTTGCGTGCGCTCGAGGCGACGATGGACGGCTATCGGGTGATGCCGTTGATCGACGCGGCCCCGCACTCGGATTTTATCGTCAGCGCAACCGGGGACAAGCATGTGATCGGCGCGGCGCATCTCGAGGTCGCAAGAGACGGCTGCGTACTGGCGAACTCGGGCCATTTCAACGTCGAGATCGATATACCGGCGCTGCAGGCGCTCGCTGTGGAGCGGCAGCGGCCGCGTGCATCGGTCGACGAATACCGGCTCGCGGACGGTCGCCGCCTGCGGCTGCTGGCCGAGGGGCGCCTGGTCAATCTGGCCGCTGCCGAGGGCCACCCCTCGGCGGTGATGGACATGAGCTTTGCGAACCAGTTGCTGTGCGCGATCCATCTGGCAACGCGGCCCACCCCGCTGGCGCCCCAGGTGCACGATGTGCCACCCGAGATCGACCGACGGGTAGCACGACTCAAGCTCGCGGCGCTCGGCGTGCAGATCGACAGCCTGACCGAAGCGCAGCAACGCTATCTTTCGTCGTGGCAGGAGGGGACCAGCTAATGGATCGCAAGCGCGAACTCGGCATGCAGCGGATGCTCGCGGACATTCGGGCGGAGGTTGCCTGGACGCGACACATGATCGGGCGCGACGCGCTTGACCGGCGGGTGATGCAAGCGATGGCCGAGGTCCCGCGCGACGCCTTTGTGCCGGACGAAATGCAGGCGGCCGCGTTCGACAACGGCCCGTTGCCGATCGGCCAGGGCCAGACGATCTCGCAGCCCTACATCGTCGCGCTGATGACCGATCTGCTGGCCCCCGAACCGACGCACCGCGTGCTCGAGATCGGCACCGGCTCCGGCTATCAGACGGCCGTGCTCGCGCGCTTGTGCGCGACCGTCTACAGCATGGAACGGGTCCCGTCGCTGGCCCGGCAGGCCCGCGAACGGATCGCGGGGCTCGGCTACGGCAATGTGCAGATACGCAGCGGCAACGGCTATGCCGGCTGGCCGGAACATGCGCCCTATGACGGCATCATCGTTACCGCGGCCGCGCCTTACGCCCCGGAGGCACTGGTGGAGCAACTCAAACCCGGCGGTCGCCTGGTGATCCCGGTCGGCCAGCCGCAGGCGGCACAGCGGCTGATGGTATTCGAGCGGGACTCCCGAGGCCACACCACGCACCATGCGGTCCTGGACGTCGCATTCGTGCCGCTCGTCGATCAGGAAGGGACGGAGTAGACCCGTTCGTGCACGTCGAGTACGTCGCCACAGGACCGGCGGCACTTCGCTGAACCGGGGCCCGGGTGTCAGAGGCGCGCGAGGTAGGCCTGCAGTCGCTCCCAGCCGATGTGCAGTCGGGCCTCGAACCGGTCCAGCCAACGCAGCGTGCCGTCGTCGCCGAACAAGCGGATTCCGGCATAGATCAGCGCGACAACGAGCGCCACTGAAAGCAGCTTCTTCAGCGCGCGACCGGTCGCGCGCAGCATCTGCCGGGCGAGATGGGACAGCAGACGCGGCCGCGCAGTGCGGCGATGCGGGGTCGGATCCCGCGCTCTGCGTCGTGCGGGGGGCGGGGCTTCGCGCTTCGGTCGCACACGCCCGCCGGCCAACGCCGGGCAAAGCGAACGCAGCCAGGCGGCCAGGTGTCTGACTTCGCTGTCCCAGCGACGGTCGGTCAGCACGGCGGCCTGCAAGCGGGCCAGCCGCTCGATGCTGTCGGGCAGGCTGCCCGCAGACGGCATTTCCGCACCGCCGACCAGCACCGGGATCACCTGCTTGCCTTGCGCGAAAGCGGCCTCGATCTCGGCGCGCACCCAGTCATTCGGCGCGAACAATCGTTTGCCGTGGCCATGCTCGGATGGCGACGCCCAATGACGACCGATCACGACCAGCAGTGCGTCACTGGCCGCTATCGCACGGTGCAGGACCTCGGTGAAGTCGCTGCCAACCGGGATCTCGATATCGCGAAACACCCACTCGGCACCCAGGATCTCGCTCAGGTCGTCGGCCAGCCGGCCGGCAAAGCCCTGGCTGTCGTCACGCCGGTAGCTTACGAAAACCCCTGCCATGACAACCTGCCTCCCTCCCTCGATTGATTCGATGCTGCGTCGTGACCGAGGACGAGATATTAACGCGATCGCCGCGCGATCGTCCCGGGCCACGGGCTGCCGCCGGGACCGCTATGCCACGGCCTGGTACAGATGCAGCACCAGCACGTCGACCGTGACCATGAACAGCGTGAAGCCACCGTTCCAGCGCAGGAAGCCCCTCGAGTCGATACCGAAGCGGCCATGCATCGCCAGGTGCATACCGGAGAATGGCGAACTGCTCACGCCGGCCGCCCATATCATCAGGAAAGTGATGCCCATCAGATTCGGATCGGGGGCCAGCGGTGCGAGGACGCCGTGTGCGGTCGCGATGCTTATCACCGGGTGTACACCGGCGGCCGAGACGGCCACCGCCAACAACAGCAGCACGCTGGCCTCGGTGGCACCGAATTCGATCAGATCGAGCGTCCAGCCGCTAGTCTGCACGACGCTGGCGATGCCCGCGGCCAGAACACCGGCGGCCAGAAACAACAGCAGCTCTCCGGACATGCGTGGCAGGCCGCTGTGCACATGTGCGACGAGGCGGCGCACTGCATCGTCGGGCCGGCGGATCGGCAGCACCGCAACGGTCAGAACCAGCGCGAGCCCGCTTATCAGCGAAAGGATCGGTACCCCCGGGACCCGGTGATGCACCGTCATCACCAGTGCGGCCAGCAGGCCGGGTATCCAGAGCGCGCGATAGTGCATCGGATAGCCGACGAAATTCGCGGCCTCCGGCCAGCGCGAGAGTTGCCAGGCGGCCACCATCAGACCAAACATCGCCAGCGGCAGGCCGACCGTCGACAGCGTAGTCAGTTGCGCCCCGGGCGCATTGCTCAGCGCGATCCCCATCGCGGCGAAGAACGGCGACCAGAGGGCGGCCAGTGCAAAGCCGCGAGACAGCACGCTGGCCTGAAGGGGCGTCATCGCCCCCCGTCGGGTCTGGCGGTCGCCAAAGATCATCACCGCGGAAAGGTTGATCACGGCGCCAAACAGGTGCACCCCGAACAAGGTGCGCCAGAGCGCCGCGCGGCCGCGCGGGTCGGGCTCGCCGATATCGGCCTCGGGCAGACTCACCAAACGCAGGAAGCTGACCCCCGCCAGCATCGCGAGGAGCGCCTGGTTGGCGCTCAATGCCCGGTCCCACTGCGCCCGACCGCCACTGGACGCCGCGTACAACAGTCCGGCGATGCCGATCAGGAACATCAGCAGCGTCTGGGTACGCTGCAATCCGCTGACCCGTCCGGCCAGCAGCAGACCGGCGAGCCAGAATGCCGCACCCGCCACGGCCGCTGGCAACCCAAACCCAAGCCCATGTGCCAGCGACGCGATGATCGCGCCCAACAGCAGCCAACCTGCGGCACTCGCGGTCCTGTTTAGCGCAATCGGATACATTGGCACAGCATATCGCCAGGCGGCGCAGAGCACATGTGCCCCCACCAGCGGCGCCGCCCCGACGTTGGGGAGTTGCACCCGATGATCTCCATGCGGTTAATCGCCGACAAATTTTGGGCGAACACGGGCCACGAACCCCGCTAAGATCTATGCCTCGCGAATTGTCAGGAATCCCGCATGAACACCCCCGTACCGACTGAACTCAACCTTCACCGCATGTCCCGCGTCCTCGAGGTCACCTTCCAGGACGGCGCCAATTTCAAGCTGCCGGCCGAGTTTCTGCGCGTCTATTCACCTTCCGCCGAGGTTGCCGGGCACGGCCCGGGCCAGCGCAAGGTGCCGCTGGGCAAGGAGGGTGTGAACATCGATCGCATCGAACCGGTCGGCAACTACGCGGTCGTGTTGCACTTCGACGACGAACACAACACCGGCATCTACTCCTGGGAAACCCTGTACAATCTTGGCAAACACTACGATGACCTTTGGGCGGACTACCTGGAGGAGCTGAAGGAGAAGGGCTACACGCGCAAGGAGCCCACGGCCTGATCTCCTGCACCCCAAGTTGTCCGCGCAGGACGGCCAGATGACCAGTTCAAAACGCAGCACGCATTTCGGTTACCGCACCGTCGACAGCAGCGAGAAGGCCGGGCTGGTGCGCGGCGTATTCGATTCGGTCGCGTCCCGGTACGATCTGATGAACGACCTGATGTCGTTCGGCGTGCATCGACTTTGGAAGCGTTTTGCGATCGAGCTGGCGGGCGTGCGCCCCGGTCAACGGGTCCTTGATCTGGCCTCCGGAACCGGCGACCTGGCTGACCGTTTTGCCGACCTCGTCGGCCCCGACGGTCTGGTCCTGATGACCGACATCAACGCGGCGATGCTCGGCGTCGGGCGGGACCGCATGCTGGACCGCGGGCATGCCGGCAACCTCGCCTACCTCCAGGTCGACGCCGAGAGCCTGCCGTTGGCCGATGACAGCCTCGACCTGATCACGATCGCGTTTGGGCTGCGCAACGTGACCGACAAGGACAGGGCGCTTGCCGCGATGTACCGTGCGCTCAGGCCGGGCGGCCGGGCCCTGGTGCTCGAGTTTTCCAAGCCGGCCAACCGGCCGCTGGAAAGACTCTACGACATCTACTCTTTCCACATCCTGCCGCAGATGGGCCGACTGGTCGCCCGGGATGCGGAGAGCTACCGATATCTGGCCGAGTCGATTCGCATGCACCCCGACCAGGAGACGCTGCGGGGGATGATGGAGCAGGCGGGCTTCGAGCACTGCGACGTGCACAATCTGACCGGCGGCATCGTGGCAGTGCACCGCGGATTCAAGTTGTAGGGCTTCGGTCAGGCAATGCAGACGGCGCCGCGCAGGCGCGAAGGCTTCTCCAATGAACTGCGATCTCTCCAGAGCACCTGCCGCCACAATGCGACCCGCTCCGGCCCCGGGGACACCAAGATGCGGTACTTTCATCGCCGTTGACCGGCACGCCGCCAGGGCGATCGCAGGCCCTCGACTGTGTGCCCCCTGGGGCCGGGCCGGGCACGCTCTGCGAAGGCCGGCGGGGGCGTCGGACCGATGAGCGTGCAAGACTTTGCCCTGGAGGGGCTGGAAGCGGCATTGAACCGAATCCTCGCGTTGGACCCGGCGGCACGTGGGCGGCTCGCCGAACTGCATGGCCGGGTCATTCGGGTCGACTTACGCGGCACCGGTATCCAGCTCTATTTTCTGCCCGCGCACGACGGTCGCCTGCGGCTGCTCGGCAGCATCGAATACGCGCCCGATTGCACGCTCGCAGGCAGCCCGCTGGATCTGGTGCGGGCCGGCGACAGCAGCACCGGCCATGCTCAGCTGTTCGGCGGGCACGTGCAGATCGACGGCGATACCGACGTCGCCAGGGGCTTCAGCGAGGCGCTGGCCGGCCTGGACATCGACTGGGAAGAACACTTGTCACACCTGACCGGCGATATCGCGGCCCATGAGATCGGGCGCGGCGTGCGTGCAGCGGCGCATTACACCCGGCGTCTCGGGCGGAGCGCGACAGATGGCCTGTCCGAGTATCTCACCGAAGAGGTGCGTCTGCTGCCTCACCGCTTCGAGGTGGAGGATTTCCTCTCGGACGTCGATGAACTGCGAGACGCGGTCGATCGACTGGAGGCCCGGGTCGCGCTGCTGGAGAGGCACCGAGGCGGTAACGAAGGGTGATACCGATCCGCGAGAGCCTGCGCGTCGCGCACATCGGGTGGGTGCTGATGCGCCACGGCCTGGACGAGATCGTGCTCGCTGCCCACCTGTTCCGGCCGATCAGGTTCTTCCGATTCCTGTCGCCGTTCTACTGGCGGCAAAAACCGCCGCGCGCGGTCCGTATCCGGCTTGCGCTGGAGCAGCTGGGCCCGCTCTATGTGAAGTTCGGCCAAATCCTGTCGACACGGCGCGACCTGCTGCCGGACGACGTCGCGATCGAACTGTCCAAGCTGCAGGACCAGGTACCGCCCTTTCCGGAAGACGCTGCAAAGGCCATCGTATAGAAGGCGCTCGGCCAGCCGGTCGAGCAGCTGTTTGCTCAGTTCAGTAACAAGCCACTCGCATCGGCCTCGATCGCTCAGGTACATGCGGCCACGATGCACGACGGACGCAAAGTGGTCGTCAAGGTCGTACGCCCCGGCATCGAACGCACGATCCAGCGCGATATCGACCTGCTGCGCACGATCGCACGGATGGCGCGCAGGTATTCCAGGGAGGCCCGCCGGCTGCGCCCGGTGGAGGTGGTCGAGGAGTACGACAAGACCATACGCGACGAGCTAGATCTGCTGCGCGAGGCGGCGAACTGCGCCCAGCTGAGGCGTAACTTCGCCGACGGGCGACTACTCTATGTGCCGGAGGTCTTCTGGGACTACACGCGCGAGAACGTGATGGTCCAGGAGCGTATCTACGGCATTCCGGTAGACCAGGTGGACGAGCTGATCGCGGCCGGCGTCGATATGAAGTCGTTGGGCGAGCGTGGTGTCGAGATATTTTTCACCCAGGTGTTTCGCGACAATTTCTTTCATGCCGACATGCACCCGGGCAATATCTTCGTGCGCCCGGACGGCACTTACATTGGCGTCGATTTCGGCATCATGGGCACCCTGACCGCGGCCGACCAGCGTTATCTGGCCGGGAACCTGCTGGCTTTTTTCCAGCGCGATTATCGTAAAGTGGCAGAGTTGCATGTGGAATCGGGCTGGGTCCCGCGGGATACCCGGATCGAGGACTTCGAGGCGGCAATCCGCACCGTGTCCGAGCCGATCTGGGAAAAGCCGATCAGCGAGATCTCGTTCGGTCATTTCCTCTTGCGACTGTTCCAGGTGGCACGGCGTTTCAACATGGAGATCCAGCCGCAGCTGGTGCTACTGCAGAAGACCCTGCTGAACATCGAGGGGCTGGGGCGAATGCTCTACCCGCAACTCGATCTCTGGAGCACTGCCAAACCGTTCATGGAACGCTGGATGTCCCAGCAGGTTGGCCCGGAGGCGTTTGTGCGGCGCATCAAGGAGACGGTGCCGCAGATGTCCGAAGATCTTCCGGAAGTGCCGCTGCTGGTTCACCGCGCGCTGCGCAACGCGATCGACGGCGACCTCAAGATCCAGTGGCAGTCGGCACAGCTGGACGAGATCCGGGCCGAAATCCGCGGCGGCAGCCGGCGCACCCAACTCAGCCTGGCCGGCGCGACACTGACGCTTGCCGGCGTGCTCAGCGCCGGCCTGCTGAATGTGAACATCGGCTTCAACCCGCTGTGGCTGGCGGCCGGTCTGGGCGCGACCGGGCTGTTGCTGCTCGCCTGGGCGATCAGCCGCTAACCGGTCCGTTGCGGCAGTATAAAAGTTAAGGGGGGTTCCTTATGGGCAATTCGTTGCAGGATCAACTGCTGAAGGCCGGCCTGATCGACCAAAACAGGATCGATGAGGCACGCAAGGAAAAACAGAGGAAGCACCGTCAGCAGAAGCCCAAGAAAAAGGCGGCAAGGGCAGAAAGGCCGAAATCGAAACCTACGCCGGAACAGTTGCAGAAGGCCGCGCGGGACCGCGAACTGGAGCAACAGCGCAATGAGGTGCGCCGGCAGCGCGAGGTCGCAGCGCAGGTCCGGCAGCTGGTGCGCCAGCATCGCCTGCCGCGCAGTGAAGGCGAAGACGACCAGCCTTTCCATTTCGAGAACAAGGGAAAGGTCAAACGGATTTACGTCTCGGCGCAGACCCACAAGCTCGTCGCTGCCGGCAAGCTGATGATCGTCAACGACAATGGCATCTTCGAACTCGTGCCGCCGGCGATCGCAGAGAAGATCCGGCAGCGCAACCCCAGCCTGGTGATCGACCTGCCGGAAGAAGCGGCACCGGACGAAAACGATCCCTACGCAAGGTTCCAGGTGCCGGACGACCTGATCTGGTAGCGGACCGTTTGACGCGCAGACCGCGCGCGGGCATCGCGATACGACGATCGGTTAGACGGGACACTCGGCCACGAGTTCGGCCTCACCGGATTCATCGGCGCTTTCTATGCGCACCTCGTAACCCCAGAGGCGGGCGATGTGGCGCAGCATTTCCGGCGTGCTCTCACCCAGCGGACGTCGACTGTGCGCGAAGTGTCTCAGCGTGAGTGAGCGATCACCATAGACATCGACGTTCCAGACCTGGATGTTCGGCTCGCGGTGCCCCAGATTGTATTGCTCGGCCAATATCTGCCGGACCTGCTGGTAGCCGCTCTCGTCATGGATCGCAGTGATCTCCAGCGTGTCCTCGGAATCGTCGTCGCGCACGTTGAACAGTTTCATTTCCCGGATCACCCGCGGCGACAGGTACTGCGCAATGAAGCTCTCATCCTTGAAATTCCGCATCGCGAAATCGAGGGTCTGAACCCAGTCGGAACCGGCAATCTCAGGGAACCAGTGCCGGTCCTCCGCGGTGGGCTGCTCGCAGATCCTGCGAATGTCCCGGAACATCGTGAAGCCCAGGGCGTAGGGATTGATGCCGCCATAGCCGCGGCCGTAGAACGGCGGCTGGTACACCACGTTCGTGTGCGACTGCAAAAACTCCATCATGAAGCCGTCGGTCAGCTTTCCCTCTTCGTACAGGTGATTGAGCAGTGTGTAGTGCCAAAAGGTCGCCCAGCCCTCGTTCATTACCTGTGTCTGCCGCTGAGGGTAGAAATACTGCGCGATCTTGCGCACGATGCGCACGATCTCACGCTGCCATGCGTCCAAGCGTGGTGCGTTCTTCTCGATGAAGTACAGCAGGTTTTCCTGCGGCTCGGCAGGGAAGCGGCGCTCGATGGCAGATTCTTCCCGCTCCTCGCGCGGCGGGAGCGTGCGCCAGAGGTCGTTCACCTGTGACTGCAGATAATCCGCGCGCTCCCGCTGGCGGGACTTTTCCTTCGCCATCGACAGCTTGGCCGGACGCACGTAGCGGTCGACGCCATGATTCATCAACGCATGGCAGGAGTCGAGGATTTCCTCAACCGCCTCTTCGCCGTAGCGTTCCTCGCATTCGGCGACGTAGTTTCGGGCGAATACCAGATAATCGAGGATGCCGTCGGCATCGGTCCAGGTGCGGAAAAGGTAGTTGCCCTTAAAGAACGAGTTGTGGCCATAACTGGCATGGGCAATGACCAGCGCCTGCATGGTCATCGTGTTCTCTTCCATGAGATACGCGATGCAGGGACTGGAGTTGATCACGATCTCGTAGGCCAGCCCCATTTGGCCGCGCTTGTAACCCTTCTGCGTGGCCACGAACTGCTTGCCGAACGACCAGTGATTATAACCGACCGGCATCCCGACCGAGGAATACGCATCGATCATCTGCTCGGACGTGATCACCTCGATCTGGTTCGGGTAGGTATCCAGTCCGTAATGGGCCGCGACCCTGCCGATCTCGGTGTCGAAGCGATGCAGTAGCTCGAAGTTCCACTCCGAGCCCTCGGCGAGGTATTGGCGCGACTCCGTGCCTTGATCGTCGATCATTCCGTTTCCTTTTTCCTGAACAGCTTGCGGAACACCGGATAGATGTCCTCGACGTCGAGGATGCGCTGCATCGCAAAGTGCCGATTCACCGACTTCACGTACTCGTACTCATGCCACAGGCGCTGCGGGTTTTCGGCCTTGATCTCGACGTAGGCGTAGTACTGCACGAGCGGCAGGATAGACTTGACCAACAGGTCGCGGCAGCGCGGTGAATCGTCCTCCCAGTTGTCGCCATCGGAGGCCTGCGCCGCATAAATATTCCACAGCGCGGAGGGATAACGCTCGTTGACGATCTCGTGCATCAGTGCCAGCGCACTCGACACCACCGTGCCACCGGTCTCGCGCGAGGTAAAGAAATCCTCTTCATCGACCTCCTTGGCCACGGTGTGATGCCTTATGAATACCAGGTCGATACGCTCGTAGCTACGCGTCAGAAACAGATAGAGCAGCATGAAGAATCGCTTCGCGATGTTCTTGCGCTCCTCATCCATCGAGCCCGACACGTCCATCAGGCAGAACATCACCGCCTGGCTGGTTGGCTGCGGCTGATCGACGCGGTTCGCGTAGCGCAGGTCCCAGGTGTCGAGAAAGGGGACAGCGGCCACGCGTGCCTTCAGTCTGACGATCTCCTCACGCAAGGCGTCCGCCTCGGCCTCGTCTCCGCGCCCTTCGGCCTCCAGTGTCGCGAGCCTTTCCTCGGCCTTGCGCAGCGAGTCGCGGGGCCCCGCAGACATGGCCAGGCGCCGGCCAATGGCCTGCTTCATGGAGCGCACCACGTGCAGGTTGGCCGGGTTGCCCTGACTCGCGAAGCCGGCGCGCACGCGCTTGACCTCCGGCGTGGTCGCCAACTGCTTCTTCACGAGCTCCGGCAGGGCCAGATCCTCGAAGAAGTAGTTCATGAACTCTTCCTTGCTCAGTTCAAACACGAACTCGTCCATGCCCTCGCCATCCGGCGAGGCGCTGCCCTGGCCCTGGCCGCCACCCTGCGGCGGTCGCTCGACGCGATCGCCACTGACGAACTCCTTGTTTCCCGGGTGCACGATGTTTCGCCGGCCACCGGCCCCATGATGAAACACCGGCTCGTTCAGATCTTTCGACGGGATCGAGATCTTCTCGCCACGTTCGAGATCCGCGACACCTCGGCCGGACACCGCGTCGGTCACCGCCCGCCGGATCTGCCCCTTGAATCGCCGGAGGAAGCGTTGCCGGTTGACAGCGCTGCGGTTTTTTCCCGAGAGGCGACGGTCGACGAACTGGCTCATCGCATCGCCCGCCTGTGTTGACCGCCAGCGAAGGACAGGACCGCCGAGACCGGGTTAAAGGTTGCCATCGGCCCGCTCAGGACGCCTTCCTCGCCCGCAGGTACCATTCGGCCAGCAGACGCACCTGCTTTTCCGTGTAACCTTTCGCCACCATACGATCGACGAACTCCTGGTGTTTCTTCTGCTCCTCGCTCGAGGCCTTGGCATTGAACGATATCACCGGCAGCAGGTCCTCGGTGCTCGAGAACATGCGCTTCTCGATCACGGTCCTGAGTTTCTCGTAGCTGGTCCAGGCCGGATTCTTCCCATTGTTTTGAGCGCGGGCGCGCAGTACGAAGTTCACCACCTCATGCCGGAAGTCTTTGGGGTTGGCGATACCGGCCGGCTTCTCGATCTTCTCGAGTTCCGCGTTGAGCTGCGCGCGGTCGAGGATCTCGCCGGTATCCGGGTCTCTAAACTCCTGATCCTGAATCCACATGTCCGCATAGGTGACATAACGATCGAAAATGTTCTGTCCGTATTCCGAGTAGGACTCCAGGTAGGCTGTCTGCAGCTCCTTTTCTATGAACTCGGCGTAGCGCGGTGCCAGGTATTCCTTCAGGAAGGCCACGTAGCGCTGTTCCACCTCTGGCGGGAACTGCTCCTGCTCGATCTGCTGTTCGAGTACATACAGCAGGTGTACCGGGTTGGCCGCAACCTCGGCGTGATCGAAATTGAACACGCGGGACAGGATCTTGAATGCAAAGCGCGTCGAGATCCCCGTCATACCCTCGTCGACGCCGGCATAGTCCCGGTACTCCTGGTACGACTTGGCCTTGGGGTCGGTATCCTTGAGATTCTCCCCGTCGTAGATGCGCATCTTGGAGAAAATGCTCGAGTTTTCCGGATCCTTGATGCGCGTGAGCACCGAGAACCTCGCCAGCATCTCGAGGGTGCCGGGCGCGCAGGGTGACTCGGAAAGCGAGCTGTTGCGGAGCAGTTTTTCGTAAATCTTGACCTCGTCGGACACGCGCAGGCAATAGGGCACCTTGACGATGTTGATCCGGTCGAGGAAGGCCTCGTTGTTCTTGTTGTTGCGGAAGGTCTGCCATTCACTCTCGTTGCTGTGCGCCAACACGACACCATCGAACGGGATCGCGCCGAAGCCCTCGGTGCCCTTGTAGTTGCCCTCCTGGGTCGCAGTCAACAGCGGGTGCAGCACCTTGATCGGCGCCTTGAACATCTCGACGAATTCCATCAAGCCCTGGTTGGCGAGACAAAGGCCGCCGGAATAACTGTACGCATCCGGGTCGTCCTGCGAGTACTTCTCGAGCTTTCGGATATCCACCTTGCCAACCAGCGAGGAGATATCCTGGTTGTTCTCATCGCCGGGTTCGGTTTTCGACACACCGACCTGGCCGAGCACCGAGGGCCAGCGCTTGATCACTCGAAACTGTGTGATATCACCGTTGTACTCGTGCAGCCGCTTCACCGCCCAGGGCGACAATGCCTTGCTCAGGTAGCGCCGGGGGATACCGTACTCCTGCTCGAGGATGTCGCCGTCCTCGTCTGCGGAAAACAGCGCCAGCGGTGAATCGTTGACCGGCGAGTCCTTGATCGCGAAGAACGGGGCATGCTCCATCAGGTGCTTGAGCTTCTCGGCCAGCGAAGACTTGCCGCCGCCCACGGGCCCGAGCAGGTAGAGGATCTGCTTCTGCTCCTCGAGCCCCTGCGCGGCGTGTCGGAAATAGGAGACGATCTGCTCTATCGTGTCCTCCATGCCGAAGAAATCCTTGAATGCCGGGTAGATCTTGATGACCTTGTTGGAAAAGATCCTGGACAGCCGGGGGTCGCTCCTGGTGTCCACCATCTCCGGCGCGCCGATGGCGGCAAGCATGCGCTCGGAGGCGGTCGCATAGGCCATGCGATCTTCTTTACAGATGTCCAGGTATTCTTCCAGCGAGTATTCGTCTTCGACCCGTCGATAGCGGTCGATGTAATTGTTGAAAAGACTCATATTGCATCTCCCGTTGAGCAATGCGGCGAACTCACCCAGGTGGAACACCTGCAATGTATGCGCCAAATAACCGAAGGCAGGGCGTTCAGACAGTAAGACCATACAGCGCTGATTTGGTGCCATTCGATGTGCAGCGCTGGCCGGCAGCTTCGCGCCACAGCCGAAAGATGTCGGATGCCGTGCAAATTCGGTCGCCTCAATGCTCGTGGTGTGACCGTTCACGCTTCACATCGGTGCAGGCGCCGGACGCCGTTGGGTGGGCCCTTTCGGTGTCCGACCCTGTGTTGACGCCGGCACGGGGTCGGCGTCGACGGGTCGAACACCCACCAACTGCCTAGAGCTTAGACAGACAAACGCCAAACTGTCGATTCACTGACGCAAGCGCCGGCGCGGGCGGCGCACCGCACCTGCGGGGAAACCCTCTGGACGGCGAAAAAGTCGGCGCGAGCGCCGACATTATGCCGTCGTGTCCGCCAATCCTTCGACGGAAACCACGGTTGTCGCGCGAGACGACCCGGGATGCCAACGACATCGGCCAGCGGGAGCGCCGGCGTGCGCAGACCGCTCAGGCAAACCTACTCGGCCGGGTAGCGCCGGTTGACCTCGCACGGCGCCCCCGGCCCCCTCCCCCGCATTCACGCAAAGGTTTCCCGGTAGGTATCTCGGAGCAGGTTTTTCTGCACCTTTCCCATCGTGTTGCGCGGCAGTTCATCGACCATGAACACACGCTTGGGCTGTTTGAATCGCGCCACTCGGTCGCGCAATGCGTCGATCACGGACTGCTCCGAGAGCACAGAGCCGCCGTCCGGTACGACGACCGCGATCACGCCCTCTCCGAAGTCCGGGTGCGGTACGCCGATCACCGCGGATTCCTTGACGCCGTTCAGCTCGTCGATCTGCGACTCGATCTCTTTCGGATAGACGTTGAATCCGCCGGAGATGATCAGGTCCTTGGCCCTCCCGACGATGGAAATGCGCCCGTCGCCAGACATCTCCGCGATGTCACCGGTGATGAACCAGCCGTCCGGACGAAACTCTTCGGCCGTCTTCTCCGGCATCCGCCAGTAGCCCCGAAAAACATTGGGACCGGTGATCTCGAGAACCCCGGTCTCACCGCGCGGCACCTCGATGCCGTGTTCGTCCGCGACGCGGACGGCGACACCTGGCAGCGCAAACCCAACGGTGCCCGGGACCCGCTCGCCGTCGTAGGGGTTGGACGTGATCATGCCGGCCTCGGTCATGCCATAGCGCTCGAGGATGCGGTGTCCGGTGCGGACCTCGAACGCACGGTGTGTCTCTGCCAGCAGCGGCGCCGACCCGGAGACGAAAAGGCGCATACCGGCACAGGTTTCGGAGCTGAAATTCTCGCGCTCGAGCAGCCGGGTGTAAAAAGTCGGCACTCCCATCATAACGGTCGCCTCGGGCAGCTTCTCGATGACAGCCCCGGCATCGAAGCACGACATGAATATCACTCTGGAGCCACCCAGCAGTGCACAGTGCAACGCGACGAACAGACCGTGCACGTGAAAGATGGGCAGCGCATGCAGCAGGACGTCCGTGTCCCGCCAACGCCAGTAGCCGTGGAGTATCTGCGCATTCGAGGCGAGATTCGCATGACTGAGCATCGCCCCTTTCGAACGCCCGGTGGTACCGGATGTGTACAGGATCGCAGCCAGGTCGCTGCCGGCCACATTGACCACCTCGGGCTCGTCGGGGGCCTGTGCCAGCGCCGCGGGCAACTCGCCGTCGCCGGCACGGCCCAGGCTCAGCACCGCGGGCACATCGGCATCACGCGCGACCCGGGCGAGCGACCCCTTCCGGGCCGGTGTGCAGACAAACAGTCGCGGTTGCGCATCGCGCAGGAAATAGCCGACCTCGTTCGGCGTGTATGCGGTGTTCAGCGGGATGTAGACCGCGCCGGCGCGCAGGCAGCCGAGATAGAGCAGCACGGCTTCGATGGATTTTTCGACCTGAACCACGACCCGATCGCCCCTATCGACACCCAGCTGATGCAGCAGGCCCTGCATACGGGCAGTGCGCTCCGGCAGCTCGGCATAGCCCAGCTGGCGGTCATCATCTGCGTCCAGAAACAGCGCCGCAGGGTCCTTCGGGAAGCGCTCGCGGAACAGC
>CBFCWF010000056.1:0-19389 GCA_965601425.1 uncultured Chromatiaceae bacterium | reverse complement strand
TCCCGCCAAATGGGATGCGGCGTTTCACAAGACGAAGCGCGAGCTTATCTCTTGATGAGCCCGACCACGAATAGCAGTACCGCGGCGCCGACCACCGCAGTGACGATCGAACCGATCAGTCCGCCCGCGCTGATGCCGAGCAGGCCGAACAGGAAGCCACCGATCACCGCGCCGATGACGCCGACAACGATATTGCCAAGCAGGCCGAAGCCGCCCCCTTTCATCAGGGTCCCCGCCAGCCAGCCCGCAACGGCGCCAATGGCCAGGAATATCAGTAAGCCCGTAAGGTCCATGCGTTGTTCTCCTTAGTTGTTACGATCCGATGACAGAGACGTGCGTCCGCTCACCGAAGGCTTCGAGGGCGCAGTTTGCCTGCCCGCAGCGGACGCGGTTAGTCTAGCGAAGTCCGGCGGTGCCGGGTACTGGTAGAGACATTCCCGAGTGAACCGAACGATGCAGGCGAAACCGAGATGATGCGAAAGATCCCTGCTATCCGGCTGAACGCGATGTTCGCCGCCTGGTACGCGGGCGTTGGCTGCTGCGTGCGTGTCGCTGGTGCCATGCGTCGAATCCCATCCGTTCTGGCTGTTGCGTGTCTGTTCATTGGCACGCCGGCCCTGGCACAGCCGGTGCCCGGTCAGGATGTGCCTGCCGCGCCGGAGGACGGCGGGCCAATCAACTGGGAAGTGGTCGAGATAAGCGGAGGACTCCATCTCCGCGCTCAGCCATCGACCTCGGCGGATATCCTGTCTACCTATCCGTCCGGGACCATTCTCGACAACCTCGGTTGTCAACGTGCCGAGGGTCGGACCTGGTGCGATGTCCAGCCCTTTGGGGGCGGTCCGCGCGGCTATGCCGCCGCGGACTACCTCAAACCGGCGGTCGCGTCGGACGGCAGCGTGCCGGCGGGCCCTGAGACCTCGTCCCTTCGTGCTGGCCGGGGCGAGTTCGATGCTACCGGCAAGATCCCCTGCGCCCAGCGCGCCGGGCAGCCGATGATGCAGTGCGATTTCGGCGTCGCCCGACAAGGTGGCGGTTTCGCCACTGTGGTTGTCACCAAACCGGACGGTGCGAAGCGCGCACTATTTTTTCGTCGTGGCATCCCAATGGGAGCAGATACCAGTCAGGCCGACGGGTATGCAGAATTCAGCTACGACAAGGCGAGTGACCTGAATTTCATCCGGGTCGGCGAGGAACGATACGAAATACCTGATGCTGCCATTTTGGGTGGCTGACCGCCGGGCCCATCGGTCACCCGGTAAAGATCCTTGCGTCATGGTGCGGGTAGCATCAGGTCCAGTGGTCGTGTCCTGGCGTGCGGTGGTGCGTGTTCCCAGTCAAAGAACTGCACCTCGCGTACCGGTCGGTCGGTCTTGTCGAGCAGCATGGTCGCACGCAGGCCGTCGCTGAAGTAAGGGTCGTCGGTAAGGTTCCTGGCAGGATCGAAATCCGTGGCGAGCGGACCACCCTTGACATACCCGATCTTGACCAGCCCTTGCGAGAACAACAGGTCCTGGACGAAGGCATTGCGCGCCTCATCCACATCTGGGTCTATCACGTGGGTAACCCCGATCTTCGACTTGGTGGTGAATTTCACACCGATGTCACGGCTAATCTGCCCGACCCAGACCTTCTTGCCCTTAAAGCGCAGCGGCGTCAGCCAAAGGCGCAGGTGGTTGCGCTGGCGGATCGAGCCACGCGCTTTCTGGAAGGCGATGTCCTGCGCACGCCCAAACGCGTAAAGAGGACTGACCGGCGAATAGATGTAGCTTTCACCAAACAGGTAAGACAACAGGGTTTTTCTAGCCGAACCGCCATAGGTTGCCTCGGTTGCGTGCCAGCCGCGCCGAACGAACGCCGGAAAGAGGTCTTCGGCGTTGCCGATCAAGACCAGATTCAGCGGGTCACCGGGCGCACTGGCATCCGCGTTGGTGGTGCAGCAGGGGAGTTGGGTCAGCGCCCGGCGCAGGCCCGCTGCATCGACGGTAACGGTAGTATGATCGGTGCGCACCCGCTCGACGTCGAACAGGGTGTCCGCGACGAGGCCACGAACGGGCAGAAAGAAGACAAACTCCTCGGCCCGCTTTGCCGACAGTAGCTGCAGGCCGATCTGCTTTTGGTCGAGGTCTAAACTGACAAAAACGAACCCGGACACCACCGAGCGCGGCGCAACCGGATTGCGGAATGCGTGCCCGCGCATACCGCGCATCAGCTCGTAGAGTTGTTCGTCCGACAGCGTGCCCCGCAGCGCGTAGGCGACTTCGTCGGGGGCGAAGTAGTTGGGGTCGAGCGACGGCATGAGCACCCAGTAGGGCACATCGTCGCGGTTCTCGATCTCTATCCAGAGGGCTTGCAGCCAGCGGCTTGCGAGGTCGACACCCAGCTCGGCTTCCGCCTCTTCGTTACTGAGCACCGCCACGGTAACGCGCATGTGGGCGTCTTGCTGTGTTTTCGCATGCTCGCGAAAGGGACCGGGGGCCGATGGCTCGGCCTCGATTGCCGGGCGGCTGGCGCAACCTGCCGTTACAAGGACCACGGCCGCCAGGAAACCGAACAATATGGCCTGGAACGTCGCACTGCGGCGGCGCGGTTCACTCTTGAGGAACATGGGCAGCGCTTCTGGGTGTGGAGGGAAGCTTAACCTGCAGCGGCGGCTCGCTACAATTCTGCAGCGATTGCCAAGCCGCAAATGCCGACATGTGATCTTGGAGTCAGCACCGACATGATCGCCTTGCCGGCACTCGTCGTGTCGGGCTGCGCTGGCGCTTGACGCCGATCGACTCGGCGCGCTGTTCGCTCGACCTGCAATATTACGTCTGGTGGGGCGACGAAAGCGGCACGCTCTTGATGAAGCGCGTACTCGATGCCGCCGACCGGGGCGTCAAGGTCCGCATGATCCTCGACGACCTTTGCACAATACTCCCGGTCGTCATTGCACTGCCCCTGCTTGGCCGCCGGTCGTGCTTGCGGTGCCGGCCAGGTCGGCGCGGAGCAGCTCGGCGACCGAGCTTTCGATCCGCCGCGGCAGCAGATTCCAGTCGATCGCGGTGTCGAAGGCCGGTGCGCGATAGGCGGTGATCCGCGGCGGCCCGTGCGAGAAGTCGATCAGTGTCAGCGCTCTGTCCGACCGTGCCGGAGCGCCGAGCAGACGGCGTGGGCCGGCGCCGAGACAGGCCTGGGAGACGAAGGCGACGCCTCCCTTGCTGCCGGGATAGAAGGCATGGTGGTGGCCGCTGAGGTACAGATCGACCCGGGCCTCCTCGAGCAGCGCCTGGAGCACCGGGTCGCCGATATGTTCGCGCTCGCGCCCGTGTGCGAACGGCCACAACGGCAGATGACTGAACAGTACCCGGCGGCGGAAATCTTGCCCATGGCGTGCGAGCACGCGACGCAGCCAATCCATCTGCGTGGCCGGCAGTTTACCGACCCGGGTGGCGTCGAGCGCGACAAACAGGACGTCACCGACGGCGAAGGCATAGTGATAGGGGTAGGCGTCACCGTCGAGGAAACGCACTGCCGGTCTGCGGGGCGTCCACTGCTCGGCGTAAATGGCCCGCTCTAACGCAAAGCCCGGATAAGCTGAGCCGTCGTGGTTGCCCGGCGTCACTGCCAGCGGGACGCCGGCCTCCGCCAAGCGCTCGCTGACGCGGTCGTGAAACGCCCGCCACATGCGCTCGACGGCGGTCCGCTCGAGGTGCGGCCGGCGTTGCCCAGCCACCATGTCGCCGGTGCTGATCACCAGGTCCGGGCGCAGCGCCAGTAGGCGATCGACCGCCGCGTCGACCGTGGCCGCGTAATCCGTCGAGCCATAGGTCCCGTTCAGGTCCGAGATCACCGCCACCCGCGGCGCCCCCTGCGCCCCGGCGAGCAGCGGGAGCAGGAGGGTCAGCAGCAGCCCGGCGATGCCCAGGCCGCCGGCGTCATGCCGTCTTCGGGCGGTTTCAGGGCTCGTCACAGTCGACCATGTGTTCTGTTGCCTCCCCGGTCAACAGGAAGGCCTCGGGTTCGAGGTCGAATCGGAGCTTCTGGTCGTGGCAGGACTTGCGCAGGATATCGGCCGCCTGGCGGGTGTTGGCGACGATCTGCCGCAGTTGTCGGCCGTCGAGGCGAAAGTTGTCCTCAAGGTAGGCATACAGTTCGCCCCCGGCCGCGAGGTCTTCTGCCAGGCGTATCAGGCGGCGGTAGGTGTCCGGGCTGAAGTGCCGGATATTTTCGAGCATCCCGGTCGTTTTCGTGAAGTTGGCGTATTGCACGCGCCCGGCGGCGTCATTGTCGTTGAGCTGGGTCCGGCGCAGCCGGATCGGATGGTGTCCGGCGATATCGTCCGGCACCCGGGTGCCGGCCGCCGGCCGCGAGCGAACCGTGCGCCCGTCCTTCCAGTACCAGTAGCTCAGGTAGTCGATGTTACCGATGCGGTCCTGCTGACTGAACAGGAAGTCGAGCAGCGTGATCTCGGTGAGTTCCTTCATCCAATAGACCATTTGCTCGGGAGAAACCCCGCGTCGCATCGCCTGGCGCAGCGTCTGGTCGGTGGCCGCATCCTGGATACCCGCTTCGATCGCCTCCGCCAGCGGACGTTCCGAGCGCAGCGCGCGGAACGGGGCGGTTTCCTGGAAATCACGATTCTGGCCCGCGCCCCAGCCCGAGCGGCGTGTGCCGTTGATCTCCGGCCCGTAGCGGTCACCGTGCGGGTGCAGCAGGACGCCATAGATCTGCTTGCGGTCCTCAGTGAACAGCTCGTCGGTCGATACATAGGCGCTTGGATGCTGCTCGGCCTTTTGCAGGATCTGCCAGGCTGCGTGGTTCATCGCACCGCCCTTGCGTCGCGCCGAGTAGTCGAGGCCAGGCCCCGTCACGCGTTCCAGATGGACATCCTTGTCCATGGAGCGGTAGACGCCGACCGGCACATGGACATCGGCGTCGAGGAAACGCGAAAAGTGATAGTACAGCAGCGAAGCGGTCGAGAAGGTCGCGCTGGTGTGGGCGTCGTTCATCGTCGTCTTGAACGACACGGGTTCACCGATCGCACCGCGCTTGATCGGGCTGCTGCGGCGACATTGCTCGGCCTCGAACGCCGCGGCACGGCCGGCGAAGGGTCCGCGCGAGATGTCGTAGACGAGCGTTCCAGGACTCGTGCTGAACACTTTGGGACACAGTGCGTATCCGCCGTCGTAGAAATCGATGCCGCAGAAGGCCCGCTCCTGCGCCAGATCATCAGCGCTATAGACGCCACCGGGGATCCTGTCCGCGATCAAGCAGTGTTCGTCAACACCGTTCGGCGAGCGAAAGCGCATGGCCTCATTCGCCACTGCCTCGGCGGCAAAGACCCCGCCGCCGATCAGACAAGCGAACAGACGCAGGGCCGTCGCGGCCAAGCGCCTCGCCTCTGACTGAGAAGACAATCTGCCCATCTCGCGATCTCGCGCCCGCCGATTCAGGGCCCGCTGTCCTCGCGCAGGTAGCGCCCGGCCACCCAGCCTTCGGTGCCCTCATAGCTGATGCGGCACCAGTGATGTTTGGCGCTGTCCTTGCGCTCGCTTTCGGTCATGCGTTCCCACTCGGCGAACGACGGCGCTCCCTGGCAGCCGAGGTTGCGTACCCGGCGGCCGTCGTGCGGGATCTCACCGGTCTTCTGGCTCCGGGCGGATGGGCCTGCGCGGACATTGAGGACGTCATCGGCGGCGACACCGGTAACCGCGAAGTAGTCCGGCCCGTCCGCCTCGGCCACCACAGCAGTGACCAGCCCGGCCAGCATTACGCCAACTATCCATCTGCTGAACTTCGTCACCCGCCAGACCCTCGAATTGAATTCGCGCGCAACGTTGCTAATTTGCGCAGGAGGATACCGGCTCATGCGAGTGCGGGCAAACATCTGCTGCATCGTCCAGGCCGCGAACGGACCAGGCGGCGCGCCGCGGCTCTCAACAGGGGGCGCCGGCGTTGCCTGTAGAGGCATATTCAGGTCGCACGGGGTGGTGCCCGATGATCGTGGCCGCGACCGCGGACGGGCGACCCGACGGCTCTCCGATGATCAGGAACACCCAGACTGAAATCACCAGACACGACCTGAACCACCAGCTTTGTGAAAGCAGACGGGACGTACGCCAGGGCAGGGCCAGCGCGGTCCGGCAGGCAAGGCCCGCCAAGCGCTGCCGGCCGCTTTGTGCGCGGAATGGGCAGTTTTTTTGCACGTCAGGCCGGATGTGCAGCAAACTGGATTTTCTTGACATGATGGGGATTCGTGTATAGGAAACCTTGTAGTCTTATGCAGGTGCGCCGCCCACGTGCCATCCGCCACCCTCCCGTTATCGCCGCCGAAGTCCGAGTTGGCGTTCCGGGCTGTGTTCAAGTGGCTTGCGCCCGCGCACCGCTGCCTGGCGGGACTGAAGGGCCTGGCGTGGGCGATCCCGAACGAGTACATCCTGATCCACACCCTTGCCCTGCGGGAGGCGAAGGACAGCTCCGAGATCGAGAACATCGTCACCACCCAGTACGACCTCTACAAGGCGGATCTCTTCGCCGACTGCATCCGCGACCCGGCTGCGAAAATTGATGCGGATCTTCACGGAGATCCCGGACCGGCCCGAGGCGTTCGACGCGCCGGTAATGGCGAGCGATTGACCTGAATGGAGAACCTCCTCGCTTCAATCGATTACCGCGACCCCATCTGGATCGCAACTGCCTTCGCCTTTGGATTCCTCGCTGCGCAGGTGCGGCTGCCTCCGCTGGTGGGCTTTCTGATAGCGGGCTTTTTGCTCAATGCGCTCGGCGCCGAGGGCGGCGCCTTTCTCAACGAGATGGCCGACCTTGGGGTGACCCTGTTGTTGTTCTCGATCGGACTCAAGTTGCGGATCGGCCAGTTGCTACGTCCGGAGGTCTTGGGCGTAGCGTCTTTACATATGCTGGCGATTGTCCTGGTGTCCAGCGGCGTGCTACTGCTGCTCGCGGTGTTCGAGTTTCCAATACTCAATGAATTGACACCGCTCACGGCAGTCTTGCTCGGATTTGCGCTGTCGTTCTCGAGTACCGTGTTTGCCGTCAAGCTGCTGGAGGAAAAGGACGACATGGCGGCTTGGTATGGTCGCATCGCAATCGGTGTGTTGATCGTTCAGGACATCGCTGCGGTAGTTTTCTTGGGTGTCTCGGCCGCGAAGGTCCCTTCGCCCTGGGCAGCCATGATCATCGTCGCCATCATTGCCGCCCGGCCGCTGCTGACGGGCCTGCTGAACCGTGCCGGTCACGGCGAACTTCTCGTCCTGTTCGGTCTGGTGCTGGCGCTCGGCGGTGCCGGGCTATTCGAACTGGTGGATCTGAAGGGTGACCTCGGGGCCTTGGTGTTCGGCGTCCTGCTTGCCGGACACCCCAAGGCGACGGAGTTGTTCAGGGCCTTGCTCAGCGTCAAGGACCTACTCCTGGTCGGCTTTTTTCTCAGCATCGGTATGGCGGGGGTGCCGGATGTTGGCCTGCTACTCGTGGCGGTGCTACTGGTGCTCGCCGTGCCGATCAAGACCGGTTTGTACTTTTGGCTGCTGACGCGTTTTCGGGTCCGTATCCGGCCGGCCGCACTGGCTTCGCAATCGCTCTCCAACTTCAGCGAGTTCGGCCTGATCGTCGGCTCGATCGCGGTCGCCAACGGCTGGCTTCATGTCGACTGGCTGGTCGTCATGGCTGTGGCAGTAGCCATGTCATTCATCGCTGCTTCGGCGCTGAACGTTCAAGCCGATAACATCTACCTGGCCTTGCGGCCCTGGCTAAGGCGCTTCCAGCGTGATCAGCGCCTCGTCGGTGACGAGGCATTGAATTTTGGCAGCTCAAGCGTCCTGGTCTGTGGCATGGGCCGGGTCGGCACCGGCGCCTATGATGCCTTGGTCGAGCACTACGGCGAGGCCCTCGTCGGTGTCGACGTCAATCAGGAAACCGCGGCGCGCCATCGGGCCGCCGGACGAAACGTTCAGGATGGCAACCTGACCAACCCCGACTTCTGGTCGCGGATCGACCGAGACACCTGGTCTGTCGAATGGATATTGCTTGCAATGCCCTCCTATCGCGCCAATCTCAAGGCGGCCCGGCTCGCCCGCGAGTGGGGGTTTCGCGGCAAGATCGGCGCCACCGCAAAATTCGCTGACGAGGCTCAGGAATTGGCCGAACACGGCGTCGATGCCGTGTTCAATATCTACGCCGAGGCTGGCAGCGGATTTGCCCAGCACGCCAAGGCGTTGTTCACGGGCGGCGAGAACACGGGAGCGTCACCGCGAGGCTGATCGGAGACGAG
Source organism: uncultured Chromatiaceae bacterium (assembly GCA_965601425.1). Taxonomy (GTDB): domain Bacteria; phylum Pseudomonadota; class Gammaproteobacteria; order Chromatiales; family Chromatiaceae; genus Thiosocius. The sequence continues at coordinate 11,117 of CBFCWF010000056.1, read as the reverse complement.
CAATCCCATGGCTCACGATTGCGGAGCGGGTACCCATCAGCGCGACGTACTTCATCATCATGCCTTGCTCTGGTCACGGGAGGCCACCGCCTGTTGGCGGCCTGTCATTGTCTGGACAATCCGGGTTGAGGCCGCATTTGAAGCCATTTGGGTCGACCGCTACCGAACCCTTGACCTCAATGCTGAAGTGAATCGGTGAGTCGCAGCCTCATCTGTTTTTCGATTTCGATAATCGTGAACAGTGCAACACCGATGAGCACGATCAGCAACCCATCCAGTATTCCTATGGCTTGTGTCCCGAAAACGGCCTGTACGGGATGAACGTAGGTGATCGCGAATTGACCGATTGTCACGATGATGACGGCAATCCAGACTGCCTTGGTACCGCGCACGGCTGTCCAGGTGAGCGATGTGCAGTACATGTTGCGGATGAAAAACAGGTGAAAGATCTCCATCACCACCAGGGTGTTCATGGCCATCGTGCGCGCAAGCTCGATCGGATAGCCGCGGTCGATGGCATAAGCGTAGATACCGAAGACGCCACCGAGGAACAGGATTGCAACCAATATGATGTGCCAGACCAGGGAACCGGACAGCAGCGGCTCAGTGCGCGGACGCGGCGGCCGGCGCATGGTGTTGGCCTCGGTAGGCTCGAACGCAAGCGCGATACCCAGGCTAACCGCCGTAATCATGTTCACCCACAAGATCTGCACCGGCGTGATCGGCAGCGCCATACCTGCCATCAGCGCCAGGATTATCGTCGAGGCCTCGCCGGCATTGGTCGGCAAGGTCCAACTGATGACCTTCTTGATATTGGCGTAAACCGTCCTGCCTTCTTGCACGGCCGCCGCGATCGAGGCGAAGTTGTCGTCGGCCAGTACCAGTTCCGATGCCTCCTTCGCGGCCTCGCTGCCTTTGTGGCCCATGGCGATGCCGGCGCCCGCCCGCTTCAGAGCAGGGGCATCGTTGACGCCGTCACCGGTCATCGCGACGATCATATCTTGTGACTGCAGCGCCATGACCAGGCGCAGTTTGTGCTCGGGGCTGGTGCGAGCAAACACGTCGGTCTCGAGGACAGCCACTGCCAGGGCCGGATCATCGAGCCTGTCTATGTCTACGCCCGTCAATACGCGCTCTGAGTTGCGTAGACCCAGCTGGCGCCCGATTGCCAGGGCGGTGGTTGCATGATCACCAGTGATCATCTTGACCCGAATCCCTGCGGCATGACATTCGGCAACCGCTGAGATGGCCTCCTCGCGCGGCGGATCAATCAGACCGACCAGCGCCAGCAAGGTCAAGCCGCTCTCGACATCTCCGAACTCCAGCGCCGTACGGTCGGAAGTCAGGGTCTTCGTGGCAACCGCAAGCACCCGCTGCCCCTGGGCGGCAATCCGCTCCGCCTGCTCCTGCCAGTAGCTTGGATCGAGAGGAGCAACGTCGCCGTCCGGCAAGCGTTGATCGCGACACATGCCGATTACCCGCTCGGGTGCCCCTTTGACGAAGGCGACGGCGTGACGCGCGTGATCATGGTTCAACGTGGCCATGAAGCGATGCTTGGCATCGAACGGGATTACGTCGCTGCGCGGCCACTGAGCGCGGGTCTCGCCCACGAGGAGTCCGATCCGCCCGGCGGCGGCCAGCAGAGCGCCTTCCATGGGGTCGCCTTCGACCGACCATACGCCATCGCGATTCTTCAACTCCGCGTCGTCACAGAGAATGGCAGCGCGCGCAATCTCAATTAGGCCGGGCTGCCTGGCGGTATCGACGGGGCCGATCGTTGTTTCGATCGTCCCTATAGGCTCGTAACCGACGCCTCGGACAGAAAAGCTCTGCATCGCAGTGACGATCGAGGCAACGCTCATTTCGTTTCGGGTCAGCGTACCGGTCTTGTCCGAACAGATGACCGACACCGATCCCAGCGTCTCTATCGCCGGAAGCCGCCTGACGATCGCATTGCGCCGTGCCATCGCCTGGACGCCGACCGCCAGCGTAATCGTCAGCACGGCGGGTAGGCCCTCGGGGATGGCCGCGACCGACAGCCCGACCACGGCCATGAACAGCTCGCCGAAATCGTGATGCAGGACGAAGTAGCCGAACGCGAGGATCAAGCCGGCGATGACCAGGATGAACAGCGTGAGCCATTTGGCGAACACGGCCATCTGCTCGACCAGTGGCGTTGTCAGGGTCTCGACTCGTGACAACAACCCGCTGATCAGGCCGATCTGGGTCGCGTCACCCGTTGCCACGACGACTCCCCGTCCCTGGCCGCCGGTCACGGTGGTGCCGCTGAACGCCATGCAGGCACGGTCGCCCAACGGCACGTCGGCCGCGACCGGTTCGATTCGCTTTTCGACCGCAACCGACTCGCCGGTGAGGATCGACTCCTGGATCTGCAGGCCGTGTGTCCGCAAAAGGCGCAGGTCGGCCGGCACCTTGTCACCGGCCTCGATCAGGACGATGTCACCCGGTACCAGTTCGTCACCGTCGATCGTGTGCCGCTGGCCGTCACGGACAACTGCCGCTCGGGGCGCAAGCATCTGGCGTATGGCCTCCATGGCCGATTCGGCCTTGCCTTCCTGGACGAAGCCGATCAGTGCATTGACCAGGACGACCGCCAGGATAACCAGGGTGTCGACCAGGTGGTGCAGTAGCGCGGTGATCACGGCGGCACCGAGCAGCACATAGATCAGGATGTTGTGGAACTGCAGCAGAAAGCGGGCAAAGGGATGGCGTCGGGGCGGTTCCGGCAGGCGGTTGGGCCCATAGGTCTCGAGCCGTCGCTTTGCCTCGGCCTCGTCGAGCCCGCTGGTATCAGCATCGAGCAGTTCGAGCACCTGGTCCTGTTCCAGGCTGTGCCAATCGGGTTGTCCGCTGCTGACCATCGTTGCTTCCTCAGTCCAAAGTGACCGGCGTGACGAACTCTGCCGGCTTGACCGCCAACACCGAGCACTCGAGGTTGTTCAGGATGACTTCGGCGGTGTTGCCGATCAGCAGTCCCGGGATGCCGGTGCGGCTGACCGTGCCCATGACCACGAGGTCTACCTCCAGTTCGGCAGCTACCGCCGGAACTAGGTCGCGAGCGGTGCCTTCGCGTAGGTGGAACCGAGGTGACAGGTAGTGGTAAACATCACTGCCGAACTGTTCTCGTATCCTTCTGTCCACCCTATCGAGCCGCGATTGATGCGCCCGCCGTTCTTTTTCGCGATTGGCGGCGTTCTGCGCTTCGGGCATGTCACTGCCAAACACCCGAATCATATTGTCGGTGATCGACTGCCAGGCATGCAACACGTGCAACTGGGCGAAATCGGAGGCCGCGAGAGAGGCGGCAAGGTCGATGATCTGTCGGTTCAGTTCACCCTCGACGCTGTTTTCTCTATCACCTTCTGCCCACGGATCGAAATCCACGGCGGCGAGGATGTGGCGGTAGTTTGCACTCGTTTCACCCACCATGATCCAGACCGGGCACGGACACTTGCGCAGCAGATGCTGGTCGGTCCCGCCGAACAGGAAGCTGTGAGCGCCGCCTTCACCCACCGTCTTGATCACGAGGTCATGCCGGTTGCGCAATACCTCGCGGACGACCTCGACGAAAACGGTGCCGAATCGGACATCGGCGACAACTTTGGTTTTACTGCCAGTACTGCGGATCAAGTCTGACAGCTGTTCAGTCGCCTGTCGTCGCAGACGCGACCTGAATTCTTCGATCTTGACGCTGCCCGCAAACGGTCCGAGACGGGGTTCTTCGGCAACATGCAGGACGGTCAGACGGGCCTGATTGTTTTCCGTCAGACTCACTGCCCGTGCGACAGCGGCACTCGATTCTGCGGCCGGGTTTTCCACGACGTAAAGAATGCTGTTGAATGATTTCATACGCCAACTCCTAAGTTGTGAGAATCGCTGTGCTGTCGGTATTTCAGAAGGTCTTGGTTTGCTGCGGGTGGCCCTTCCTCCGGACCTGCGCCTGCCGCTGGTAGGGGCCGCGTCTTCCGAAGGAGGCCATCGCCACACTCCGCTCGTACGCGAACGCGTGTGGCAACGCTGTGGCAGATAATCGTTTGGGAACCTGGTCGAGGGGTGTCGTGGTTCCGGCGTGTTCGATTGTCTAAGGGACTGATTTGATTGGTGGGCGCGGCTGGGTTTGAACCGGCGACCCCTGCCATGTGGAGGCGTTATCGCAGCCGTTCTGGGTCAATGGGTTAGACGATCACACAAGCAATAACAGTCACATAGCGTCTTTGTTGATCATGCCGCATCACCCCGAATTGCGTTGGCGCTCTGACGATATCGTGACAGAAACGGGATGATCGTCCCGGCGATGGCAAACGGTGATTCAGATGATTCGCGGCAGACGATCTCCCCTGGCGAACGCAACGCCGGCACGCCCCGACCGGCCTGCGCGACAGCTTATCAACACCGCGTCTCTACTGTTCTGATCATCGTTAAATCAGTCCTGGCGTGGCATTTCTGGAAGTGATTCCAGTGCCTCTCATGCGGGGTCTTTCTGGCGTAAGCCCGTACCCCGAGTGCGTCGCTTCATACGGGGTTTTTGTTGAAAGACTTTTCTCTCCACGCAAGGAAACCCACGCCCGCCAGCGCGATGAGTGCGCCGAAAAACTCGCGTGTCAGCTCCACCCTCGGATCTGCCGCAGACATGCTGCCCTGGGTCATCGTGAAGCCGTTTTCCCCGGCAAGGTTTTCCCATAACCCAGGTGCGGTGCGCCCCAGCTGGACGAGGCAGCACGCGGCGGCGACGGCGATAAGCCATCCGGGCAATCGGCGGAAAAAAGCTATGACAAACAGAGCGGCGATCAGTGCGTAAAAAAGACCCCACAAAATCGCATCAGCCATCGAGGGGTGGTGATAGACGGTCGGGTCCAGGTCATTCCACTGCAGCCAGGAAAATACAGCGAACATCGCAGCGGCGGTAGCTTCGAATACTCGAATCGTGGTCGATTGCGGCATATTGAGGTTTCGTGTCTCCGGAGCGCTAAGACTAGCAAATCGGGAGTCGATCGGGGAAAAGAGATATCGATGTCCCGATTCGCCCTGGCGCCCGATCGAGACATCGCGGCTTGGCTGGCCTGCAAGCTGATCGCGCCGGCGTTTGACGCTATTGGATCGTATCCGCAAGCGACCAGCACAATTCAGGGGATCGAGCGGACCAGGGCTCAATCGCGCGGCGATAGGGTCACGCGGTTTCCTTTGTCATCCAGGGTCATGCGATAGCGCCCGAGCACGTTCATGCCGAGCAGCCGGGTGTCGCCGAGCAGAGCGTCATCGATAAACGCGACTTCCACGTCCCGAATCTCCTCCAGGCCGAGCCGCATCGCGCGCAGTGCGCCGAGTTTCGCGACCAGCATCCCTTTGACCGTTTTGACCTCGCGGTCGGTCATCTCGTCCTGCGCCAGGCCCAGATTCTCGGCCATCGACAACGGCAGCACGCTGACGCTGGCCCCGGTGTCGATCATCAACTGCGCCGGGAACTCGGTGCCATCGATACCGACGAGCACCGCGTCGACCACGTGATGCTGACCGCTTCGCCGGGTGTTCAGGACCGTTTCTTTCGGTGGTGGTGGTACCCAGCGCTTTTCGCCGAGCACGATGAGCCGGTCCTCCACGATCACATAGTTGTAACCGTCCAGCAGCGCCTCGATCTTTTCCAGCGGGGAGCCGGTCACCGGCTGCGGCGGTGCATCGTCGAGTCGATCGAGGCCGATCAAACGGATCCCAGCTTGTTCTGCGAGGGCCATGGCCTGGGCGGCCAGCGTCGGGAAGCTGCCGTCGCCCTGAGGTTCGGCACGGATCGTACCGGGGGGCGACGCGGCGAGGAAGGTACAGAGTAGCACCAGGGTGACACGGCAACGGTGATGGAAGTTCAACGTCGGCACCTCGCGGAATCACTCTGTGGCCGTTGTTGATCATGCCCGATGCCGTGCACGATCTCGTCGGAACACCGCCTGGACCAGCATCGGACCGCGTCCGGTGAGCTGCGCTTTGCTGGCGGGCTATGTCTTAACGCTAAACCATGTGCCGGCAGAAGCCAATAACCGATGGTGGCCAGTGCGTGAGACATGCCCTCGGCGTTAGCCTGCATGCTGCGCCAGTCGGTGTTGGACGGGCGCGAACAAAGCGGCAGAGGCGCGGCGAAAAGCAAATTCAGGGCGCATTCCCGAAGGATAAAGTCTGTCTCGCGCCCCCGATCTACCGGGCCCTCGCCTGTTCAGGCACGCTTTGAATTGCCCTCCACTCTCGCCCTAGCTAGGGTTATGGCAGTGTTCGGCGCATCCCTGCGGCTCACCCTGAGGGGCTTTCGCGACGAATCGCTCCCGGCGATTCGTTCGCTCCCGCGCGGCGTCCAATCGCACCGGCCCGATGCTCAGGCAGCCGCCAGTGCGATCTGCTTGGCGCGGCTGAAATCGCTCTTCCCGCTGCCGAGCTTCGGTATCGCCTCGACCGGGACAAGCATCGAGGGCCGCATCAGCGGGTTCAGGCCTGACTGCTCGATTGCACGCTCGAGGGTCTGCTCGTCGATCTGTCCGGCAATGAGCAGCACCACCCGCTCGCCCTTCTTGCCGTCTGGCACGGCCGTGGCCAGTACCTCCGCATCTTCCGGCAGCTGCGGCCCTATCGCCCCCTCGATCGCACCCAGGCTGACCATTTCGCCGGCGATCTTCGCAAAGCGCGAGTAGCGATCGACGATCGTGAGAAAGCCGTCCTTGTCCAGGTGGCCCTTGTCACCGGTCTTGTACCAGCGCTTGCCGTCGAGTTCGACGATGACTTGTGCGGTCTTTTCCGGATCGCTGAGGTAGCCCAGCATCACCTGGCTGCCGCCGAACAGGATCAGGCCGTCCTCGCCGATGGGTAGGGTCTCGAGCGTCTCCGGGTCGACGATGCGGAAGCTGCCGCCGGGCAACGGCAGGCCTACCGTCCCCGCCCGGTTGCCCTCCTGCACCTGCCAGTCGCGCGGATCGATCCGGTCCGGCAGGTTGACGCTGGCCACCGGCGTCGTCTCGGTCGTACCGTAGCCCTCGTAGATCTCCTTGTTGAACTTCAGCTTGAAGGCCGCGCGCACCTCCGGACTGAGCCGTTCGGCGCCGGCCACGACCACGCGCAGGGATTCGAGCATCAGCGGATGAACGCGTCGGTTGCGAACGAACAGGCGCAGAAAGGTCGAGGTGCCGCAAAACACCGTGGCCTGGAACTTGCCGATCGCCTTCGCGATGGTCAGCGCATCGGTTGGGTCGGGGTGACAGATCGCCGGAATCCCCTCGACCAGCGGCAGCAGGCCGGTCACGGTCAGACCGAACGCATGGAACAGGGGCAGCGTCGCCATCACCGTGTCTTCGCTGCGCGTGTCGAGCACGTCGGCGACCTGCTGAATGTTGGCCGCGATGTTGCGGTGGCTCAGTACGACGCCCTTGGGGGCGCCCTCGCTGCCGCTGGAAAACAGGATGGCGGCCGGCTGCTCGAGATCGATGCGCCGACCGTAGAGCGCAAAAAGCAGTGCCCCCGGCAGGAGCACCGCGGACGCCATCATCAGCAGTTTGCCGATGCCGCCGATCTCGTCCTTCAGGTCTTCCAGGTAATGCACACTGACCATGCCCAATGGCGCTGCGAGGTCGATGCCGCGTTGCTCCAGTTTCTTGACGAACCGCCGTGAGGTATAAACGTTCTGTATTTCCGCCTTCTCGACCGCCGCGACAATTGCCTGTTGACTGGCGGTGTAGTTCAGGTTCACGACGGTCTTGCCCAAGAGCAGGCAGGCCATATTGGCAATCACCCCGGGGCTGCTGGTCGGCAGCAAAAGGCCGATGTTCTGTTCCGGGCTGCGTTGGCCGATCAGGCGTGAGAAGGCGAACACCGCCGTCATGGTCTTGTAGTTCGATAGCGTACCGTCGCCCTGCGCATCGGCCAGACTCAGTGCGCCCCCACGCCGCTTGGCCGTGCGCAGCCATTCGCGCGGAATGGGGTCGAGCGTGCGGGTATGCGCCTCCCAGGCATCGATCGAAAGGTCGAAAACCCGTTGCTTGACCTCGCCGGCCAGGGTCTCCATCGGCAGCGGTCTGCCGAACGCGACAATCACCCGCGTCCTGAGCTGTTGACTGCGGGTCTCCTGGAGGCGGTCGCTGGAACGCGAAAAGCGGCTGCCCCATAGCCCGCGCAGGTAGAAGGGTACGATCACGCCCTCAACGCCCTCGACCGCATGCTCGAAGCCCTTGCGGAACTCGCCCAATTGGCCGCTGCGACTGATCGAGCCCTCCGGGAACAGGCAGACCACCTCACCGGCCTTGAGCAGCGCGTTGACCTTTTGCAGCGCCCCCTTGCTTTGTCCGCCGGTGATCGGGATGACGCCGAAGAAGTCCAGAAACCAACGCAAATACCAGCGTTGGTAAATGGCGCGGTGCATCACGAAACGGATAGGACGAGGGCAGGCGATCTGGATCACCGCCCAGTCCAGCCAGCTTACGTGATTGCCGAGCATCAGGACCCCGCCCTGGCCGGGCAGGTTCTCGAAGCCCAGCACCTCGATGCGGTAACGGCTGGAAACCAGGCGGGCAACCACGTAGCGCACGAGCGACTGTGGCAGCTGCCACACGGTGTAGATGGCACCGGCCAGCGCGGTGATCGTCAGCAGGTGAAACAACCCGAGGCTGCCGACCCCGCTGAAAGCGAACACGACGGTGAGGCCGAGGAAGGCCAGCATCACGACGTTCTGCACCCAGTTGTTGCCAGCCAGTATCGTGCCGAGTTCCCGGTCATTGGCATGGAACTGAATCAGTGCGTTCAGCGGTACGATAAAGAGACCGCCGGCGACACCGAGCAGCGTGAAGGCCGCCGCGAGTGCAACGCTGGAGGACAACTGCGGGATGAAGAACATGGCGAGGACCACGCCCAGCGCCCCCAGCGGTACCAGACCGGTCTCGATATAGTCGCGGGACGCGCTGCCGGCGAGCAGCGAGCCGACGATGACACCGGCGCCGGAGCAGGCGAGCAGGCCCTGGATGACCACCGTGTTGGTCTCGCCCAGCGCCTCTTTGGCAAAGGCCGGAAACGCAGCGAGGACGACCTGCGAAATGCCCCAGAACACCGACAGTCCGACGATCGAAAGCCAGATGGTCCTGTTGGCGAGTATCTTCGCGAGGTTGGCGTGAAGGTAGCGGCCCGTGCCGTAGTGTCGCCAGTCGAAGCCACGCTCTGCGGTCCCGACCTCACCCAGCGGCAGCCGCGAGGTCAGCCAGAACTCCCAGGCCGCGCACGCGACCAGCAGCCAGCCGACCGGCGCAATGGCCTGTAGCACCTCGGCCTTGTCCGTGTAGCTGACCCCGACCAGCTGGCGTTCGAAGAATATCGAGAACACGAAGATGCCGAGCAGGATCGCGACGATCGTGGTCGCCTGCACGATCGCATTCGCGGTGGCCAGCTGGCCCTTGCCGGCGAGTTCCTTGATGAACCCGTACTTGGCGGGCGAGTAGATCGCGCTCTGCACCGCGAGCAGAAAGGTCATCGCGAACGAGAACCAGAACCAGCCGGCGTAATAGGAGGCGGTGATCAGCAGCGTGAGAGATACCGCGACTGCCGCACTGTAACGCATGATCCGTGGCTTGCGATGACGGTCGGACAGCAGGCCCGCGGGCGTGAACAGCAAGACGAACGGCAGCAGGATCAGTCCGTTCACGATCGCGGTCAGGATAATCTGCTCGCGCCCGTCGTACACCTTGAACACCGTGTTCTGGATCAGGATCTTGTGGCCCAGATCGACGAAGGCGTTGAAGAACACGATCAGAATGAAGGGGGTGAAGCCGACGAGTTTGAACAGCTTTTGCATCGCGTTTGCCTTTTTCTTCGTGCGGGGTGGGGGCGTTGACTTGGGCTCACCGCCATGCGCTCGAGCCGGGCGGGCAGGCATGGTTCGCGCCGCGACGCTGGTCGCGCTGAATCGGGAGTGTCGCAGCCGTCCCCGATCCGGCCGGCCCGGCAGGATGGGTATGCCCTAAGGACTATCGTTCAAGCGATCTCATCATTCTTCACGCAGATACACTGGCCGACGCTCGCGGCTCAAGCATTGTCGAGGGCGGTCATACAGTAGCTTGCCTGCAGGCAATAGTCGCTGCCGGGTGAGACCTTTACCAGGTCGTCCGCCGCATTCGCTGTCTCGACACAGACGAATTGCTGAAACTCGTCGTCCCCGAGGTCGGCCATTTGTGCGGCGGTGTCTCGCCAGGGGTTCCAGACCACTGCGGTCTTGCTACCCTCGGCCGCGATATCGACCGCGCGCTGCCGCGCGCTATCGACGACGCGCAACCTATCGGGCACCTGGCGGTAGATGCGATCGACTTCGCCAGTGAAGGTCACGGATCCTTGCTGCTGCTTCGGTGCGAAGTCTTCGAGCTTGTCGAGATAGGTCGTGCCGTCCAGCCCTTCGACCGACACCCGGTCGACGGCGCCCACGCTGAAGTAGCTGTGCAGGGCCTGTGTGATGGCGAATGTCTTGGCACCTGTATTCCGGGTGATCAATTCCATGCGCAGTGTCGAGGCAATGGAAACCACCAACCGCAACTCGAAAGCATACGGCCAGAGGGTCCGGGTTTCGGGACAGTCGGTCAGTCCCAACGTGATGCGCGTGTGATCGGGGGCCGGGTGTTCGATTTGCTCGACTGACCAGAGCCGGTTACGCGCGAATCCGTGCGCCCGGCCGGCCGGATTGGCGGGATCGGCGCCAAACCACGGCCAACAGACAGGAATCCCGCCTCTGATGGCCGCGCCCGGCTCGAATCGAGCGCGCTTGCTGAGAAACAGGAGATCCAGCGAATCAGCCTTCCGTTTGAAGGAAAGCAGTTGTCCGCCGTGAAGAGAGATCGCCGCATGCGCCGCCGCATTGCTGACCCAGATCTGAGGCAGGCCGCCTTCCGCGGCAACGCATTGGACGTTCCTGGATGTCGCGCCAGTAAGCATGAAGCCCCGATGGTAGTCCCAAACAGCTGAGAAGCCCAGACCATACGCGACCGGTAGCTAGGCAGCGGAAATCCAAGGTCGGGCGAAGGCCGCGGCGGCGACCCGCACGGCGCGATTTTTCGCGGCCCAAAGGCGGCGGTCCTTGGTCCGGCGCGAAGTGAATA
>CBFCWF010000055.1:0-19890 GCA_965601425.1 uncultured Chromatiaceae bacterium | reverse complement strand
TCGCTGAGCTGACCAGCTGGTACTTCAACGACGCGAACCGGTCACGCGACGAGCTACGCGCGATCGTCCGGGCCCTGTCGGTGCACGGGGCGAACGATCCGCAGCTGCGTGGCGCGATCGTCGCCGCCTACCGCACGCTGGTGGCTATCCATCCGCAGTCCGCGCCGGACGTGACCCGCGACCTGATCGCGTGGCGCGCATGGGGTCTCGCACCGTCGATGCGCACACTGCGGCCTCGCATCGCCACGGCCGATCCGCTGGGTGCCTATGCGATCGATCTCTATCTGAGACAGGCCGGCGTACCCGATCAATCAGCGACCGAGTGAGCATGGAACAGGACGCCGTCGATAGGCAGCGGGTAGACCCACTCGAACTCGCGCCTGCGAACCATCGCCATCAAGATGCCTCGGGGAGCGTGCGGTGCTCGACACGCTGATCCTCCTGATGCCGATCTTGTTGGCGGACATCGTCAATCCGGTGCTATTCGCCTTTCTCGTCTATGCCGCAGGTACCAATCGACCGCTGGGTAATTCGATGGCTGCGCTGCTGGGCCATTCCGCGACCTACCTTGGCTTCGGTATCCTGCTCGCGGTCGCGTTCGATCGCATCAAGGCGAGGATCGACAACCCGCAACCGATCGATTTCGGCATCGGTCTGCTGATCGGCGTGCTGTTGCTGTGGATGGCCTGGCGCAGCACGATTGCCGACAGCACAGCGCCGGAACGCCAGCCCAAGGGGCTGACACCCGTCAGCGCATTCGCCACTGGCGCCATTATCAACCTGATCGGCCTGCCTTTCGCGCTGCCCTACTTCGCCGCGCTCGACCAGATGCTCAAAGCCGACCTTGCCGTCGATGAAACGCTGATGATGCTGGCCGGATACAATCTCGCCTATGCCCTGCCCTTTCTGATGGTGCCGTTGCTTGCGTGGCTGATGGGTGAGCGCAGTCGCCCGGTCCTGAATCGCATCAACCAAAAGGTGGATAGGGCCAGCGCGATACTCATGCCGGTCATGCTCGCGATCGTTGGTGCGCTGCTGTTGGTGGACGGGCTGAGCTACTTCGTCGTCGGCGAGGGGTTATTCTGAGAATCGTCGGTCCTGGGCCCTCGGAAAGAGGGTCACGAAACGCACGGGCCGGACAATGCCCGGTAGGCCGACGAAGCCCCGATCGTGCCATGGACCGTGCCGGCCGAACGCTCGGTCTTGGTGTCGCTTTCAGGCGCCAGGAGACAAAACTCGGCCCTTGCGATCATCGTGCACTGCGGGGCGCGCCATCGGTAAAGGGACGACCAGGATCCGCGGATCCTGCGGGACATAGGCCGGGCGGTTAGGGCCACTTCGCGGGCCCGGCGTCGGATGAGGAAGCCTGCGCTGTGCTCGCCGAAAGCAGGCCCCAGCAAGCGCTGCAGCACGTGCAACAGAACGCCTGCGTGCTCAGTCGGCCCGTCACCGTCCGGATGCCGAAGGTGCCGCGATCTGCGCACGGTGGGACTGGCACGCGCACGTGTGCGCCCATACTGGGCGCACCACAACAAAAAGGCCGCACCCGAAGGTGCGGCCCTGGTCGTCATCCCACAGCGTCGGATTACTGCGTGAGGATCTCGACGCGACGGTTCATCGCGCGACCCTCGCTGGTGCCGTTGTCGGCGACCGGCGAAGACTCACCCATGCCCTTCACGGTCAGCATCGATGAGTTCACGCCCTGGCCCACGAGGTAGTCTGCGACGGCCTGCGCACGACGCTCCGACAGGCCCTGGTTGTACTCTTCGGTACCAATGCTGTCGGTGTGACCGACGATCTGCAGCATCTCGTTACCCTTCGATGCGGCGACTTTCGCAGCCACTTCGTCGAGATCGGCCTGCATTGCCGGCAAGAGCTCGGCACTGTCGAACTCGAAGTGGTCCTTCGTGATCTGCATCATCAGACTGGCCATGATCTCACAGCCGTCCGCATCGACCTTCGCACCTGCCGGGGTACCCGGGCACTTGTCGAGGTAATCCGGCACGCCGTCACCGTCGCTGTCCAGCGGACAGCCGACTTCGTCGACCGCGACCCCCTGTGGGGTGTCAGGACACTGGTCCTGGTCGTCCGGCACGCCGTCGCCGTCCGAATCCTTCACACCACAGTTGTCGGTCGTATCCGTACCGCCCACTGCGTTCCAGCACTCGCCGTAGTTGTTCACAACGCCAGTACCACTGGCCCCGGTCACGAACGGCCCATCGTCTGCAGCCTGTACGGCGGCTGCCGACAGGCCGACGGCTAGGCTCACTGGCGCCAGCATCGCAGCGATCTTGTTCTTACCCGCACTTTCAAACATGTTGTTCCTCCCCAGGATCGTCGAAATCAATCGCGGAAATTTGTTGCTTCAGAGAATCAGCCAGCGGACCGTCACCAGTACGAACTAATAGAAACTGACTCCAACACGCGCATTAAACCAGCAATTTCCGGAACTGCAAGCCCTACGCACAAAAATCACCCATCAAATCATCAATTGAATACCTTTGGAACGCCGATTATCCGTCGACAGGCGTCGATTGCTAAGATTCCCGACCTGGCTAACGGCTGGAGCACCCTTGTACCAGGATCGTTTATTGAGCGGCGCGCTGTTCATTGTCGCCGCCGAACTGATGTTCGCGCTGATGGGCGCCAGTATCCGTCAGGTATCGGGCGACCTGAACAACGGCATCGTGGTGTTTGCGCGCAATCTCGTCGGCCTGTTGCTGTTGGCGACGCTGACCAGCCGAACCGGCGTCCGGGGGCTGCAGACGGCGGTCCCGCATCTGCACCTGCTGCGAGGGCTCGCCGGTCTGGGGGCGATGTACTGCTTCTTTTACGCCATCGCGCACATGCCGCTGGCCGACGCGATGCTGCTGAAGCTGAGCGCACCGCTGTTCATGCCGCTGGTCGCCCTGCTCTGGCTGCAAGAACGCTTTACCTGGCATGTCGTCGCGGCGCTCGCGATCGGCTTCGCCGGCGTCGGCGTCATCCTGGTACCCGATTTCGGCGAGGTCGCGCCGGTCGTCGCGGTCGCGCTGCTCGGCGGCCTGCTCGCTGCCGTCGCGAAGGTCACGGTACGCAGACTGTCCCGGTCGGAACCCGCCGAGCGAACGGTCTTCTACTTTGCAGCGATCGGTACCAGTGTCTCGCTGCTGCCGCTCTTGTGGCTGTGGCGGATGCCGACCCCACGGCAGTTGTTGTGGCTGCTCGTGCTGGGCTGTTTCGCAACGGCGGGCCAGTTGCTGCTGACCCGAGGTATGGCATGCGCGCCGGCTGCAAGACTCGGGCCTTTTGCCTTCTTCTCGGTGATCTTCGGTGCGGTCCTGGGCTGGCTGTTCTGGGACGAGTTACTCAGCTGGTCGACCCTGCTCGGTAGCCTGCTGGTGTTGGCCTCCGCGCTACTCGTCGGCCGCGGCATGCCGCAGCAGGCCCCGCTTCCGGTGGGTGCGCGGTGACCGGCCCCCGGCCTCTGCTGCAGCTGCCCGCAGGCATCAGCCGCGAGACGTTCTTGCGCGACTACTGGCAGCAGCGCCCGCTGCTGATGCGCCGGGCCTTGCCGCCCGACGGCTTCCCCCTCGAACCGGATACGCTCGCCGGCCTGGCCTGTGAGGAGACGTTCGAATCGCGGCTGGTCATCGAGCCGAAGCCGGGCGAATGGAAACTGCGCCACGGACCCTTCGACGCGGGCGACTTCGCGGCACTGCCAGACGCACACTGGACGCTGTTGGTGCAGGATGTCGACAAGTACGTACCCGCGGTGGCACAGTTGATCGATGCCTTCGATTTCGTACCGACCTGGCGGATCGACGACATCATGGTCAGTTACGCGAGCGATCAGGGAGGCGTCGGCCCGCACAGCGACGCCTACGACGTCTTCCTGATGCAGGGGCTCGGCAGACGCGTCTGGCGATTGAGTTTCGACGATTATCGCGACGACGACCTGATCAGCGGACTGGAACAGCGCGTCCTCGCCCGCTTCGAAACCGATACGGAGTGGGTGCTGGAGGCCGGCGATGTGCTTTATCTGCCGCCGGGCGTCGCACACTGGGGCGTCGCCGAGGGCGCGTGCATGACCTATTCGCTCGGCTTTCGCGCCCCCAGCCAGCAGGATCTGGCCGCCGACTGGTTCCAGCATCTGGTCGCGCTCGCCGGCCAGCAACGCCTCGGCGATCCGCCGCATCTCGCATCTGGCCATTCCGCGGCACTCGGTGCCGACCTGCAGCAGGCCGCCGCGAACCTGCTGACCGACCTGCCCGGACCAGGCTCGGAGGAGTTCCGGATCTGGCTGGGCCGCTATCTCACCGAGCCCAAGCCACAGTTCCAGATCCTGCAACCGGATGATCGCTGGGACCTCACCCGGCTGCGGCAATGGATCGCCCAAGGGTCGGGGCTGGCCCGCCATCCCTTCGCCAGGGTCACCTGGAGCACGCTCGACGGAGACAGGATCGCGCTGTTCTGTCAGGGCGAGGCACGACTGCTCCCGGCCGCCGCGGGCCCGGCGGTGTGTCTGATCGCGGCGCAGCGCCGACTGCGGGCCGCGACGCTATCAGAGCTTCTGCAAAGCGTACCGGACAGCGCGTCACTGCTGGTCCATCTGCTAAACGACGGCATCCTCGAGCCGGTACCGCAGGGATGACCGACTGGCGGATCGATAACGTCGCATGGGACGCGCAGCGGGACGCGTTGCTCGACATTCGCTATCGGGTGTTCGTCGACGAACAGGGTGTGCCGGCCGAACTCGAACACGATGCACAGGACGCGCATGCACTCCACCTGTTGGCCCGCACACACGACAAGACCCCTTTCGCGACGGCGCGCATGCTCGACGACGGCCATATCGGTCGCATCGCGGTACTGCCGGAGTGGCGCGGGCGTGGTGTCGGCAGTGCCCTGCTCGAGGCGTTGATCGCGATCGCGCAAGACCAGCGTAGGCCGGCGGTCTACCTGCATGCGCAATGCCGGGCCGAGGGCTTCTACCGGCGGCTGGGGTTCGTCGCTGAAGGCGCGGTATTCGACGACGCGGGCATCGCGCACCGCAGGATGTCGCTGCGACTGCCGGTCGACGGCGGCTAAACTTGGCAGGACCACCTGACGATAGCCTGGATTGGCCATGTCATTCAAAAATCCGATGAAACAGCTGCTGCTGATCTGCCTGACCCTGTTCGCGACCGCGGTGTGGGGCGCACCGCCCCAGATCGAGGTCATCGAGGTCCGCAGCCGGCCGGCCGCCGACCTGCTGGACAGCATCCGGCCCCTGCTGGGCCAGCACAGCTCCGTGTCTGCGTACCACGACAAGCTGATCGTCAATGGCACACCGGACGAAATCGTCGCGGTACGATCGCTGCTGGCCAGCCTGGACCGCCCATCGCGCCGCCTGATCATCGAGGTGCGCCAGGGCGGTGGTCAGTCAGTGTCCAGCCAGGGCCTCGGCTACGGCGTGAATACCGGGAATGTCCGGATCGGCCGGGCCCCGCCCCGAGACGGCGCGACCGTGAGTCTGCAGGATGCGCGGACCCGCTCCGACGGCGACAGTCTGCAGCGGGTACAGGCGCTGGATGGCCGACCGGCGCTGATCCGCACCGGGCAGTCGGTGCCCGTCTACCTGGGCCAACCAGGTTGGTACGGCCATCGCGTCGCACCCGGCTACCGCGTGGACTACCGGGATGTGAGCAGCGGCTTCTACGCATTGCCCCGCGTGCACGGCAACCAGGTCACGATCGAGATCTACCAGCAACAACAGCGCAGCGGGGATCGCGGCCGATTCGATCACCAGCAGGCGTCGAGCGTGCTGCGCGGCCGGCTGGGCGAGTGGCTGACGCTCGGTTCGATCGGCGGGGAGGATGCGGCCAGCCGCAATGAGATCGGGCTGCATGCGCAGACCCAGCGACGGCAGGACACGCTGATCGAACTTCGTGTGGTCGCACGCGACTGAGGGTTCAGGCGCCGCGCAGCTCGACACCCCAGGTGGCCAGCAGGCGCTCGCGATTCGCCTCGAGCCACTGCACGGCCATGATCACGCTCGTCGAGTTCAGGCGGCGGTACAACTCGCCGAGCGCGTCACTGCGCGCCATCGTCAGCACGCGCATTTCCTCGCCCTCGTGCGCAAGGCCATGCACGCCACCGGCGTTGCCGGCATCCACCCAACCGCAGTACAAATTGATCCGCTCGACCGACATCCCCGGGCTGACAAAGAACTCTCCGATGTGGGTCAGGGCCTTTAGCGGGCAGCCGGTCTCCTCGATCACCTCGCGACGCGCCACCTGCTCCGGCACCTCATGGGCGGTATCGCAGAAGCCGGAGACGGTCTCCAGGCTCCACGGGGGGTCGGCGTTGCCCATCAAGCCGACGCGGAACTGTTCGACCAGCACCACCCGATCCAGCCGCGGATCGTACAGCAGCACCGACACGGCGGCGATGCTTTCGATACGCTCACGCACGATCGGCGGGCACCAGCCGCCGTGGAAACTGCTGTGCCGCAATCGGTACCGGTTCATGAGAAAGAAACCGTCGGACACCGTCTCCTGGCTGACGATCTCGTAGACCTTGGCCATCACGCACCCAGTAAAAAGCCCGCTCGGATAAGCGGGCTTCATTATGCCTGAACCGCGGTTCCGGCTCAGTTCAACGACTGGTAGTAGTCGATGAGGATCTGCGCGACCTCCGGGCGAGAGAACTCCTTCGGCGGCGCCTCACCCCTGCCCAGCATCTCACGCACCTTGGTGCCCGAGAGCAGGATGAAGTCTTCCTTGCTGTGGTCCGGCGCCTCGCGCATCATCACCACCTTGTTGAGCTTCTTCGACCACGCGGTGTGGTCGGCCTTGAAGATCTCGATCTCCATTGCACCGGCCGGCACTTCTTCGTCGAAGATGGTCTGCGCATCGAACGCACCATAGTAGTCGCCGACGCCGGCGTGGTCGCGACCGATGATGAAGTGGGTCGCCCCCATGTTTTGGCGGAAATAGGCATGCAGCACGGCCTCGCGCGGCCCGGCATAGAGCATGTCGAATCCGTAGCCGGTCACCATCGCACTGTTCGGCGGGAAGTACAGCTCGACCATCTTGCGGATCGCGGCATCACGCACCGGCGCAGGGATGTCGCCCGGCTTCAGCTTGCCGAGCAGCATGTGGATGACCAGGCCGTCGCAGCCCAGGCGATCCATCGCCATGTGACAGAGCTCCTCATGGGCGAGGTGCATTGGGTTTCGGGTCTGGAACGCGACCACCTTTTTCCAGCCACGCTCGGCGATCTCGTTGCGGATTTCCACCGCGGTGCGGAAGGTATCCGGGAAATCGGTGATGAAGTACGAGAAGTTCAGCACCTGGATCGGACCGGAGATCGCGACGCGACCCTGGGCGTTGAACGCGGCAACGCCCGGGTGCTCCGGGTCGGTGGTCCGGTAGACCTTTTCCGTCATCACCCGCATCTGGTCATCCGAGACCTCCTCGATGGCTTCGACGTCCATGATCGCGAGCACCGGGTTGCCCTCGACGTTCGGATCCCGCAGCGCGATGCGCTTGGACTCACTGATCGCGCGCTCGACCAGGCACATCACCGGCACCGGGAAGAAGGAGCCGTCGGTCAGCGTCATCGCTTGCGCGGCGCCCATCGCGTCGGCGACATTCATGAAACCGGGCAAAGGGCTGAAGTAACCGGCACCCATCATCACCGCATTGCCGGCGGCCTGGGAACTGATCACGACGGAGGGCAGGGTCTCGGCCTCGCGAATGAGCGCATCGTGCTTGTCCGAGTCGTAGACGAACAAGGGATGCAGGGAATCGGAACCGACTGGCTTGATCATGCGGGAATCTCCTGGATGCGTTGCCGCGGGGGCGGCCCGGCCGGCCTTTCCCTCGGCGTTGGATATTATCCGTAAGCCGTTGTTTTCATTAACAAACAGCCAACAAGCTTCGGATAACCTTATAAATTGGACGCATTAAGCTACCAAACCTTGCGCAGCGACGCGCAATGGTTCTTTTTATGTAGCGTTAAGTTTTTCCCAGGCTGCCCGCGCGTGCGAGTGCGTTTTCCACCTCGGCATTGATCGCAGCCAGACGCGCGGCCGGATCGTCTGCAGCCGTTACCGGCCGCCCGATCACCAGATAGCTGGCGCCGGCCGCGATCGCATCTGCCGGTGTCATGATGCGCCGTTGGTCGTCTAATGCGGCGCCCGCGGGCCGCACGCCCGGCGTCACCAGGACAAAATCGGCGGCGCGCTCGGCGCGCAGCGCCCGGACCTCGCGCGGCGAACAGACCACGCCGTCCATGCCACAGGCTTCGGCCAATGCCGCCAGTCTTCGCACATTGTCGGCCGCGCT
Organism: uncultured Chromatiaceae bacterium; assembly: GCA_965601425.1. Taxonomy (GTDB): domain Bacteria; phylum Pseudomonadota; class Gammaproteobacteria; order Chromatiales; family Chromatiaceae; genus Thiosocius. The sequence continues at coordinate 11,578 of CBFCWF010000055.1, read as the reverse complement.
GCCGCTGAAACCGATCTCGCCGATCTCGTCCTGCCCGAGACTGGTCAGCACCGTGACCGCGATCAGCAGCGGCGGTTCAGCGAGCTGTGCCAGACGGTCGGCCGCGGCGTCCATCATCCGACGCCCACCGGATGCATGCAGGTTGACCATCCAGACCCCAAGGTCGGCCGCGGCCGCACAGGCCGCCGCTACCGTGTTCGGAATATCGTGATACTTCAGGTCGAGGAAGACATCGAAACCTGCCGACGCAACCCGCTCGACGAACGTGGGGCCGGCCCGGGTGAACAGTTCCTTGCCGATCTTGATCCGGCAGGTGGTCGGATCGAGTCCGGACAACAGGGCCAGCGCCGGGTCGACGGCCGGAAAATCGAGCGCGACGACGACGCGGGGATTGTTTGTGCTCATCTCTCGGTCACTGTGCTCCGTATTTCACGCAGCGGCCCCGGCGGGGTCAGACCCCCGCCTCGCAGCCCGCCTTGCGCTTGATCGTGCCCCATTGACGGCAGCTCGGGCACTGCCAATGCAGGGTCTTCGCAGCGAAACCGCAGTTTCCGCACTGGTAAAGCGGCTTCTGTTCCAGCAACCGGCGGACGTGCGGACGCAGCCCCTCGAGGAAGCGCGAGCATTGGCTGTCCGGCATGCGGGCATTCAGCTCGATGCTGCGTAGCAGCAGCGTAAGGCTCGGGGTACGCGCCAGCTGCTCCGCAAGAAAGTCGGCCGCCGCGATATCGCCCTCTTCCTCTCTCACCAATTCCGCGAGCGCGAGTTCCGCACCCATGCCGGGATGGTTGGCGGCCACCTCCTGCAAGTAGGCACGCAGCGCCTGCAGATCGCCGAGGTGCCGGAAAGCCGCGACGAGTTCCGGGAGTACCTCAGGCAAATAGGCCGGATCCTGTTCGACCGTCTGGCGCAGCAGCCGCACGGCTGCGGGGTAGTCGCCCTGTGACGCCGCGAACTGCGCCTGCAGGTGGTTGGCCCTGACGAATCCCCGGTTGCTCGCGAGCGCCTTCTTCAGCTGGGCGCTGGCGTCCGCAATCCGGCCCTCGGCCTTCGCAGCAATCGCCAGCTCACAACGATAGTGCGATTTCTGCAGCAGCATCTTCCGGCCAATGATGCTCTCGAGCTGGTCGGCGACCTCCAGGCACGCCTGCCAGTCGCTCTCCTTCTCATAGATCACGAGCAGGTTCCTGAGGGCCGACTTTACATGCAGCTTGGTTTCCTTCAGCTCGCGGAACAGATTTTCCGCACGATCGAATAGCCCGGCACGCATGTAGTCCTGTCCGAGTTCGAGCAGGGCCTGCGCGCGCTGTTCGCGGGTCAGGGCCGGCCGCGCGATCAGGTTCTGGTGGATCCGGATCGCGCGCTCGACCTCGCCCCTGCGGCGAAACAGATTGCCCAGCGCGAGATGCGTCTCGACCGTATCGCTGTCGACCTCGAGCATTTCCACGAACGCGTCGATGGCCTTGTCGGGTTCCTCGTTGAGCAGGTGGTTGAGACCACGGAAATAGACCGGACTCGCCTCCCCCGGACGGGTCTCCTTGCTCGGTTGCGAGCCGCCACGCGCCGCCAGCCAGCCGGAGAAGGCCGCCACGGGCAGCAGAAGGAGGAGCAGTTCCTGCATCGGGTCAGCGCCCCTTGACGGGCATGGTCCGCAGATTCCGGACCTCTTCGTCGATCAGCAGCGCCTTGCGCCGCAGCGCCGTGTTCTCCTTGCGCACCCGGATCGAATAGAGCATACCGGTCAGACCACCGAGCAGCATGCCGAGACCGAGCGCAAGCAGCACCAGCAGGGACAGTGGCAACTGCGGCGTCGTGAAATACAGGTCAACGGTCACCGGGGTGTCGTTGACGATCGCAAAGCTGGCCCCGATGACCATGAAAATCAGCAGCAGCAACAGCTTGATGACGAGCAAGGTATCTCCCTCTGCACAATGACTCGCGCCCACCCGATGGCGCCTCATCATAGCAAGGAAAGGTCATTCGAAGTGACGCCCGAGTCGTAGGCAGCGGGCAAGTCCCGCCAGTCAGACGAACAGGTCGAGCAGGCGCGATGGACGTATCAACCTGGGCGGGTCGGACGTCTCTGCGCCGTCGGCCGGCGCATCCGCGCCGTCGCCACGACCGCCGTGGCTGCCGCGCGGACCGCCCGAGTCATCCGCGCCCCCGCCGCGGTGCGTGTCGGCATCGGTGACATCCGCCCTGACCAGCTGCAGCGACTGCTGATCGAAAAGCTCGCGCAGGCGCGGCAGTGCGGCCTCCAACGCCTCACGGACCGCGGCATGTTGGGCGACGAACGAGACACTGGTCTGGTCCTGCTGGACGCTGACACGCACCTCGAGCGGACCGAGGTTGGGCGGGTTCAGCTTGAGCTTCGCAAACTGCTGCTCGCCTTGGACCATCCACATCACACGGTCTGCGATCGCGGCGTCCCAGCCCCTGCCGGCCACCGTCTGGGGAATGCCCATGTCGAGCAGACTGCCGGCAAGCTGTGGCGACAATGGCGGCGCGGCAGCGCCCGGGGCCTGTAGCGATGGCAATGCATGAACCGTTACGGGCAGGGCCACGGCCGTCGTTGGGTTCGCGGGGGCGGGGCTTTCAGCGACCCGTACGAGCGGGGTGGCCGGGCCGTCGGCCGCCTGTCCGGCCATCGCCGGCGGAACCGGGGCCCGTGCGTCTTGCGGCGCACCGTCCGGGGTACCGGACAGGCGGCCCTGCAGGTAGCCGGCGAAACTGTCAGCCGCGGGGGAGGATGCGGCCTCGGAGAGGAGCGATCTGGCCGCTTGCGGCAAGCTCGTGCCGCCCGAAAGCATGGCCTCGAGCCGGCGTTGCATCGGCAGCGGGAGCTGCAGCAGCATGGCCTGCAGCTCGCCGCCCGGCGCCGGCAAGACCTCCTCGCCTTCCGCCAGCAACTGCAGCAGCGACAGCGTCTCTTCACCGGCGTGGGTCTGCACCCGACCCTCGATCAGGTCCTGGCCCAGGGATCCGAGCAACGACAGTTGAAACATGAGTGATGTCTCCCACGGCGGTTCAGTCGGCATTTGAACAGCAGGCTTTGTGCCAAGCGCAAATTCCCCGACGCCCGACACCTTTGTTGTGCGTTGCCGTTGCGCTAGTCTCGACCCTCCAACGTGCAACGGAGGCAGCATGAGCGAATTCACACAATCGGTCGTCGTGGTAACCGGTGCGGCGGGCAATCTCGGTCGCGCGGTCGCACAGTTGTTTGCGGCACGGGGCGCTCACCTCGCGCTGCTCGATCTCGACGCGGAGCGCATCGACGGGACCCTCGCAGCCTGTGAGGGCCAGGCGTCGGCGCGGGCGTTCCCAACCGACCTGATCGATCGCAACGCGGTCGAGCACACGATCGACGCGGTACTGGGCGAGTTCGGCAGGATCGACGTGCTCGCCAATATCGCCGGCGGCTTCGCGATGGGACCGCTGGTCCAGGATACCGAGGACCGCGACTGGGATCTGATGATGGACCTCAACGTACGCTCGGTGTTCAACACCTGTCGCCGGGTGATCCCGGCGATGCTGCGCAACGGCGGGGGCCGGATCGTCAACGTGTCTGCACGCGCGGCGCAACAGGGTAAGGGGCGTATGGGGCCTTACTGCGCCTCCAAGGCGGCGGTCCTTACGCTGACCGAATCGCTGGCGGCCGAGAACAAACTCAACAACATCAACGTCAACTGCATCCTGCCGGGCACCATTGACACGCCGCAGAATCGCGAATCGATGCCGGACGCCGATTTCGGCCGTTGGGTACCGCCGGCGGCACTTGCCGATGTGGTTGCATTTCTTGCCTCTGACGCGGCCCGCTGCGTGACCGGCGCGGCGATCCCGGTCTACGGGCAGAGCTGATCGCCGGCCGATGAAACGCCGCGGCGTCCACGTGCACTGTGACCCGGTCAGCGCGCAGCGCCTGGCCGCGGTCGTCCGGGAGTTCGCGCTGGCCGCCTATCCGCCGGGCGGATCGGATTGCGCCCAGGCGGCGCGCGAGGCGCTGCTCGACACGGCGGACCGCTGCGCGAACCATACGGGGGGAAATCTGTCGCTGCCGAAGCGCCAACTGCCTCAACTGCGCTCGGCGGTGGCCTGGTATTTTTCTGATCGGGAACCGGGTAACCCGGCCCTGGCGACGCAGCTGGGCGAGCTCCTGGGCCGGAATCGCTGACATACCCTGTTACGGCGCCCACCGCGAACGCGTGAGCTCAGTCGATGTCGCGGTCCCGATCCGCGACCCAGTCAGCGGCATCACGCACGCGCAGGTAGGAAGAACGGTAGGGGCGCCAGTACCGGATGCCGGGCGCGCCTGGCACCGGGGCCTGACTGGTACGTTCCACGACCAGACCCTTCGGGTGGTCCGCAACCCACGCCGCAATCGCATCCTCGTCGACCGACTCGACCGGTCGCTGTAACCGGCCCGGAAAGTTGAACTCGCCGTGTGATTTTCCGACATAGGCGACGGGCCGTCCGGATGCCTGCTGTTCACGGATCAATGGCGCAACCTCGGTGACCTCGTAGTGCCTGGCCACCTGTCGCAATGCGCTCGGATACAGCGTCAACACGAACAGCAGCGACAACACACCCGGCCAGACCGCAGTCGGCATGCGCCATGCCAGCGCCACCGCGAGCAGCACCGCGATTGGGACCGGCGTCGCGGCCATCGGTGACAGCGCCTGCACCCAAGCCGCTTCCCGGTGCAGTACGGTGAAAGCAGGCAGCAGCACCAGCGCCGCGCCGAGCAGCAGCAGCGGGGCCGCCGGCAGCCAGACCTGCCAGGGGGTCGGGCGTTGCAGCGGTACCGCGACTGCCAGCGCACGCGCACCCAGCAGCGCCAATACCGGGAACAGCGGCAGCAGATAGTGCGCCTGCTTACCGCTGATCGCGCTGAAGATCAAAAGGCCGGTGATCACCAACGCCACGGCCAGGCGCTCGCCACTATCCCAGCCGGCATCGAATCGGGTGCGCAGCGCACGCCACAGCGGAGGCCAGAGTGTCCAGGGAAACAGCACAATCGGCAGGAGGGGCAGATACCACCAGAAGGGTCGGCGATGGGCAAAGGACTCGACCACGCGACCCGTGGTCTGGCCCCACAGCAGATGGTTCGCATAGGACTCGCCACCCGCTGCGGCCGCGGTGAGGGCCCAGCTCAGGCCGATCACCGCACCGAGGACCAGCGCCCCCAGCAGTCCCGCGTACCAGGCGGCCCACGAGGTCGGACGCCCGTCGCGCATCCACCAGGGGGCCAGAACCGCGACCGGCAGCACGTAGACGAGGATGACGGGGCCCTTGGCGAGAATACCCAGCCCGATGCCCAGCCCCGCGACCAGCCAACCCGTCGAGCGCCGCCCGCGCCACGCGAGCAGCACACCCAGCAGTGCGATCTCGGCGCAGACCGCGATCAGCAGATCGAACATCACGGTCGTGGTCCAAAGCGTCCACAGGATGGTGCTGAATAGAATCCAGGCGGCGAGCGGACCGATGCCGCGCAGCCCCGGCCATAGCAGGCGGGCGAGCGGTATGGCCAGCAGCGCCCCGGCGAGGCCCGCCGCCGCGGGCACCAGGCGCGCCGCGGCCTCGCTGACGCCGAACAGATTCCAGGACAGATTGATCAGCCAGAACAACAGCGGGGGCTTGTGGTGGTAGGGCTCGCCGTTGAGATGCGGTACCAGCAGGTCGCCACGCTGCCACATTTCCCAGGCGACGGCGAGATAACGGGTTTCATCGACCGGGAGTACGTGGCGGCTCAGCAGCGCCGCGAACAGCAGGAGCAGCCAGGCCGCCCCGGTCAGCAACACCATGACCAAGGGTCGATCGAGCGGCCTCATGACACCGGCGAGGCCGCCTGCGACGCACCGGTACGGTTCAACAAGACCAGATTCCTCCCGTATACGATGAGACCCAGCGATTGCCCGAGGATGATGACCGGGTCCAGCATCGCAATCGCATACGCGAGCAGCATCAGGCTGCCCAGGATGCTCAGGTACCAGAACGCCCGCGGGATGACGCTGCGCCGCGCACGCTCGGTGAACCACCACTGCACGACGAAGCGGCCGGTGAAGGTTATCTGGCCGATAAAGCCGAACGTGGTCCAGAAATCGTCCAGGATCAGCGGTTTGGCCGCCGAATTCGGGCCCAGGTGATAGCCGGCCAATGCCGCGGCCCCGACCAGCGCGAACCAGAAAAGAAACCAAAGACGCGCGACTCTCCGGTGCACCTTGACGATGAAACGGAGATTACGCAGCGAGATCCCGAGCCCGACCACTTGGCCCGCAGCGATCACCGGATCGCGCCGGTGTACCGCGTAGGCCAGCAACAGCACAGCGGCGGCAACGCTCAAATACCAAAAATGCACCGGCAGCAGGCTGCGCCCGGCGCGCTCACTGAGGACCCACTGCACCAGGAAACGCGCTGCGAACAAGCCCTGGGCGAGGAAACCGGCTGACAACCAGACCGCGTCACTCCAGTGCATCTTGCGTCTCGCTGGCCTCCGGGATGTGGGCACGTCGGGCCAGCCACATCACGCCCAGCAGGTCGACCACGCCGACCGCGAGCCGGTCCAGGGTGCCGTACTTCGAGGCGCCGCGCTGGCGATGCCGATGATTGACCTCGACCGAGGTGACACTGCCGCCCGCCCGTTGCATCAGCGCGGGCAGAAAGCGGTGCATATGATCGAAGTAAGGCAGCGCGAGAAAATCGGTGCGTCGAAACACCTTCAGGCCGCACCCGGTATCCGGGGTCGCATCGCGCAACAGGCGGCTGCGCACCGCGTTGGCGACCCGCGAAGACACGCGTTTCACGCTCGAGTCCTGCCGCCGCTTCCGATAGCCGGCAACCAGCAGGCTCTGCCCGGTCGCTGCCGCCTGTTGCGCGACCGTGAGCAGCTTCGGGATATCGGCCGGATCGTTTTGCCCATCCCCGTCCAGCGTGGCGATCCATTCACCGCGGGCCGCGACGACACCGCTGCGCAACGCGGTGCTTTGACCGCAGGGGCGGCGGTGGGTGATCACACGCAACTGCGGGTACCGCCGCCGGGCCGCCGCCAGCTCGCGTGGTGTCGCGTCGTCGCTGCCGTCATCGACATAGACGATCTCGAAACCGGCGCCTGCGTCGAGCGCAGCGACCACCTCGGCCACCAGCGGCTCGATATTGCCCGCCTCGTTGAGCACCGGGACGACGACCGACAGTTCCATCAGCAGGCGCCCGCGGGGCGTTTAGGTTCGCGATAAAAAGTCGCCACGGGTGGCGATCCCCCAATACCCGACGATTCAAGATCCGTTGCCATATGCTATCACCCCGAGAACATCGCGGCCGTTCCCGAGCGCACTCAGTACGACGGGGCCGCAAGCGCGGCACGCCATTCCGAGACATCGGTGCGGCGCCACCGGCTGTGCAGGATACGCCAGTCGCCCCCGTTCAGTGCGACATCGAGCTCGAAGCGGTAGAAATCGGCGCGCAGGCCGGCCAGCGCATCAATGGACCCGGCCACGACGCCGCTCATCGCGACATAGACCACGGCCTGCGCGGACGTGCCCTCCGGCGCCACATCGACCGAGGTCAGGCCGGTAATCAGGTGAATGCCACGGTGACGGCGCAGGTAATTGGACAAAGAACGGCTCGCCGCCGCGCGGTCCGGGTGCGTCGCATCCCGGTACTGCGGGTGCAGCAGGCCGGCCGCGTCCGTGGCGGAGCCGGCCTCGACCGCCTGCTCCATGCTGTCGATCAAGGAGCCGACGCGATCCTTCGGCGTCGCCGGATCGCCGCCGCACGCCACCAGCAGCGCGCTTAGCATGAGCGGCCTGGTGCGACGGGCCGCGTCAGCGCAGGCCCAGTACATCCTGCATGTCGAACAGGCCCGGCGGTTTTCCGGCCAGCCAGGCCGCAGCGCGTGTCGCACCCTTCGCGAAGGTCATCCGGCTCGAGGCCTTGTGCGTGATCTCGACGCGTTCGCCCTCGGCCGCAAACCAGACCGTGTGCTCGCCGACGACGTCGCCGGCGCGAATGGTCTCGAAACCGATGGTGCTGGGGTCGCGGGGGCCCGTCTGTCCCTCGCGGCCGTAGACCGCGACCTCGGCGAGATCCCGGCCCAGGGCCGCCGCGACCACCTCGCCCATCCGCAGCGCGGTGCCAGACGGTGCATCGGCCTTGTGCCGATGATGCGCCTCGACGATCTCGATGTCGGACTCTTCGCCCATCACCTGCGCGGCGAGCTCGAGCAGGCGGAAGCACAGGTTCACGCCGACGCTCATGTTCGGTGCAAACACGATCGGTATGTCGTCCGCGGCAGCCTGAATCCGCGCCTTCTGGTCTTCGGCCAACCCGGTCGTGCCGATCACCATCGCCTTGCCGTGCTGGCGGCAGACATCGAGGTGCACCATGGTCGCGGAGGGCCCGGTGAAGTCAATCAGCACATCGAAGGCGTCGATCACCTTGGTCAGGCTATGCGAAATTAGCACCCCCAGTTTGCCGACGCCCGCCAGCTCACCGGCATCGACGCCAACCAGCGCCGAATCCGGCAACTCGGTGGCCGCCGCCAGCACCATCCCATCGGTGGCCGACACCGCCTCGATCAGGGTCTTCCCCATGCGCCCCGCGGCGCCCACCACTGCGACTCGAATCATCGTCTCCCCTACCCGCTTGCATACATGCCGTCATCGCTCGACGACGTGGGATGGTAACACCCGGCGCCGATGTGACGCCCGGCCGCGCCTATCGCACGTTGGCAGGGCGTGAACCCAGCCATCGGTCTCTCGTCGGCCGGCGTGCGTTCAGATGTCGGTGAAAAAGCCTTTCACACGGTCCAGCCAGGAGTGCGCATTCGGGCTGTGCTTCGACCCGCCACCTTGCAGTGATTCATCGAGCTGCCGTAGCAGACTGCGCTGCTGATCGGTCAGCTTCACCGGGGTCTCGACCACAACGCGGCAGATAAGGTCGCCCTGCGGCCCACCGCGCACCGGCTTGACCCCCTTGCCGCGCATGCGAAACATCTTGCCGGTCTGGGTGCTTTCCGGAATCTTCAGCTTGACCTTGCCATTGAGCGTGGGCACTTCGAGTTCGCCACCGAGCGCCGCGGTCGTGAACGCGATCGGCACCTCGCAATACAAATGACTCTGGTCACGGGTGAAGATCGGATGGTCGCGGACGTGCACCTGGACATAGAGATCGCCCGGCGGGCCACCGTTGTCTCCGGCTTCGCCTTCGCCGCCGAGGCGTATGCGGTCGCCGGTGTCCACGCCCGGCGGCACCTTCACCGACAGGGTCTTGGTTTCCTGCAGCTTCCCCTGGCCGCGGCAACTCGGGCACGGGTCGTCGATCACGGTGCCGTGGCCATGACAGCTCGGACAAGTCTGCTGGACCGAGAAAAAGCCTTGCTGCATACGGACCTGGCCGGCCCCCTGGCAGGTCCCGCAGGTCTTCGGGGAAGAACCCTTTTTCGCCCCGCTGCCGCCGCAGACGTGGCAGTTGACCAGCGTGGGCACCTTGATCTGCACACTGGTACCGGCAACGGCCTCTTCGAGGCCGAGCTCGAGGTTGTATCGGAGATCGTCCCCGCGGTGAGCGCGTGACCCGCCGCCCCGCCCGCCACCGAAGATGTCGCCGAATACATCGCCGAAGATGTCGCTGAAGCTGGCACCGCCGGTGCCGCCGAAACCGCGTCCGCCGCCCATCGAGGGGTCGACACCAGCGTGCCCGAACTGGTCGTAGGCGGCACGCTTCTGCGCGTCCGACAGGACCTCGTACGCCTCCTTGGCCTCCTTGAAACTCCTTTCCGCGTCGCTTGCCTGGTCACCGGTGTTGCGGTCCGGGTGATACTTCATCGCCAAGCGGCGGTAGGCCTTTTTGACTTCCGCGTCGCTGGCGTTCTTCGCAACACCCAGCACTTCGTAATAATCACGTTTCGCCATCTGACTTCCCAAAGCAAAGAACCGCCAAGGAGGCGAAGGGCGCCGCATCACTCACGCGGGCCCCGCGATCCTTGGCGGCTCGGGAGGACCAGCGCCTCCCGGGATCGACCGCCCGATCCGCTGGCACGGTCGGCTTGTTATTTTCCGTCCTTGACCTCTTCGAACTCGGCATCGACCACATCGTCATTGGCCTTGTTCGCATCCGCACCACCGGATTCCTGTCCTCCGGCATCCGCACCGGCCGCCTCGGCGCCTCCCTGTTGCTGTGCATACATGCGCTCGGCCATTTTGCCCGAAGCCTCTGCGAGCGCCTTGGTCTTGGCCTCGATGGCATCCTTGTCATTGCCCTTCATCGCGTCTTCGAGCTCGCTGATCGCGGTCTCGATTGTCTCCTTCTCGCCGGCCTCGAGCTTGTCGTCGCCGAGATCCGCCATCGACTTGCGCGTCGCGTGGATCATGTTGTCGGCCTGGTTCCGCACCTGGACCAGATCATGGAACTTCTTGTCCTCGTCGGCATGCGCCTCCGCGTCCTTGACCATGTTTTTGATCTCGTCTTCCGACAGACCCGAAGATGCGGTGATGCGAATCGACTGTTCCTTGCCGGTCGCCTTGTCCTTCGCGGAGACGTGCAGGATGCCGTTGGCATCGATATCGAAGCTGACCTCGATCTGCGGCACACCGCGCGGCGCCAGCGGTATATCAGCCAGATCGAAGCGGCCGAGCGACTTGTTGGCCGAGGCCTGCTCACGCTCACCCTGCAGCACATGGACCGTGACCGCGGTCTGGTTGTCGTCGGCGGTCGAAAACACCTGCGCGGCGTTGGTCGGTATCGTCGTGTTCTTTTCGATCAGCTTCGTCATCACACCGCCCAGGGTCTCGATGCCCAGCGACAGCGGCGTCACGTCGAGCAACAGCACGTCCTTGACCTGGCCACCGAGCACACCACCCTGAATCGCGGCGCCGACGGCGACTGCCTCGTCCGGGTTGACGTCCTTGCGCGGTGCCTTGCCGAAGAATTCCTCGACCAGCTCCTGCACCTTGGGCATCCGGGTCTGACCGCCCACCAGGATCACGTCGTCGATGTCCGAGGCCGAGGCACCCGCATCCTTGAGCGCGATCCTGCAGGGCTCGAGCGTACGCTGCACCAGCTCATCGACCAGCGACTCGAGCTTGGCCCGGGTCAGCTTGATATTCATATGCTTCGGGCCGCTGGCATCGGCCGTGATGTAAGGCAGGTTGATATCGGTCTGCTGGCTGCTCGAAAGCTCGATCTTGGCCTTTTCAGCAGCCTCTTTCAGGCGCTGCAGGGCCAGCGGATCGTTTTTCAGGTCAACGCCCTGGTCCTTCTTGAACTCCGAGGCCAGGAAATCGATGACCCGCATGTCGAAGTCCTCGCCACCGAGGAAGGTGTCCCCATTGGTCGACAGCACCTCGAACTGGTGCTCACCATCGACCTCGGCGATCTCTATGATCGAGACGTCGAACGTGCCGCCACCGAGATCGTAGACAGCCAGTTTCTTGTCACCCTTGGACTTGTCCAGACCGTAGGCCAACGCGGCCGCGGTCGGCTCGTTGATAATCCGCTTGACGTCCAGACCGGCTATCCGACCGGCGTCCTTCGTTGCCTGGCGCTGCGCGTCGTTGAAGTAGGCGACAACCACAGACAAGATGTC
>CBFCWF010000054.1:0-20094 GCA_965601425.1 uncultured Chromatiaceae bacterium | reverse complement strand
ACAGGTGCAGCGCGCGCCACTGCGGCATACGCTGATCGAGCAGCGCGCGAAAGCGGATATCGAACCCCCGCCCGCTGCCCTCGTAACCGTGCACGGTGCTCGCGAACACGAGCCGGTTGCCGACCTCCAGCAGCCGTTCCAGGACGCCGACCGGTATCGCCGCCGCCTCATCGACCAGGATCAGTCCCGGTACGGCTACCGCGCCGGAGACGCAGTCCGCCGGTAGCCGGAAAGCGAGCCGGCGGCCCGCGATCGCGACATCGCCCGGCGCACGCGGCTCGAGACCCGCCTCGATCATCGCGTGGCGATACAGCGTCTCGGCCGCGGCTCGATGCGGAGCGACCACCGTGACGTGCGCCAGACCGCCGAGCAGCAGGCGCGCCGCCGCGACACCGAGCACCGTGGATTTGCCACGCCCGCGGTCGGCCGTCAGAACCAGCGGCCGCCGGGCATGCCCCAAGGCCACACGCTGCACCGCCGCCACCGCCGCGCACTGGTTCTCGGTCAGTCGTAGACCCGTGGTCGAGAGCGCCGCCTGTCGGACCGCAATTGGACGCGCCGGGTCTACGACCCGTGTCGCCGGATGCGTTCGCCAGCAGCGCAGCAGGCGTTCGACGAACGCGCCACGCATGTCCTCCAAGCGCCGTGGATGCGCCGCGAACCGGGCCTTGTCTGGATCAGGGTACGCGGCCCATTCGTCGAGCGCAGGTACCAGCAGCACGCAGTCGCCACCTCCCCGCAGGGTACCGACCGCGGCGGCGAAGGCATCCGGATGGAAACCCTGGTGGGCATTGCAGACGAGCAGGCGATGCTCACTGCCCAGACACCGCATGACCCGGGACGCCGGCGTAGCCCGGACCCCGGTGGGCCCGTTTTCGGCAATCCATAGGGTTTCAGACAGCGCGGCCGCGCCCAGCTGTGCAAGCAGCCAACGCTCACCCCGGTTCTGATCGCCGGCTACCAAGAGCAGCCTGCGCGGGCCGGACGCAGCTAATCCGACCAAAGAAAGGGTTCCTCGTAATAAGCATGACCGGACCCGGTTGCCTGCATGCGCGCCTGCACCCGGGTCACACGGATCAGTTGTTGGTCCATGGTCTTCGGGTAGAGGCGGAACAGCCGCGCGAGCACCGTCGCGCGGCGCGCTGCCGCGCGCTCGAGCAGACGGCGCTCAGCGTCGTCGAGATGCTGCAACTGGAGCAGCGCGGGGGCCCACCAGTCGATGAAGGCGCCGGCCAACCGACGTTGTCGGCCCTCCGGCCACTCGGTGGTCAACAGTAGACGCGGAAAATGGCTGGCCGGATAGGGCACATGCCGGGCATCGCGCCCGCCCCCGGTCTCGTCGCGTTCGAACCAGGCCGCCACCGGGCGTCGACTGGCACGCTCGGCGATCATTCCCTCCAGCTCGGGGAGGCCGGCAAACTCGTCCCGCGCCGCCTTTCCCGCCAACCACCTCGCCGGCTCCGCGGGCGGTACGGCCTCGTCCGGCAGTAGCGTGTCTATCAGCACCAGCGGCTGGCGAGTCTCGGCGTCGAGCAGCCAGTACTCCAACCGGTCGTGCAATGGAAAAGGCGCCTGCGCCGCAAAGGCTTGCAGCGCGCCGATCAACGGTTGCCCGATGCGTTCGACCAGGCCACCGGCCGCGGTTCCCCGCACCATCGCGCGGCGCAGGCCCTCGACGGCCGACCAGGTCCCGAAACGCACCTCGGACAGTCCGGAGTGCGCGAGGATGTCCGGGTGTGCCGCATAAAGCACCCAGTTCACACCATCGACGCTCTCGGCCTCACCGGCGCCGACTCGGATGATCTGCAGCACGCCCTGGAAGGGGGCCATGATGCGCCGCGCGAGACACTCCACGATCATCCGCGGGAACCCGTCGGGTGCAGGTCGCTCGGCGCCCATCCGGACCACGTCTCACCGACGCGGGCCCGGGAACAGCCGCCACTGGTCCTAAACTGCATGTCGCACCATTCTCCTGCCACGGACGCCGACCCCCTCCCCAGAGTTAAGCACAATGGCAGTTGGCGCGGCCCGCACGAGCCGGCAGTCGTCAGCCGGAGTTGAGCACCCGCATTGGCGGGACGCGCAACAGGCGGCGCGTCGCGAGCCAGCCGACCAGTGCGACCACGAGGGTCCCGGCCAGGATCCCTATCGACCAGGTCAGCGGGCTCACCCGGCCTGGCAGGTCGAACAACTCGACCGCGATCAGGTAACCGCTGGCGCTCGCCAGCAACGCAGCCAGCGTGCCACCGAGCAACCCGAGCAGCCCGAACTCGGTGAGCACCGCGCCGAGCAGGCGGCGCCGCGACGCACCGAGCGTACGCATCACCGCGACCTCGCGCGCGCGCTCATCACGACTGACCTGCGCGGCGGCCACCGTGACCAGGCCGGCGGCTATCAGCGTGAAAAGAAACACCATTTCAACCGCCAGCGCGCCGCGCGCCATGATTTCGCGAACCTGGCGCAGCAGCGGACGGACATCGATCACGGAAACCGCCGGGAATGCACGCACGACGTCCAGCGTGACCCCCTCCGTCTGCCGATCGACGAAGAAGCTGCTGAGGTAGGTAACCGGCAGCTCGGCGGCCATGCCCGGGGTCCCGACAACGAAGAAGTTCACATTGAACGAGTCCCAGGACACCGAACGCAGGCTGGTGACCGGCGCACTGACCGTCTGCCCGGCGACCTCAAAGGTCAGTTCGTCGCCCAGTCGGATGCCCAGGGACCTCGCGATCCCCTCTTCCACCGAGAACTGGGCCGACGCCTCACGTCCGTCGTCCCACCAGCGGCCCTGCTGGATCCGGTTGTCGTCCTGCATCGCGGCGCTGAAGCCAAGATTGAACTCGCGGGCGGCGAGTCGGCGCGCCCGCAGCGAGGCATACGATTCGGGCGCCACCGGGCGGCCCGCTATCGAAACCAGTCGGGCGCGCGTGGTCGCATGCAATCCGGAATTCGGCACCCGGCGCGCCTCCAACAGATCGGCCAAGGCTGCGCGCTCCTCAGGCTGCAGGTTGATCAGGAAGTGGTTCGGCGCGGTCTCCGGCAGGTTGCCCTGCCAGGTGTCGATAATGTCGACACGTACCACGGTGAGCAGAAGCAGCAGCGTAATGCCGAGCCCGAAACCACTGAGCTGCAGCAGGGTCAGCTGCGGGTAGCGGACCAACGCCGCCAGGCCCATTGCGGCAGTGCCGCCGGCGCGGCGCAACGGCGACAGCAGTCGCAGCAGCAGCCAGCCGGCCGACATCAGCAACAGCAGCGCCGCGACCAGCGCGAGGCCCATGCTGCTGGCCAGACGCCAGTCGCGGACCTGCCAGACCATCAGGCCGAAGAACACCGTCGCGGCCAGCATCCAGGTCAGCCAGCCGGCGATGCCCGGGGCATCCATCTCGCGGCGCAGCACGCGCAGGGGAGGGACCCGACCGATACGCAGCAGAGACGGCAGCGCGAACCCGAGCGCCATGCTAAGGCCAAACAACAGGCCGACCAGCAGGGGGCGCACGCCAGGCGGCGGCAGCGCCTCGCCGAACCAGTCACCTAGCAGCGTGACCAGCGCCTGCTGTCCCAGCAGGCCGGCCAAACTGCCAACCGCAGTGGCAATGAGAACGGCCGCCAGCAGCTGTCCGAGATGCCAGCGCAACACCGCGCCGCCACTCATACCCAGCGTGCGCAGTACAGCGGCGCCGTCCAGTGCGCGATCGACGTAACGCCGCGTCGCCAGCAGTATCGCGACACCGGCCAGCAGGCTCGCACAGAGCGCCGCCAGGCTGAGGAAACGCCGGGCCCGCTCCAGCGCGGTGCGCAGTTCGGGCCGCGCGTTCTCGACGTCGACCAGCCCCCCGCTCGCGGACAGGCGTGGCGTCAGCCATGCACGCATACGCTGCACCTGCCCGGCGTCTCCGGCGACCAGCAGGCGATACTTCACGCGGCTGGCCGGCCCGAGCAGGCCGCTGCGCTCGGCATCGGCGTAATTGATCATCAGGCGCGGCGCCAACTGGAAGAGGTTGCCGCCGCGATCCGGCTCGTCGAACAAAACGCCGGCGGCGTTCAGCTCCAACTCCCCGAGGGCGACGCGGGTCTCACCGATCTTCGCGCCGAGTCGGTCGCGCAACCGGCCTTCAAGCCAGGCCTCACCAAGCTGCGGTGGCCGCGCAACAGGACCGGCCGGGGTCTCGACGCCCAGGCGCCCGCGCAGCGGGTAAGGCGACTCGACCCCCTTGACCTGCACCAGCAACGGGCGCTCGTTGGCGACAATCACGCTGGGGAAACTGATGCCGCGCGCATGACTGAGGCCGAGTCGCTCGGCGTGGTCCAGCCATGCCTGCGGGATCGGCTCGCCCTGCTCCGCGACCAGGTCGGCGGCCAGCAGTGCCGCCCCCTGCATCACCAGTGCGCGCTCCACCCGGTCGGCAAAGAAGGCGACCGAACTCAGCGCCGCGACGGCGACCAGAATGGCCGCGAGCAGCAGGCGCAGTCCCGGGTCGCGCAATGCTGCGCGCCAGTGCACGAAAGAGAGTCCGGCACCGCTCACGCGGCCCCCAACAAGCGCCCGGCGTCGAGCCGGAGTATCCGGTCGCAGCGCGCGGCCAGCGCCTGGTCGTGCGTCACGAGCAATAGGGTGCTGCCGGCCCGGTCGCGCAGGCGGAACATCAGCTCGATCACACGCTGCCCGCTCTCGGCGTCGAGATTGCCGGTCGGCTCGTCGGCGAAGAGTACCTCCGGGTCGCCGGCAAAGGCGCGCGCCAAAGCGACGCGCTGCTGCTCGCCGCCGGACAGTTGGCGCGGCAGGTGCGACAGGCGCTCGCCTAACCCCACCTCCCGGAGCAGCGTCTCGGCCTGGCCCCGGGCCGAGGCGTCACCCCCGATCTGCAGCGGCAGCGCGACATTCTCCAGCGCGGTCATGCCCGGCAGGAGCTGAAACGACTGGAACACGAAACCGACTCGGCCCGCGCGCAGCGCGGCGCGCGCATCTTCGTCCATGCGCGACAGGTCTTGGCCGAGCAGTGACACGGAGCCCCTGCTCGGCTGGTCCAGACCGGCGAGCAGACCGAGCAGCGTGGATTTCCCGGATCCGGACGGCCCCAGGATGGCTACCACCTCGCCGGCATTGACCTGCATCTCGATCGCCGACAGGATATCGAGTATGCGCCCATCTGACATGGTCACCGTTTTTTCCAGCTGTTCCGCCGCTATGCGAACCTTTGCCTGTATTGCCATTTTTCTGTCTGTGCTTGCCGTGCCACCCGGGGCCGTTGCAGCTGCGAAGATCGTCGTGGTCGGCGACAGTCTCAGCGCTGCCTACGGTATCGATAGACGACGCGGCTGGGTGGCCTTACTTCAGCAGCGACTGCGCGACCGGGGCCTCGACTACGAGGTCGTGAATGCCAGCATCACCGGCGACACGTCGCGCGGTGGCCTATCGCGATTGCCGGCAACGCTGGAGCGTGAGCGCCCGGCGGTGCTGGTCATCGCGCTCGGCGGCAACGACGGGCTGCGCGGCCTCGCGCCTGAACAGACCGCGGACAACCTGCGCCGCATGATCGAGCAGGGGCGAGGTGTCGGCGCGCGTGTACTGCTCCTCGGTATAAAATTGCCGAGCAATTATGGCAGGACCTTCGGTGAGAAGTTCCACCGCGTCTATCTGGATTTGGCCCGTGAACAACAGGTGGCGCTGGTGCCGTTCTTTCTCGAGGGTGTCGCCGAAACCCGTGAATTGATGCAGCCCGACGGCATCCACCCCGGCGCCGCGGCACAGCCCCGCATACTGGACAACGTGTGGTCGGCGCTGGAACCCCTGCTTCGGCAGGCGCCGGTGGCAGCAACCGGCGCCCAACCCGGCTAGCGCGCGCAATCAGGCCGCGATGTCAGTCGGCGCCTTCGCGTCGCTTGAACATTTCGACCATCTCGACCGGAAACGGGAACACTACCGTCGAACCCTTGGAATTGGCGACCTCGCTCAGGGTCTGCAGGTAACGCAGCTGGATGCTGACCGGGTTGCGGGTGAGCACCTCGGTGGCCGCCAGCAGTTTTTCCGAGGCCTGCATTTCGCCCTCGGCGTGGATCACTTTCGCCCGACGCTCCCTTTCCGCCTCGGCCTGCCGCGCAATCGCCCGGATCATCGATTCGTCCAGATCGACATGCTTGATCTCGACATTGGAGACCTTGATCCCCCATGCATCGGTCTGCTGATCCAGGATCGCCTGGATATCGTGATTGAGCTGGTCGCGATTCATGAGCATCTCGTCGAGTTCGTGCGCGCCCAGCACGGAACGCAGCGTCGTCTGTGCGAGCTGACTGGTCGCCATGATGTAGTCTTCAACCTGGATGATCGCGCGCTCGGGATCGACCACGCGAAAATACAACACCGCATTGACCTTGACCGAGACGTTGTCGCGCGAGATCACGTCCTGGGTCGGCACATCCATCGTCACGGTGCGCAGGTCGACCCGCACCATCTGCTGGACACCCGGGATGATAATGATGAGTCCCGGACCCTTGACGCGCTGGAAGCGGCCGAGGAAAAACACCACGCCACGTTCATATTCGCGCAGTATCCTGATCGACGCGAACAGCAGTACGGCAATGAAAAGCAGCACACCCATTATTACCGGATTCATATCAATCATTCCCCCTGTCCTCGTCCAGCGGTTCCACGGTCAAGCGCAACCCGTCCATGCCCGTGACCCGTACCGGCTGTCCCTTGCGCACCGCCACCGTGGCGTCCGCGTTCCAGCTCTCGCTGTGTATGCGCACCCACCCGTCGGTCGCGAAATCCGCCTCGGCGACACCGACCGCATGCAGCATTTCCTCGCGACCGCTGACCACCGGCCGTCGGTGCGACCTCAAGGCATAGCCAAGCACGCCGACGAACAGCGCCGCACTCAGCACGGCGAAGGTCCCGATCAGCGGGATCGCAACGCCAATCTGACCGGTGTCGTCGCGATACAGGATCAGCGACCCGATAACGAACGCAATCACACCGCCGATCCCTAGCGCGCCAAAGCTCGGCACGAAGACCTCGAGCACCATGAATCCGATTCCCAGCACGAGCAGCGTTAGCCCGGCATAGTTGACCGGCAGCGCCTGGAACGCAAGGAGCGCAGTGACCAGCGCAATCGCGCCCATGACCCCGGGCAAGATCGCGCCTGGATTGGCCAACTCATAGATCAGGCCGTAGATACCGACCAGCATCAGCACGTAGGCGATGTTCGGGTTCGTGATCGCGGACAGTATCTTGATGCGCCAGTCCGGTTCGAATGCCTCGATTTCGGCACCTGCGGTTCGCAGGGTGCGCGACTCGCCCGCCAGCGTCAGCTCGCGACCGTCGATCTGGCGCAGCAGATCCCCGGTGTCGGTGGCGACAAGGTCGATGACACCGCGCTGCAGCGCCTCGTCGGCGGTGAGATTCTCGGCCTCGCGCACTGCGCGTTCCGCCCAATCGGCATCGCGCCCGCGCAGCTTGGCGAGACCACGGATGAATGCGGCCGCATCATTGACGATCTTGCGTTCCATTGCCGTGCCCTCCGGCACCGCGTCGTCGGCCGCGTCAGCTGCAGGCTCGGGACCCGTCTCGCCCGAGCCCGGAGCGGGGGCGGCGGATGACGCGTCGTCCCCTTCATCGGCAGCATCGGGGCGGGATCCGCCGTCGTCGGGCAGGCCCGGAAAGCCCCCGACCTGTACCGGTGTCGCAGACCCGAGGTTGGTCGCCGGTGCCATCGCGGCGACATGACAGGCATACAGAATGTAGGTGCCGGCGCTGGCGGCACGCGCGCCACTGGGTGAAACGAAACAGGCGACCGGCACCTGCGCCGCGAGGATCTCCTTGACGATGTCACGCATCGCCGCGTCGAGGCCCCCGGGCGTGTCCAAACGCAACACGACCAGACCCGCACCATTGTCCGCCGCCTTGCGCATACCGCTGCGGAAGTAGTCAGCGGTGATCGGCCCGATGGTGCCTTCGATCTCCATGACCAGCACGCGGGCCGCCGGGACCGCCGCATCCGAGGCTGCGGCAGGGAGCATTGCGGCGAGCATGACCATCAATGCCATGCCGATCTGGTGCAGATACCCCATCGCAAGTCCTCGCACGTCGGCCGGCTCGTCCCACGGCCACTGCTGAGTTTGACAGCGCGCAGGGATCAACGTTCATCGTTTCGGCATCGCCCGGACCGCCGCAGGTCGCTCCGCAACAGGCATCGCATCGGCCCGGCGCCCCCGGATCGAAAAATCCCGCCGGTGGGCGGGACTTCTCAGCAGGTCAGGGGTGGGCCGCGCAGATCAGCTCCATTTACCGGGGTAATCTGCAATGCCCGGGTTCGCCTTGACGTTGACCAGCTTCGGATGGTTGATCTTCGGCAATTTGAGCACATTTTCCGGGCCCTTCTTGGCCACGATATAATCACGCACCACGTCCCACATCAGCCGACCCTCCGGCGTGCGGTTGACGGTCGCCCAGCCGGCGACCGAGTACTTGTGGTCGGCTTCGATCACATGGCCGTTGTCCAGCTGCACATCGGAAATCCGTTGACCGAGCTTTTTCGACGGGTCGATGGTGTAGTCGAGGCCGCCGACTCGCACCATGTCGCCACCGGACTGCAGGTAAGGATCCGGGTCGAACAGATTGTCGGCGACGCCCTCTAGCATATTCAACAACTCGGCACCGGTCATCTCGGCGACATAGGTCTCGCCGTAGGTCATCGCGCACTGGGTCATCACGTCTTCCATGGTGATCCAATCGCCCTCGAGTGTCGTGGTGCCCCAGCGAACACCCGCCGAAAGCGCGATATCCGCATCGTATTCATGCCGCAGCGCATTGCATAGCACCTGGTCCCAGGTCCCCATGAAATTGCCGCGACGGTAGAGCGTGCGGTCCGCGATGGCGAGCTTCTCAGACAGGATGTCCTCGAAGGTCTTGCCCAGACGATCCTTGTTGAAGAACAGGTCTTTGCGTCGCGACTCGACGATGTCTTCGCTGTATTTCGTCTGGCGCATCTGATTGATGAAGGCCTCCATCTCCTTGTCGGCCGGCAACCAGTCGGTAATCACGGGCAACATCTTGTAGTGCATGCCCTTTAGCTCACCGTCCTGGATATCGAAATCCATGACCCCGACGTACTTGCCATTCGAGCCGGCGTTGGTGACCCAGCACTCGTTACCCTCGACGTTCTTCACCTTTACCGGCTCCGGGATGCCGTCGTGCGTGTGTCCGCCGAACACTGCGTTCAGACCCGGTACGCGCTCGGCCATCTTGATGTCGACATCCATGCCGTTGTGCGAGAGCAGCACGACCGCATCGGGTTTTTCCTCCTCACGGATCATGCTTACCAGCTCGATCATGTCTTCCTCGCGCAGACCAAAGGACCAGTCGGGGAAGAATTCCTGCGGGTTGGCGTTGGCGGTCCGCGGGAAGGCCTGGCCGACGATCGCAATCCGCGCGCCATTTATCTCCTTGATTACATAAGGCTGGAATGCATGACCGGTGTCCTCGTCGAACAACCCGCGTCCGTCGTACTTCTCCACCAGCGCCGGGTACTCGTCCCCGAACAGCGAGGTTTCCTTGACCCGGACGTTCTGGCCGATGAAATCACCCTTGAAGAGCGCGACATTGGAAAGCACCTCGTCTTCCCGATAGGTGAACTCCCAGTGCCCGACCATCACGTCCAGCCCCAGTATGTTGGACGCCTCGACCATGTCGATGCCACGGGTCCACAGCGAGGTGCCCGAACCCTGCCAGAGATCACCGCCGTCGACGGTCAGGGTCTTGTCGCGCCCACCGGCCTGTTCCCGCAGGCGATCCAGCAGCGACTTTACGTGCGCGAAACCGCCGGTACGGCCGTACTTCGAGGCCGCGGCATCGAAGTCGAGGTAGGTGTAGGCGTAGGATTCGGGTGTGCCCTCCTTGAGACCGACCTCGTCGAGCAGCTTCTTGCCGACCAGATGTGGCGGGCGACCGAACGCATCGCCGACGCCAAGGTTGACGTTCGGTTCGCGGAAGTACACCGGTTTCAGCTGGCCATGGACATCGGTAATATGCAGCAGGCGCACATTGCCCTTCATCGGCAGGTCATAGAAGCCCTCCGGCATCTTGCTCCCGCTGAAGGCCCTGCTGGAGATCATCGGCGCCGCGGTTGCCGCAGCGCCAAGCCCCATCACCTTGAGAAAATCACGGCGGTCGATTTTTGGCATATTGGTGGTCTCGCACGTTTTATTTTGAGTTGGACAAATCGGCAGACCGACCAAGCACCAGCCCCACATTCCTGCAACCGTCCCTGGAAAGGACGGGTCCGCCGAGCGGCCGAGTGTAACAACGCCGATCGGCAAGCTCTAGTCGCACGCCCCGAACTCGGCCGCCCCCAGTGGTGCGGGGGGCACTTTGCCCTTATCCTGCCGGATCCGTTACGACGCCGTCGATCCATGTGTATTCCCTCGCGCCTGCTGCTCGCGCTGGCCTTTATCTGTCTGACGTCCCCGACGGCGGCCGATATCGTGAAGCCCGCCCTGGTCGAGATCAGCGTATTCGCCGAGGGACGTTACCGGGTCGAGATCCGGGCCAGCATCGAGGCGCTGCTCACCGGCATCAACAGTCAGTATAAGGACACAACGCAGGCCCCAACCTCCGGAGAATACGACCGTCTCCGGGAACTCGAGGCGCCGGCACTCCTGGCGGAATTCGCCCCGTTCCGGCAACGGATGCTGGACGCGATCGAACTTCGCCTGGATGGCCTGCCCGCCGACAGCACAATCACCGAGGTCGACATTCCGGTACCCGGTTACACCAAGGTGCCGCGCATCAGCGTCGTCGTGCTCGAAGGCTCGATACCAACCGACACCAGGGAACTCACCTGGTACTACCCGGCGGCCTTCGGTGACAACGCGGTGCGGGTGCGCCAGGTCGACGAGGTCAATGAGCAGTGGCACTGGTCGGCCTGGCAATGGATCCGTGACGATACCCCCAGCGCCCCGTTTTCGCTGAGCGAAGTATTCCGTAAACCGGGCCTGATCGACATCGTGAGCGAGTACGCGGGCGCCGGGTACGACCACATCATTCCAGATGGCCTGGACCATATCCTGTTCGTCCTCGGGCTCTTTCTGTTCAGTACCCGCATGCGTCCGCTACTGTGGCAGGTGACCATGTTCACGGTCGCGCACACGATCACACTCGCGCTCGCGACGACCGGATTGGTCGAGCTGCCCGCCCGCGTGGTCGAGCCTCTGATTGCGCTTTCCATTGCCTATGTCGGAATCGAGAACCTCTGGCATCGCGAACTGCACAAGAGCCGACTGGGGCTGGTCTTCGGCTTCGGTCTGCTGCACGGACTCGGCTTCGCGAGCATGCTGTCCGATTTCGGCATGCCGCCGAATGCGTTCGTCAGCGCCCTGATCAGCTTCAACATCGGCGTCGAACTCGGCCAGCTCGCTGTGATCGGCCTGGCCTATCTGACGCTTGGTCTCTGGTTCGGCCGACAGCCCTATTATCGGGGGCTGGTCGTGATACCCGGGTCCGTGGTGATATCGGCTGTCGGACTCTACTGGACCTGGGAGCGAATCAGCTGGTGAACCGCCACCCTCAGGCCATCGCCACTGGCCCGGCAGGACCGACGGCGCTGAAAGAGCCGCCGTGATGCCATCGCGAGGGCGGACCGCGATTCGGCGCTACGCCACACTAGAGGACTGCCCGTCGAGCAGTTCGTCGAGCAGCAGAGGGGGGGAGATCGCATAGCCCTGCGCGAAATCGACCCCGATCTCGCGTACCCTGCGCAGGATCTCGCGATCCGCGACATATTCCGCGATGGTCTGCTTGCCCAGGAAATGCCCGATCTCGTTCATCGACTTGACCACGGCATAGTCCTGCTGGTCCGCAACCACCTTGCGCACGAAGACCCCGTCGATCTTGAGCCAGTCCACTGGCAGTTCCTTGAGGTAGGCGTAAGACGCCAGACCGCTGCCGAAGTCGTCGAGGGCTACCTTGCACCCCATCGCCTTGAGCGCGCGAATGATCCCGGCGCTGCGCGTCAGGTCGGCGACGGCGGCCGTCTCCGTGACCTCGAAGCTGACCCACGCGGGGTCAATGCCGGTGCGATCGAACTGCTGACGCACGAATTCCACGAAGCCCGGATCGCCCGCTGTCTGGCCGGACAGATTGATCGCGAAACCGTGCAGCGCAGGCATGTGATCGCGGTGTTCGGCGATCCACTCCATCACCGCCCTGGCCACCCAGCGATCGACCGCACGCATGCGATGATAGCGTTCGGCTGCCTCGATGAATTCTGCCACCGGCAGCAATTCTGATGATCCGCTTGTGACGCCCAGCAGCACCTCGTAGTGCGGCGCCTGCGCAGGCCCGGGGCGCAACGGCACGATCGGCTGGCAGCGCAGATGCAGGCGACCGCGGTCGAGCGCATCGTCGACCTGCACCACCCACTGCGCCGACTCCTTCTGGCGCGCGATGTCCGGGTCGTCGGCACGATACAGATACACCCGGTCTCCCCCCTGGCCCTTGGCCGCGGAGATGGCCTTTTCACCCGCCTGGAGCAGGTTGGTCTGTCCGTCCCGCTGCGCGGCGAAACCGACCACACCGATGGAAACGCTCAGGGCCAGGGCCTGCCCCTGCCAGTCGAATGGCATGCGTCCTACCGACCCGCGCAGGCTGTCCGCCCACTTTTCGCCGTCTGCGAGGCCGGCGTCTGGCAACAGGACAGCGAAACGGTCGGCGCCCATATGGGCGAGCACCTTGGCGCCAGGGGCGCCTTCGAGCAGACGGGCCACCGCGACCAGCAACCGGTCGCCGGTATCGTAGCCGTGGATGTCGTTAACCAGGCGGAACTGGTCCAGGTCCATCAGCAGCAGCACACCCGAGTCGTCGGCCCGTTCGGGCGCCGCGAGTGCGGCCTCAAGTGCGCTGCGGAACTGTCGGCGGTTGATCAGCCCGGTCAGCGAGTCGTGCGCGGCCTGATAGGCCAACCGTTGCTCCATGCGCTCGAGCATCGCGTCCACCGCCAGGTCACTGGTCGGGCGCCCGTCCACCGGGCGCAGCTGTATGCGCCGGCGGCAAAGGCCCAGCGCGAGGTCCCCGAGACAGATGTCGCGCGCCCTGAGGCCACGATGGTCCACCAGCGCAAAATCTGCCCGGTCGTCACGAATCCACGCGACCCTCAGGTCCTGGCGGCCCGCCGGCTCGTCCAGCAGTTTCAGCCGATCGCCGACCGCGATCGAGGCACAACGCGCCAGGTTGCGTTCCCAGACCCCGGGGCCGACGCCTTCCGGGACCGCGCCTGGCGCGGCCTCTTTGTCGCCGCCTTCGAGCACTGGCATCGGCACCAGTGCCGGACGCGGGGCGAGCGGGTCGAGCAGCGCGCGGCGCAGTTCGTCTTCGACCGTGGCCCGCCGGAAGGGGTCGAAGGCCGCCGACTCAAGTTCCTGCACGATCCGCTCGAACAGCACCTCTGGCGCCGGGGGCACGACGCCGCGATCAAACGCGCCGCCACCGAGACTGGCGACCAATCCGTCCAGCAGCGCAAGCTGCGCAGCGTAGCGTTCCGTGTCTCGCGCCGGATCGAGCCACGCCAGCTCCATGACCGCCCGCCAGCCGACGTCGAGTAACGGCGGCACGACCGCGGGCACCGGCTTTCCCGCGTAGCGCCGATTGAGTTCGGTGGCGACCGCGAGGCGGGCTCGCCGCACCCGATCGCGCCCACGGCACGCCTCCACGACACGCTCGACGCGCCGCTGGTAACGCTGGCTCTGTTCCTCGATGAGGCGCCCAAGCGACTCGGCGACCGCGTTCAACAGAGACCGGTCGCTTGCGCCACGCCCGACCGGGGCGAGCAGTTCCGAGACCTGCTCGCGCAGCGGGTCCTCGGCCGGGTCGAGGTCGGGGCTCGCACGAAACATCTGCAGATGGGACAGATCGTCGACGATCCTGCGCAACGGGTGGCTACGATCATTGAAGAAGCCCTGATCCGCGGCAGCCTCATGGCGCAATACACCGCCCAGCTGCCCCAGCCACTCACCGAGGCTCTCTGTCATGTTCGGCAGCGCGGAAACGCGGTCCAGCATCTCGCGGGCGAGCGTTTCACGCTGTTCCGCCTCGCGCTCGAGCAGCCTGCGGGTGGCCGCTGGATCGAGGTCGGCATACGCAGCTCCGACCGCTGGGGACCGAACAGCGTCGGTCGGCACAGCGGCGTCGGTCTCGGCGTTGTTGTCAGCCATGAACGGGGGTGCCGTCGTTGCCGTCGAACTGGCATCTTCCTGCAGCGGATGCCGGCGCGAACGGGCCGCGGGCACACCGAGGTTGTCCAGCGCCGAATCCAGTTCATCGTAGAGCCTGCGCAGCCCCTCGGGCAGCACCCTGGCCGCGCGGTCGAACAGCACCTGGCGCGAGACGGTCCCCAGTTCCAGCCGTTTGGCCCAGTCTCCTAGCGCGGCAGTGACATGATGCGGCTCGAGCGGCACGCCGAAGGTGCCGGGGGTCGCGTCGGCCCGCAGCGTCGCCAGGCGCGAACCTATCGCGGCGAGTTGTTCGTCGAGGTCACGCTGTAGCCATGTGGCGATGCGCGAGGCTTCGAGCCAGCGTTCGAACTCGTCCGGGTCGATCAGCGCCAATTCCTCGGCCGGGGCGGTCGCCGGCGTGGGTGCGCCAGTCGATCTGTCAAAGGCCCTTTCGAGGACCGCCCTCACCAGCAGGTCGGCGTCGCGCTGGCTATCCAGCACGCCCATGTCACCGAACAGCTGTTGCTGCTCGCTGTTCGACTCGGCCCTGTCTGCAGCCTCAAGTAGATCGTCCCCGGTCTTGCGCAGCAGCTCGCGCAGGAGCGGCGGCAATACGCCCTGCGCGACGTGCCGCAGCCGCGCGAGGCAACGGGCTTCGCCACACGCTGCTGGTGCGCCGCAGGCAGCGCTCGCACCGCGGGCCAGCCGACCGTGAAGCCGCAGTGCCTTGACCAGCCCGGCCGAGGCGGTGATGAACGAAATCCCGAGGTGGTCGTCGCGTATCCAGGCGACCCTCGCGGGTATCGCGACAGCCTGCGACCCATTGCTGTTCAGGACCTCCGTGTGCAGCCTGACCGACTGCCCCAGCGCGAAATGATTGTTTGCGGGCGATCGCAAATGCAGCAGCATGCCGCCGCTGCAGTAATCGAGCACAAGACAGCCACGCTGGCGCCCATCCGGGGGCTCGATGCGCCCGGCCAGCTCGATCTTGTGGCGCGCGTCGCGGCGGCGTTCAGCCGAGGTAGACATGCCCACCACCCGTTGACCCGCTTTTCCTTGCTCCGCTACCCCATCGTCCTGTCACCGGCATTTACTGGTTGCCATGAGGGTCTTATCGCTCGCGCACCCGGGAAGTTGAGGCCACGGCGAGAAACCGCTTTCTTATCGATGGGGGCCACGCCCCGGTGATGGCCGATTCGGCGCGGGCACCCGCGACACGTCGACGGGCGCGCTGCGGCGCGGCAGGCCCTGAAGCCCGGGGCCGGCGAGTAGGCCAGCCGCGACACAATACCGCGGGTGGCGGGTTGCGTCAGACGGTGCCAGTCAGAGTCGCTCGAGCAGGCGGATCAGTTCGTTCAGCTCACGGTCTTCCTCGAGCGCACCCTCCCAGAACACGTAGTGGGCCTCGGCACCCGCTTCGCCGACGGTCAACTGCGCTTCGAACGCATTCGCGCCCTCGGGGAGCGCATGTTCGCGCGGTATGCCCAGTTGCTTTATCGCTGAAAGCAGTTGCTGCTCCTGCTCATCGCTCAACCGCCCCTTGCGCGGCGCCTCACTGGTGTATGTACCACTCTCGACCACGTACTCGCCGGTATCCCCGACCTTGATCCGCAGCGCGTAATCCTCCTCTCCAACCACCTGGTATTCGATCGGTACCATCAGCTCCGTCCCCCTGCTAGGCAGATTGCGTTGTTGGTGCAGACAACGGGCCGCCCTTCTCGACCTGCCAGCACCCCGGGCAATATCTCTCCTGAGACGGGGGCTTGCAAGCGTTGCACCGGCCCGGCCGCGGTGACCCGGGCAGACGTGGGCAGTGTTTCATCTGACCCTTGCCCACACGCAGGCCGCATCGGAGTCGATCGATGAGGGCCTACTCGGGTAAGGTGGGGGCAGGTCCGAGCGCTCGGGCCGCTGCACCACCTTCCGGAGTACCCAGTGACCCATCGCAGATCCCGCATCGTCGCGCTTTGCAGGCAATCCGGCAATATGCTGCTGGCCGTGTTCCTGATCGGTTCCCTGTATGCGTGCCAGTCGGTGCAGCCGATCCCGCAGACGTCCGCGGCGCCCGCGCACCCCGGCTCGGCGCCACAGGAGCCTCCGCGCTGGACCTACCTGAGGTTTCGGCTCGCCCGCGACGGAGACGGGGCGGTCGACAGCTATCTGGACGCACTGATCGCCGACCAGGTCCTGGCAGGACCCATCGCGCGCGAGGGACACCGGATTCCGCTCTGGCGTTTCCACCGGCGCTGGCCAGACGACCCGACCGGACACCAGTTCAGTCTCATTCTCTTCGCGCCGGGCGAGGTCACGCAGCGCCTGATCGAGCAGGTGCTGGCAAACCCATTGGTGGACGAACTGCAGGAAGACGGTCATCTGACCGAGATACGCGTGGATCACGCAAACCAGGGTCGGGGCACCGACGTGGCCGCGACCAGCGACCCGTCGTGGCCGGCCGCGATACAGCGCGAGTGGCCAAAGTTCATCATGGGGGCGAGCCGAATGTGGCTCGGCCTGGTCCAATCGGAGGCCTCCAAGCACCCGGAGCTCGCGTTGCATGCGCGCTACCGGGCGGTCGAATCGGCGCTCGACCGACTCTGGTTCAAGCAGGCCAATCATGCGTTCTTCCACCACCTCAGCGCACTGTTCGGCTACCAACCCGTCCGGGTGATTCGACGCGACATCATGACCTTTTGATCGGGCGGTTGGCGCCCAGGCCTGAGCCATCCGGACGGCCCGATGCAGCGGTCGCGGTCTGGCGGCCGGTATTCAGGCCCGCGGCTCGTAGGCGAGATTGGGCGCCAACCAGCGTTCGATCCACGCGGACGCCACGCCCTTGCGCCGCGCATAGTCTTCGACCTGATCGCGATTGATCTTGCCGATCGCGAAATAGCGTGCCTGCGGATGCGCGAAGTACAGCCCGCTCACCGACGCCGCCGGGACCATGGCCTTGGAATCGGTCAACCAGATGCCGGTGTTCGACTCGGCGTCGAGCAACTCCCAGAGCAGATCTTTCTCGGTGTGGTCGGGCGACGCCGGATAGCCCATCGCGGGCCGGATGCCCCGATAGACCTCGTCGATCAATTGTTGTGTGCCGAGCGACTCGTCCCGGGCGTAACCCCAGATCTCCCTGCGCACCTGTTCGTGCAGCCACTCGGTGAGTGCCTCGGCCAACCGGTCGGCCAACGCCTTGAGCATGATGCCGCTGTAGTCGTCATGATCGGCCGCAAAGTCGGCGAGTTTGTCATCGATACCCAGACCGGCGGTCGCGGCAAACCCGCCGATGTAATCGGCAATGCCGCTGTCCTTCGGCGCGATGAAATCGGCCAGCGATTCATTGTACTTACCCTTCGGTTGCTTACCCTGCTTGCGCAGATTGTGCAGTGTCGAACGAATCACGGAACGCGAGTCGTCGGTGTAGATTTCGATGTCGTCGCCGACGCTATTGGCCGGGAACAGGCCGACCACGGCCGCGGCACCCAGCCATCGTTCGTTCACTATGTGTTCCAGCATGGTCTTCGCGTCTGCGAACAGCTTGCGCGCCTCGGTGCCCTTCTGCGGGTCGTCAAGGATCTTTGGAAAGCGACCCCGGAGCTGCCACGTATGGAAAAAGAAGGTCCAGTCGATGTAGCGGGCAACCTCGCTAAGATCGATATCGGCCATCACCGTGATGCCGCTTCTGGCAGGGGCGACGATCGGTGCGGCAGCCCAGTCGATCGGCGTGCGATTGGCACGTGCCTGCGCGATCGGCAAAAGGTTATGGGCCTCGTCCTTGGTCGCCCGCGCGGCGCGGACCGCTTGGTAATCTTCGCGGGTCTTGACCAGGAAGTCCGACTTGATCTCGGCCGACAACAGGTTGGAGGCCACGCCGACCGCGCGCGATGCATCCGCGACGTAAACGACACCATGCCCGTACTGCGGCTCGATCTTGACCGCGGTGTGCGCCTTGGACGTGGTCGCGCCGCCGATCAGCAGCGGGATATCGAAACCCTGGCGCTTCATCTCCTTGGCCACGTGCACCATCTCGTCGAGCGACGGCGTGATCAGACCGGACAGGCCGATGATATCGACCCGCTCCTCCCGCGCCGTTCGCAAGATGGTTTCGGCGGGCACCATGACACCCAGGTCGATCACCTCATAGTTGTTGCATTGCAGGACCACGCCGACGATATTCTTGCCGATGTCGTGAACGTCGCCCTTGACCGTCGCCATCAGGATCTTGCCGTTGGTCTGCAACGCGCCGCCAACGGCGGCGGCCGCCTGCTTCTCGGCCTCGAGGAAGGGTTCCAGGTAGGCCACGGCCTTCTTCATCACGCGCGCCGACTTAACCACCTGCGGCAGGAACATCTTGCCCTCGCCGAACAGATCGCCGACCAGGTTCATACCATCCATCAGCGGGCCCTCGATCACGTGCAGCGGACGTTCAACCCGCTGCCGGGCCTCCTCGGTATCCTGCTCGATATACTCGGTGATGCCCTTGACGAGTGCATGCTCCAGGCGCTTCTCGACCGGCCACTCGCGCCAGGCCTTGTCCTCGGCCCGCTCGACATGCGCCTCGCCCGCGTACTTCGGCGCCAGCTCGACCAGGCGATCTCCGGCCGAGCCCACGTAGTCGACGGGATCTCGGTTCAGGATTACGTCCTGGACCGCATCGCGCAGTTCGCCCGGCAGGTCGTCGTAAACCGCGAGCTGGCCGGCGTTGACGATGCCCATGTCCATCCCGGCCCGGATCGCGTGGTACAGGAACACCGCGTGGATCGCTTCGCGCACCGGGTTGTTGCCGCGGAACGAGAACGACACATTGGATACGCCACCCGATACCAGCACCCCCGGCAGGCTGCGCTTGATCTCTCGCGTCGCCTCGATGAAATCGACGCCGTAGTTGTCGTGTTCCTCGATCCCGGTCGCGACTGCGAAAATGTTCGGGTCGAATATGATGTCTTCGGGTGGGAAGCCGATTTCGTCGACCAGGATACGATAGGCACGACTGCAGATCTCAACCTTGCGGGCCCGGGTATCCGCCTGGCCGGCTTCGTCGAAGGCCATGACGATGACTGCCGCGCCGTAGCGGCGGCACAGCCTGGCATGTTCGCGAAAGCCTTCCTCGCCCTCTTTCATCGAGATCGAGTTGACGATCGATTTGCCCTGCACACACCGCAGCCCGGCCTCGATGATCTCCCATTTCGAGGAGTCGATCATCACCGGCACCTTGGCGATATCGGGCTCCGCCGCAACCAGATTCAAAAAGCGCACCATCGCGGCCTTGCCATCGAGCATGCCCTCGTCCATGTTGACGTCGACGATCTGCGCCCCGTTCTCGACCTGTTCGCGACAGATCTCGAGCGCCGTCTCGTAGTCGCCCTCGAGGACCAGCCGTTTGAAACGGGCTGAGCCGGTCACGTTGGCGCGTTCGCCGACGTTGACGAAATTGAGCGACTTGTCGATGTTGAGCGGCTCCAGGCCGGAAAGGCGGCAGGCCGGCTGGACCTGCGGGACCCGACGCGGTGCAAGGCCCTCCATTGCGCTCGCGATCGCGCGGATATGTTCTGGGGTGGAGCCGCAACAACCGCCGATCACGTTCAGAAAACCGCTGCTTGCCCACTCCGCGACCTGCGCGGCCATCGCCTGCGGGCCCAGGTCGTACTCGCCGAATTCGTTCGGCAACCCGGCGTTTGGGTGCGCGTTGACGTGGCACTCGGCGATCCGTGACATCTCTTCGACATACTGGCGCAATAGGTCCGGGCCGAGCGCGCAGTTCAGGCCGATCGACAGCGGCTGCGCATGGCGCAGACTGTTGTAGAAGGCCTCAGTGGTCTGGCCGGACAGCGTGCGACCCGAGGCGTCGGTGATGGTCCCCGAGATCATCACCGGGAGGCGCATCGACTGGTCGTCGAA
>CBFCWF010000053.1:0-20147 GCA_965601425.1 uncultured Chromatiaceae bacterium | reverse complement strand
CGCTGATCGACGCGAAGACACGGTCGGCCAGTGCGACCGCGGTGACCGATACGGAGGTGATCGTGCTGCGCCGTGACGATTTCCTCGAAGGCTTGAAGCAGCACCCTGAACGCCTCGACCTGGTGCTCAGTTTCATCTCGGACAGGCTGCGCCGTACGGACCAGTTCGCGAAGCTCCTGGCCTACGGTTCGCCGGCGCAGCGCCTGGACTTTGCGCTGCAGGGTTTCCTCAATTCTGCGCGCACGACGCGCAAGCCCGATGGCACCTGTGTGCTGAAGGCAGGCCCGCAGGATCTCGCGGCCGCCGCCGGTACCCAGGAGGACGAGGCCGCCGCATTCCTGGAAAAACTCAGCCGCATGGGTTACTGCGAATACAGTGCGAGCAGCATCCGGTTTCTGTCGCCCTCCTGCGAGTACCCGCGCGAAGCCTGAACGCGCTGGTCGTCCAGTGGACGGCCGTGCGTCTTCGCCGTTTCAGTTCGCGCGTCGTCGGTCCGGCGGCGGGTTGTCCGGCGCAGGCACTGCGGCGAACGGCAGCCGGAGCCAGCGGTAGCCTCGAACGGCCCCCGGCGCATGGGCGATCACCGCGGACAGCACGATCAGCAGAAGGAACAACTCGGCACGCAGCGACGGGACCAGCAGCGCAACGCCGAGCAACAGCGTCTTGACCACGATGCTCAGCCCCTTCAACTCGAAAAGCCAGCCGACGCTGCCCCACAGATACAGCGCCGTCAGTGCAACACCGCTGATCACGGTGAGATGCCAGTAGGCCGCCCAGGTCTCGGGCGCTTGGTCGAACAGAAAGCCGCCCCCGATCCCGGCGATGCCGACCAGGTGCAGCGATCGCAGCGACACGTTCAGCCAGC
Source organism: uncultured Chromatiaceae bacterium (assembly GCA_965601425.1). Taxonomy (GTDB): domain Bacteria; phylum Pseudomonadota; class Gammaproteobacteria; order Chromatiales; family Chromatiaceae; genus Thiosocius. The sequence continues at coordinate 19,282 of CBFCWF010000053.1, read as the reverse complement.
GCTGGCCACGGAATCCCCGTGGCGGGTCCGGGAACAGCCGGCGTTGCAGCGAAGGCCTCATTTCGACAGGGCGGGCGCCGCGCGATCGCGACGGGCCACGAGATGCCGAACCGGTCCCGCGGGACACGACCGGGCGCGGCTCGGCGCAGACGGTACGCGGCGGCAGCTTGGGTCAGTCAAACGAGGCCCCTTTGGCTGCAATGGTACCTACCTCACCGGATTTCGGCCGTTTCGCGAGAAGACGTCGACGGCATGGATGCCGACGTCGGGACGATAGGGTAGTCTTCACGATGTCTTTCGGACGAAACGACCGGCATCAAACGGCCAGCCGGTGTCTGGAACGTCTGCGTGCCATTGTCCTTCACACGACGAACGGCTTGTCGGCACGCGATGTCGCGGCGCACCTGCCGGCGGCCGCAGCGGCACGCGCCTTTAGAGTGGCGCGCACGGGCCGAGCAGCACGAACACGCCATTGCGATCGACCAGCGACAGCGACATCCTGCCGGTTTCCTGGTGAATCGCCATGGTCCAGCCGAACCCGAGTTCGGTGCCCTGCATCAGCCACTGCCCGTCCTTGTCGTCCATGTGACGGATCGGGCTCGTGCGCTCCGGCCCGATCACGGCCATCGCGGCGAAATCGACGCGCATGAAGTCGGGTGCACCGAGTTCGCTGGGCTGACCCGTCACGCAGCGCATGCCGGTCGTGCAGTCCATCACCTCGACCGGTGCACAGATCAGCGGCTTGCTGCCGTCGAAATCGCCGGCGGCCCAGCCCGGTGTGGCCAGGCCGGTCGCGGCTGCGAGCACGGCAACACGTAAGCCTGTGCGCATGATGTTCTCCCCCGTCATTTGACCGTGTAACCACGGGCCTCGAGGCATGCCCCGACCGCCCGGTTGTAGGTATCGAGCTGCTGTTGTTGCTGGGCCTGGCTCTGCTGGTTCTGTGCGGACTGCTTCTGTCGGGCCTGTCTGCCACCGGCCATCGTGCCGGCTACCGCACCGATGCCGGCGCCTGTACCGGTGTCGCCGGCAATCGCGCCGATCAGCGCGCCGCCGGCCGCCCCGCGCAGGGCCCCGGCGGCCCGGTCGCCGCTACCGAGCGTCGAGCCGCTCTGCTGCGGTGGCGGTGCCGCGGCGAGGGCCGCCGGGTCGATACCCGTGTTCTGTTTTGCCCAGGCGTGGCACTCACCTTCGTCTTTCTGTTGTTGCTGGGCGCTCTGCCCTTTCGCTGGGTAGATGATCGGTTGCGCCGTCGCGCCGGCTGCCCCGATAAGCAAAGCAAGCCCGATAAGCGCGCCTGTCGAATACCGCAAACCACACCTCCGAATATATCCGTCGTGAACGATACGATTGCCCGACCCGGCGACCGCTGCTTTGGTCGCGCCGCACGATTGCGGTCCGAGCCGATCCCGTGTCCCGCGGCAAGAGGTCGAAGCGGCGGACCGTCGCGTCCGGTGGGGATGCTACTATGGCCTCAGACGGCAGCGAAACTCAAGCCGGTCGTTGCGGCATCGGCCCAGACCCTCTCGGCTTCACCTGTTCAGGGCGCGCACGCGGTGTGTATCGCGCCGTCTCGGGATACGCGATGTTGCGGCATCGCCGAAATGGCGTAACAGTTGAGGCCTATGTGCGCGGCTAGGCAGCGAGACAACGGGGCGGCACGGCTGCAGCTCGACGGCGCGACGCTGGTCGGTAGCGGTGACTGGACGGTGCGGCATCTCCAGCAGCTGGAGTCCGACCTCGGGCGGCTGCGCTGGCCGGATGGCGTGATCCGGATCGATCTTGCCGCCGTCGGCCTTATGGACACCGGCGGTGCGTGGCTCCTGCAGCGGCTGTTGGCGACGCTGCAGCGCGAGCACCGCCGCGTCGAGCTGCACGGTCTCTCGCCCGAGTCCAGCGGTCTGCTGGAACTGGTGCGCGGCACCGCGATGCTGCCCGGTACGGTCCCGCGGCAACGGCCGACCGGTCTGTTGGAGGGCATCGGGCGCCGGGGTGTCGAAGGCGTCGCGACCGGCGTCGGTCTGCTCGCCTTTGTCGGCGAGATGGGTGCCGCCTGGTTGCGCCAGGTGCTCAACCCCGGGCGTATTCGCTGGGCCGAAATCTCGGAGAGCCTGATTGAGGCCGGCCACCGGGCGCTCGGGATCGTCGGCCTGCTGTCTTTCCTGCTCGGTGTCGTGATCGCCTATCAGGGCGGCGTGCAGCTGCGCCAATACGGCGCCAGCCTGTTCGTGGCCGATCTGGTCGGGCTATCGATGGTACGCGAGCTGGCGCCGCTGATCACCGCGATCATCGTCGCCGGGCGGACCGGCTCGGCCTACACTGCACAGATCGGCACGATGCAGGTCACCGAGGAGATCGACGCACTGCGCAGCATGGGCATCCCGCCGATGGATGTGCTGGTGCTGCCTAAGCTGTTGTCGCTGATCGTCGCACTGCCGCTCCTGACCGTGTTCGCCGACATCATGGGCATCCTCGGCGGCATGGTGATGTCCGGCGTACAGCTCGACATCGCGTTTTCGACCTACCTGCAGCGTCTCGGGGTCGCGATTTCGGTCGAGTCGTTCCTGGTCGGGGTGGGCAAGGCGCCGGTGTTCGCGGCGATCATCGCGACCATCGGCTGCTACCAGGGCTTCCAGGTCAGCGGCAGTGCCGAGAGCGTCGGGCGCCGCACGACGACCAGCGTGGTGCAGTCGATCCTCGCGGTGATCGTCGTCGATGCCGCGTTTTCCGTGGCCTTCAGCCGGCTCGGCCTGTGAGTATCCGGGTGTCGTCATCATCCAGCGGCGAGCCGGTCGTGCGGGTCGTCGGGCTGACGATGCGATTCGGCAGCAAGCTGATCCATCGCGACCTGGACCTGACGGTGCAGCGCGGCGAGATTCTCGCCATCGTCGGCGGCAGCGGCAGTGGCAAGACGACGCTGCTGCGCGAGATGGCGATGTTGCAGGAACCGACCGCCGGGGCGGTCCGGATTCTCGGCCGCGATACCGCCCGGATGGACGAGGCGCAGGCCCTGCACCTGCGGCGGAGCATCGGGGTGCTGTTCCAGAACGGGGCGCTGTTCGGCGGCCTCAACGTGCTCGAGAACATCGCCGTCCCGTTGCGTGAGCACACCCGTTTGAGCCGACCGCTGATCGAGGAGATCGCGTGTATAAAACTGGCGCTGGTCGGGCTGGACGCGCAGGACGGGCTGCTCTATCCGAATCAGCTCAGCGGTGGCATGCGCAAGCGCGCGGCACTGGCGCGCGCGATCGCGCTGGATCCGGAACTGTTGTTCCTGGACGAGCCGACCTCCGGCCTGGATCCGTTGAGCGCGGACGGCTTCGATCAGCTGATCCTCGACCTCAAGGCGGCGCTCGACCCGACCGTGGTGCTGGTCAGCCACGACATGGATACGCTGTGGCGGGTCGCCGACCGGGTCGTGCTGCTCGGCGAGGGGCGACTGCTCGCGCAGGGCAGCATGCGGGAGCTGGCGCGCTCGCGCGACGCCGCGGTGATACGATTCTTCCAGGGTCCGCGCGGGCGCGCGGCACAGGCGGCGTTGTGAAGGGCAAGACCAACTATGCGTTGATGGGGCTGTTCGTGCTGGTGCTGACCTTCGTCTTCATCGCGCTGATCCTTTGGCTCAGCGCCGGCGGCAGCGGCCGCAGCCATGTGGAATACGTCGTCTATATGCGTGAGTCGGTGGCGGGCCTGAGCCGCGACAACGAGGTCAAGTACCAGGGGGTCGACGTCGGTCGGGTGCGCGATATCGGGCTGGACCCGGCGCGCGTCGGCGAGGTGCGGCTGCTGTTGCAGATCGAAGAGGGCACGCCGATCCGCGCGGACACGGTCGCCACGCTCGAGACTCAGGGCCTGACCGGTCTCGCCTTCATCAACCTGACCGCCGGCAGCAGCGAAGCCCCGCTGCTCGCGGCGGTGTCGGAACAAGGGTATCCGGAGATCCGCAGCCAGCGCTCCACATGGGGCAGGCTCGACCGTGCCGTCGAGGAGTTGGTCGCAAACCTCAACGATGTCTCGCACCTGCTCAAGGTATTGCTCGGTGATGACAACCGGCGCAATCTGGCGGATACGCTGGGAAACCTCGAGCGGCTGACTTCGGCGCTCGCCGGTCGTTCCGGTCAGCTGACCGCGACGGTCGATGACCTGGCGGCGACTGCGCGCCATACGCGCGAGGCCAGTGCCGGGCTGCCGCAGCTGATTGCGCAGCTCGAGCGCAGTGCGGGCGCGCTCGAGGGGATGGCCGACGAAATCCGCGCCACCGGTGTCACCGTCGGCCGAGTCGTGCGCGCGCGCGACCGCGACCTGCAGCGCTTCACCGGCGAGGCCCTGCCCGAGGCGGCGGTGATGATCAACGAGCTGCGCCGCGCGGCCGAGAACCTGCGTCGCTTCAGCGGGCAGCTCGAACGCGACCCGGCGATCCTGCTGCGTGGCGGTCCCGCGCGTCCGCCGGGGCCGGGCGAGTGAGGCGATGAGCATGCCGCAGACCCCGCCGCCCGCCCCGTGGTCGTGCCTGTCGCGCCTGTTTTCGGTGGTCGCGCTGGCGCTCCCGCTGGCCGCCTGCGGGCCCTCGCTGCTCGAGCGCCCGGCGCAGCCGGCGACGCACAGCTACCTGCTCGAATGGCAGCCCGGCGAACCCGCGCCGCCGGCCGACCCGGCGGGTCCGGTGCTGCTGGTCGGCCCGGTGCTCGCGGCGCCGGGTATCGACGGCGCCGATATGGCCTATACGCGCCGACCGCACGAGATCGAGTACTTTGCCTATCATCGCTGGGCCGATGCCCCGGCGCGCATGCTCGATCCGCTGTTGCTGCGGGCCGCGGCGCACGCCGGGTTGTTCCGCAGCGTCGTCGAGCCCGGCGCCGCGGTGCGGGCGGACCTGCGTCTGGAGAGCAGACTGCTGCAGCTGCTGCAGCTGAGTCGCACGGACCCGGGGGAGCTGCAGCTCGCGCTGCGGGTGAACCTGATCGATGTCGCCAGCGGTCGGGTGCTGACGGGCCGGACACTGCGGGTCACCGAACCGATGACCGAGCGCGGTCCCTACGCCGGGGTCGAGGCCGCGAATCGCGCGGTCGCGGTATTGTTGTCCGAACTGCAGGTCTTCCTCGCCGACGCGCTCGACGGGGCGAACCGCTAGGCCGTGGCCTTCGCGGACACAGGTGCGCCGCGGCGCCGTCGGGCGGCGGGCCGACTCGGCCCCCGGGGTAGCGGCGCATGAGCGGTGCCCCCGCGTTCGGTGCCGCGACCGAGGCCTGGTTCGACGAGACCTTCGAGGAACCGACCGAGGTGCAGCGGGCGGGCTGGGCCGCGATCCGCGACGGCGGCCACGTGCTGCTGGTCGCGCCGACCGGCAGCGGCAAGACGCTGGCCGCGTTCCTGGCCGGTATCGACCATTGTCTGGCGCTGCCCCCCGACGCGCCGGCCGCGGTGCGCGTGCTCTATGTGTCGCCGCTCAAGGCGCTGGTCTACGACGTCGAGCGCAACCTGCGCGCGCCACTGGTGGGCATCGGCCACAAGGCCGCGGCGCTTCAGCGGTCGCTGCGCGAGGTGCAGGTCGACATTCGTACCGGCGACACCCCGCAGAAGCAACGCCAGCGCCAGGCGCGCGCGCCGGCCGACATCCTGGTGACCACGCCGGAGTCGCTGTTCCTGCTGCTCGGGTCGAAGGCGCGCGACACGCTGCGCTCGGTGCACACGGTGATCGTCGACGAGATCCACGCGCTGGCGCCGACAAAGCGCGGTGCACACCTCGCGCTGTCGCTCGAGCGCCTGGTCGACCTGTGTGCGCAAGAGCCTCAGCGCATCGGGCTGTCGGCCACGGTGCGCCCGACCGACGAGGTCGCGCGTTTCCTGGCGGGGCAGCGCCGGGTCAGCGTGGTCGACCGGTCGGCGAAACCGATGCTCGACCTGCAGGTCATCGTGCCGGCCGCTCCCGAGGAGGTGAGCGAGCGCGCAGATGCGCCGCCCGACGGTTCGATCCTCGGCGAACTCTACACGCGCGAGCTCGCGGCACCGGCGGAGCGTGGGAACTGGCCCGCGATCTACCCGCAACTGCTCGCGCAGATCCTGCAGCACCGTTCCACCATCGTGTTCGTGAACAGCCGGGGCCTGTGCGAACGCCTGACGCAGCGCCTCAATGAACTGGCCGGCGAGGAACTGGTCCAGTCGCACCACGGCAGTGTCGCGCACGAAAAGCGGGTCGAGATCGAGGAGGGGCTGAAGCAGGGACGGATCCGCGGCATCGTCGCGACCAGTTCGCTGGAGCTGGGCATCGACATGGGGGCCATCGACCGCGTGCTGCTGGTCGAGTCGCCGGGGTCGGTCGCCCGCGGTCTGCAACGGGTCGGGCGTGCCGGTCACCAGGTCGGCGAGGTCAGCGCGGGCCGGATCTACCCGAAGTTCCAGGGCGACCTGCTCGAGTGCGCGCTGATCACGCAACGCATGCTGGCCGGCGACATCGAGCCGGTGCGTGTACCGCAGAATGCGTTGGACGTGCTCGCGCAGCAGATCGTCGCGATCTGCTGCGATGCCGGCCGCAGCGTCGATGCGATCAGCGAACTGGTGCGCGGCGCCTACCCCTATCATGCGCTGTCGACCGATGCGCTGGCGGCGCTGCTCGAGATGCTGAGCGGCCATTATCCGTCGCAGGACTTTGCCGAGCTGCGGCCGCTGCTCGCCTGGGACCGCGGCAGCGACACGTTGCGTGCACGCCGCGCGGCGCCGCTGGTGTCGCGCCTGAATGCCGGGACCATTCCCGACCGCGGCAACTACACCGTGACGCTGGGTACAGACGGCGGGCGGCTTGGCGAGCTCGACGAGGAGATGGTGTTCGAGACCCGCCCGGGCGAAAACATCCTGCTCGGCGCGACCACCTGGCGCGTCGAGGAGATCACGCGCGACCGGGTCATCGTGACGCCGGCGCCGGGCGAACCGGGCAAGCTGCCGTTCTGGCGCGGTGACGGTCCCGGCCGGCCGATAGCGCTGGGCCGGGCGCTCGGCGCCTTCGTCGCCCGGGTCGGCGGCATGCGGCGGCGGCAGGCGCTTGACTGGCTGCGGCGGGAGGCACGGCTGGACGCCAACGCAGCGGCCAGCCTGGTCGACTACATCACGGAGCAGAAGACCAGCACCGGGACGCTGCCGACCGATCGCAACATCACGGTCGAGCGCTTCCGCGACGAGCTCGGCGACTGGCGCGTCTGCCTGCTCACGCCGTTCGGGGCGCGGGTGCACGCCCCCTGGTCGATGGCGCTGCAGCAGGAACTGTCGACGCGCAGCGGCTTCGAAGTGCAGATCATGTACACCGATGACGGGATCGTGCTGCGCTTCGCCGACGTCGAAGAGCTGCCCGGAATCGAGACCCTGCTGCCGGATCCGGACGCGGTCGAGGAACTGGTCACCGACCAGCTCGCGCACACCGCGCTGTTCGCCGGCCTGTTCCGCGAGAATGCGGCGCGCGCGCTGCTGTTGCCGCGCCGTCGCCCGGACCGGCGCACCCCGTTGTGGGCGCAGCGGCTCAAGTCGCAGAATCTGCTGGCCGCGGTGCGCCGCTACCCGAGCTTCCCGATCGTGCTCGAGACCTATCGTCAGGCGCTGAGCGATATCTTCGACATCGCGGCGCTGCGCGAGCTGCTGCGCGCGATCCATGCCCGGCGGGTGCGGGTTGACGAGGTCGAGACCGCCAGTGCCTCGCCGTTCGCGCGCTCGCTGGTGTTCGCCTACGTCGCGGCCTACATCTACGAGCAGGATGCGCCGCTGGCGGAACGCAAGGCACAGGCGCTGACGCTCGACCGCAATCTGCTCAACGAGCTGCTCGGCCATGCCGAGTTGCGCGAGCTGATCGATCCCGAGGTAATGGCCGAACTCGAGCGCGAGCTACAGCACCTGGTCGACGGTCGGCGCGCGCGCGATCCCGACGAGGTCCACGATCTGCTGCGCCAGCTCGGCGAGCTGAGGCCGGACGAGATCGCGGCGCGCGCCGAATGCCCGGTCGAGGCGGCACTGGCGCAGCTCGGCGCGGAGCGGCGCGCGGTTCGGGTCACGATCGCCGGCGAGGCGCGCTGGATCGCGGCCGAGCACGCCGGGCTCTACCGCGACGCGCTCGGTGCGATGCCGCCGTCCGGTCTGCCAGACGCCTATCTGCACGCAGTCGACCGGCCGCTCGAGCAGCTTTGCGCGCGTTACGCGCGGACCCACGGCCCGTTCCTGAGCGACGAGGTCGCGCAGCGTTTCGGCCTGCTGCCGGCGCAGATCGCGCCGGCGCTGCGCGCGCTCGCCGCGGAGGGTCGCCTGGCACAGGGCGAGATCCGGCCCGGCGGTGTCGCGCCCGACTGGTGCGACAGTGAGGTGTTGCGCCGCCTCAAGCGCCGTACATTGGCGCGGCTGCGCGACGCGGTGTCACCAGTCGATGCCGGGACGCTCGCGCTGTTCCTGCCGCAGTGGCAGGAGCTCGGCTCACAACGCGAGGGGCTGGTGCGCCTGCGCGAGGTGATCGGCCAGCTCGAGGGGCTGGAGCTGCCCTGGAGCGAGCTGCACGGCAATATCCTGCCGGCGCGGGTCGCCGGCTTCACGCTCGATATGCTGGACATGCTCGCGGCGACCGGCCAGGTGGTCTGGATCGGCCGGTCACCACTCGGCAGCCGCGACGGGCGCATTGCGCTGTACCTGCGCGAGCATGTGCGCGAGCTGATGCCGTCACCGGCGGCCGCCGCGCCGGACGACCCGGTGCAGGGCGCGATCCTCGAACACCTCGCCGCCGGCGGCGCATCCTTCCTGTTCGAGATAGAGGATGCCGTGCGTCGGCGGCTCGACGGCATCGACGGCACGGTGTTCAGGGACGCGCTGTGGGACCTGGTATGGAGCGGCCAGGTCAGCAACGACACCTTCGCGCCGCTGCGCGCGCTCGGGCAGCGCAGCGCGCGGTCCAGGTCGCCGGCGCGGCGCAGTACCGGCCCATCGCTCGCGGCCGGCCGCTGGTCGCGGGTCGACCGGCTGGCCGACCCCGGCGTGTCGGATACCGAGCGGGCCGTCGCGCGTGCCCACATGCTGCTCGACCGCTACGGCGTGGTCAGTCGCGAGATGGCCGCGCTGGAGGGCCTGCCGGGGGGATTCGGGCCGGTCTACAAGGTGCTGTCCGCGCTCGAGGCATCCGGCCGTGTGCGACGTGGCTACTTCATCGAAGGGCTCTCCGGCGCACAGTTTGCCAGGCCGGGCGCGATCGACAGGTTGCGTGCGGCGCGCGCCGGGGAGGCGGGTTTCGAGCTCGACGCGGCCGAGGTCGCGCTGCTGCCGGCGATCGACCCGGCGAACCCCTGGGGCGGCGTGCTGGCCTGGCCCGAGACCGGCGACGCGCGGGCCAGCGCGAAACCGCGCCGCGTCGCCGGCGCCTGGGTGCTGTTGTCTGCCGGCAGGCCGCTGTTGTACCTGGGGCCGAACGCGCGCCAGCTGCTCACCTTCCCGGGCAATCTGGCCGACCCGCCGGTGCGCGCCGCCGCGTTCGAGGCATTGCACCGGGTACCGAAGAAGTCCCGGCGCCGTTCGCTGGTCATCGAGAAGATCGACGGCCGACCGGTCCGCGAATCGACCCTGTGGGCCGAGATGATGCAGTGCGGCTTCGTCAGTGACTACCGCGGACTGGCCTCGGAGGGCTTCGTCTGATGCCCGAGGGCGATACCGTGTTCAAGCTGGCGGCCTATCTGCGGCCGGTCCTCGGCGGTCGTCGCCTGGTCGCGGGCAGCGTGCGCGGGGTGCCCGATGCCCGACTCGCCGGCGTCACGCTGGGCGAGGTCTACGCGCGTGGCAAGCATCTGTTCATCGAACTCGACGGCCGGCGGCTGCTGCGCAGTCATCTGGGCATGTGGGGCTCGTGGCATGCGTACGCGCCAGGCGCGGCATGGCGCAAGCCGCGCCGCCAGGCCTCGATCGTGCTGGACATCGGGGATCGGGTACTCGTCTGCTTCAACGCGCTGCAGGTCGAGATCCTGCGGGATGCCGGCGTACGGCGACGCGCGTTCGATGCGATGCTCGGGCCGGACCTGCTCGCGAGTCCGCTCGACATCGACCGCCTCTTGCGGCGTGCGCGGGAGCTGGCCGAGCCCGATACGCCGATCGCCGATGTGCTGCTGAGCCAGCAGGTCGCGAGCGGCATCGGCAATGTGTACAAGTCCGAGGTGCTGTTTCTCGAGCGCTGCCACCCTGCGACCCCGCTGGTCCGCGTCGGCGACGCGCTGCTGACGGCGCTGTACCGGCAGGCGGCCCGCCTGTTGCGGCGCAACCTGCACGGTGGCCCGCGGGTCACCCGTTGGGCCAACGACGATGCCGGCAGGCTCTGGGTGTACGGCCGCAGCGGGCAGCCCTGTCTGCGCTGTGACGGCGTGATCCGGTCCGCCCGGCTCGGCGCGAGGCAGCGTGCGACCTTTTGGTGTCCATGCTGCCAGCCTGCTGCCGGCGAATCCCGGTCCGGCCACTGAACGGCTCGGTGCGGCCGACCGGCCGGCGACAGCGGGTCTTGTCTGCAGGTTTTTTGATTTCGGTCATGGAGAGATCGCGGTCGCGGGGCAAAATAATGCGATCAACGGTTACCTGTCCGCGAGGTGCGGTCGGGCGTTGCGATAATCGAGATTGTCAGACGGAGGGTCATGTTATGAGCAGATTCACTAAAAGCTTGATGGCCGGCGCGGTGCTCGGTTCCGCGCTGGTCGCGGGTTCCGCGAGCGCGTTCTGGAACAGCTGGGGCGGTGGTCCCTGGGGCGGCGGCGGTCCCTGGTACGGCGGCGGCTACCCGTACTACGGTGGCTGGGGTGGCGGCTATCCCTACGGGGGCGGCTGGGGCGGCTATCCCTACGGCGGCGGCTGGGGCGGCTACCCGTACTATGGTGGCTGGGGCGGCGGCTATCCTTACGGCGGCGGCTGGGGCGGCTACCCGTATCGCGGAGGCTACGGTTACGGTGCGAGCCCGTACTACGGGGGCTATGCGTATCCGAGCACGACGACCCGGTCGAGCAGCAGCAAGAAGAAAGCGGACAAGTAATCAGCGCGTTTCGCGGGAGCGATGCTCAGAATCACCCGGCCAACGCATACCTTGCCCCCCCGGTAGTCACACGTCGGGTTCGCGGCCCGTCAATAGGGCTGACCCGCCGGGTAATTGCGCATCGCCGCCTCGGGGTCTGCCGGCGCGGGCATCAGCAACGGGTCGTCCAACGGCCGGACCGCGTCGGGCAGCGTGCCGGCGCGGTACCCGGCGGCCACCCGCTCGAGTGCCGCGGCATGTCCCGGCGCGCCGGCACTCAGCGCCAGTTGGACCAGGCCTTCCTGCAACGCGACGGCCTGCGCGAACTCACCGGCCGCGGCCAGCGCGAGTGCGAGCAACTCGCTGTGTGGCGGTATCGGCGCGGCATCGTGCAACTGGCGGGCGATCTGCAACGCCCGCCGGCGGTCCGCGACGCCCGGCGCCTCCGAAACCGCGAGTAGCCTCGCGAGGAGGTACCGGAACACCGGCGGCTCGGGGAAGCGTCGGTCGAACGCGACCAGCGCGTCGCGCAGCGCGTCGTCGCCTGTGCCGGCCTGGCGCAGCGCGATCCAGTAGTGCAGGAACACCGGCAACTCGGTCGCGCCCGCGTCGATCGCGCGCTCGAAGTAGCTGGCCGCCGCCGCGTGGTCGCCGCGCCGCAGGCTCAGGTTGGCCAGGTAGCTCAGCGCACCCTGGTGCACCGGATCGATGGCGAGTACCTCGCGGTAGGCGGTGATCGCGGATGCCGGGTCGTCCGCGGCATCGTGCAGCACGCCGAGCAGGAACCTCGGCAGCGTCTCCCCGGGTCCGTCGGCGGCGGCGCGCCGCAGTTCGACCTGCGCCGTGTCCCGCCGGCCCGCGATCCACAGCGTGCGTGCATACGAGGTGCGGGCACGTGCGTTCGTCGGGTCCTCCGCAAGGCCAGTGGCAAAGGCCGCGCCCGCGGCCGCGTAGTCGTCGCGTTTGATCGCGCGCAGCGCGTCTTCGTAGTGCAGTCGCGCCCCCTGCTGCAGGGAGCGCAGTTCCTCGATCAGCGGATCCGGATAGCTCGGCCTGTGCATGCCACGGCGCGCCAGGTGCGCGCGCGCCTCGTCGCGCCGTCCCAGCTGGACCAACGCCTGGCCGAGGGGATACTGCGCCGCGTCTGCCGCCGGTTGCAGGGCCAACACCTCGCCCAGCCTCGCGGCGGCGGCCGCCGCGTCGCGCTCGAGCAGATCGATTTGCGCGAGCCCGTAGAGCGCGGCCGCGCGCAGTGCGGGGTCGTCGGCCGCCTGCCGATACGCGCTACGGGCCGCGGCGGGCCGGTTCAGGCCCAGCAGGGCCTCGCCGCGGCGCAGCGGCAGCGTCGGGTAGTCCGGGTCGATCCGCGCCGCCCGGTCCAGGTGCGCGAGCGCCTGCGCCGCCTCGCCCTGTTCGAGGGCGAGATGCGCGGCATAGTAGGGCCACTGGAAACCGTCCGGATCGAGCGCCTGGGCATTGCCGAACGACAGCTCTGCGCCGGCGTAGAGACGGTGTGCCCCGTAGAGGGCCCCGAGGCGACCGAAGCCGGCGGCCAGTTCCGCGGCGTCGAGCCCGGCCGTTTCGAGCATTTCGTCGAGTCGCCCGCGCGTCTCCCGGATGCGCGCGACGGTCGCGGGTTCCAGCTCGTCGAGGCGCTGTTCCGGGATGGCCGCCACCCGGTCGGCCCAGGGACCGGGGACCTCGGTCAGCGGGGCGGCCGACCCCGGGCCGCACAGCCCCAGCAGCAGGATCAGTCTGCCCAGGCGCCTCATCGCGCCGGCTCCTGCACGACGCGCAGCACGCGGTCGACAGCAGGTACCGCGACGCGCTGCACCTGCCCGCCCGGCCAGGTCACGAGCAGTTCGTCCACCGTCGTCGCATCGCCCAGGCCGATCGTCAGGGGCAGTTCGACCTGGCCCAGATAGCCCCGGCTCGGGTGCACGCGCCGGTATTGGGTGACGCCACCGGCGCGCAGTGTCACCCGGGCGCCGAGGCCGTGGCGGTTGGCCGGGCGGCCGACCAGTTCGAGCCTGAGCCAGTGATGGCCGGTCTGCTGGTCGTTGCGCAGCAGCACGGCCGGCCGACCGTTCTGGGTCACCGCCAGATCGAGGTCGCCGTCGCCGTCGATGTCCGCATAGGCCGCGCCGCGTCCGACCAGCGGGGTGGCGAGGTCCGCGGTCCCGTCGAGCAGGCGGAAGCGCTGCGCACAGCGCTCACCGCAGTTCCAGAACAGCTGCGCCGGCTGGGCGTACTGCTGACTCGGGTGCACCCGATTTATCTCGTTCTCCAGGTGACCGTTGACCTGGAGCAGGTCGAGCCGGCCGTCGAGGTCCGCATCGAAGAACAGCACCGCGAAGGTCAGGGCCTGGCGCGAGTCCGCCCCGAGCCCCTCGAGCACCGCCTCGTCGACGAACGGTCCGCGGCCGTCGAGCGTGACGAACAGCGAACTCATCTCGTTCGCGAAGTTGCCGATCGCGATCCCGATGTCCGCGTCGTTGCGGAAATGCGCGACGTCGAGGCCCATGCCCGAGGTCGCCTTGCCCTCGCGGTCGTAGGCGATTCCCTCGAGCACGCTGATCTCCTCGAACCGGCCGTCGCCGAGATTTCGATACAGGAAGTTGCGCGTGGTGTCGTTGGCGACCAGGATGTCGATCCAGCCGTCGCGGTCGACGTCGGCCGCGCTGACCGCGAGCGCCTTGCCGGCCGGGCGCCGATCGGCGCCCTCGGTCAGGGCGATGCCGGCGGCCTGGCTGACCTCGGTGAAACGGCCCCCGCCGTCGTTGCGGTAGAGCCGGTTCAGCGCGCCGACGTGGTGTTCGGGGCCGCCGTAGGCCCGGCCCAGTCCGGCGAGCCTGAAATCGATCTCCCGGTCGATCTCGCGCGTCCAGGCCACATAGTTGCCGACGAACAGATCGAGGTCGCCGTCATTGTCGCTGTCGAGGAAGCTGCTGCCCGTGCTCCAGTCCTCCGGATTGCCGGCCACCCCGGCGTCCGCGGTCACGTCGACGAAGCGACCCCGGTCGTTGCGCAGCAGCAGGTTCGGGCCCAGATTGGACAGGTAAAGGTCGAGCCACCCGTCGTCGTCGTAGTCGCCGACCGCGACGCCCATGCCGTACAGGTCCCGTTCCAGGCCCGCCGCGACCGTGACGTCCTCGAACCGCCCGGCGCCGTCATTGCGGTACAGGCGGCCGGAGGCGCTGCGGCCTGCGGCCCTGTCCGGCCAGTAGGTCGAATTGACCAGGTAGAGGTCGGGGTCCCCGTCGTTGTCGTAGTCGAGGAAGGCAAGACCGCTGCCCATGGTCTCCGGGATCAGCTTGTCGCCGTAGGCACCGTTGACGTGCACGAACGCAATGCCGGCCGCGGCCGTGACGTCGGTGAACGGGATCGCGGGTGAGTCGGCCCGCGCGCCCGCGGTGGACGGCGAGGGCAGCGGTGCTGCGATCTCGGCCTCGACCACCGGCTCGTCCGGCGGGGTACCGCGGTTCGACCACCACAGCAGCAACGCGACCGCAGCCAGCACGCCGATCACGCCGAGCGAGCGCCGGAAGGCGCGCCCGATGCGCTGCTCAGGTGTCATGTTCATCGTTCGTCCCGTTGGCGGCAGTCGCCCGGTCACCGCGGTTTTCGGGTGCGCTGCCGGGCAGACCGTAGGCCGCCGGGCGTTGCAGATCGTAGATGGCGACCGGCTCGGCCGCGTGATCGGCGGCCGGATGGCGACGTCGGTGCATCGCGACCGCGCGCTCGACCGCGTGGTCGTCGGCCCGGTACTGCGCGAGCAGGGCACGATGCGCGTCGGCGCGCGTCGTCTCGCCCAGGTCGGTCCAGACCAGTGCAAGGTTGAAGTGCGCGCTCAGGTTCTCGGGGTCCTCCGACAATACCTGCTGGTACTCGGCCAGCGCCGCTTCGAGCAGCGCGCGCCGCCGTTGCGCCAGCGCCGCGCCGCGCGCCTGCCGCGCCTGCTCGTACAGCGTCCTGCCGAGCAGATTGCGCGCGCGGTAGTCCCGGGAAAAATCGAAGCCGCGCGCCTGCGCCTCGCCGAAACGTGTCGCGAGCAGCGCCTGCAACGTGCCGGCCGCCCGCGCCAGGTGGCCGTTTTCGCGGTCGACCAGCGCGGTCAGCCAGGCGCGCGTCCAGGGCCGGAATCTGGGATGGTGCTCGGCCGCCCGCTGCAATGCCGCGGCGGCGTCGTCGACCCGACCTTCCTTCAGGTATACCCGCGCGAGGTTGAGCGGGCCGTCTGGACGGCCCAGCGTCTCGACCTGTCGAAACGCATGCTCGGCCTGACGCAGCGTGCTGCGCCGGGCCTCGCCGGACAGCAGCAGGCCGATGCCGTAGTCGTTCCAGCGTTCCCACAGTGCCGGTCCGTGCTGCGTCTCGATCGCCGGAGTCTCTGCGCCAGCGCGACGGGTCGGCACGCGGACCCGGTCCGACCCCAGCGTGATCACCGGCAGATCGTTGTGCGTGAACGCTTCGCCCTGCACATGCCGCAGATAGGTCGTGTCGAACTTGCGGTAGCGCAGTGCCGCGTCGATCGTGACCGGACCGCTGACGTCCTCGGGTATCCTGAGCAGGTAGTGCACGACGGTCGCCGCGCCGGGCGCGATCTGGTGATCGTAGAGTGCGACGAAGCTGTCCTGACCGTTGCGCCGGTCGAGCCGTGCGCCGTCCTTCGTGAGTACGTAGGCATTCAGAAAGAACGACCAGGGGTCGACGGCCCCGTCCGGTCCGGTCCCGCCGCTGCGTCCGATCAGCCGGTCGCCGGCGCGCACGCTGACGTCGAGCCACAGCTCGTTCGAGTCCGCGGTACCCTGCGTCAGGTGGTGCCCGACGCGCAGGTTGCGCACGACGGCCTCCAGCAGATAACGGCGACCCGGGACGAGTACCAGGTCGGCGCGGTCGAGCGGGGCATGCAGGCGGCCGTCGATCGCGCCCGTCTCGCGCATGCCGAAGAGGTCGACGCGCGCCGCGCCCTCGAGCATCCGGCGATGCGCCGCGATCGCCTCCTCGGGCAGCCGCAGCGTGTGCGCCAGCCCGGTGTTGGCTGCCGGGAACTGGTGGCTGTGTATCTTGCGCGTGCCGCTCCCGTCGAAGTCGCGTGCCGCCGGATCGTCCGATGCCTCGAGCGGCATGTGGCAGGCGCTGCAGGTCTCGGTCGCCTGGCGCGGATAGTAGAAGCTGTCGACGCGGTGCCCGGAAACCCCGCTCTGCATGAAGCTGTCGTAGTGGTTCTGGCCACGTAGCCACTTGTAGTCATTGACCGCCATCGGCACGTGGGCCTTGTGACAGCTGCCGCAGAATGCCGGGCTCGCGTGCAGCGGCTTGAGAAAGCCCCGCTTGTGGTAAGCGGGCTTGGCCTTGATCAGCTGCTTGCCGAGCCCCCTGAGCAGCGCATTCTCGCTGTTTTCGAACGGATAACGCACCGGCGGCTCGAGGGTGAAGTCCGCGTTGCCCCGTACGCTGTTGATCCGCGTGATCGCATGACAACTGGTGCAGGTCAGCCCCGCATGCGCCGTCGGGTCAGTGTCGACTGCGAACCCGGGATCGTCGAACCGGCCGTCGACCAGCGGCACGACGTCGTGGCAGCCGGCGCAGAATTGTGCCTTGACGACGCTGCCGCTGCGCGCCATCGAGACCTTGCGCGTCTCCTCGACGCTGAAACGGTAGAACGGGTTGTTGAACGAACTCAGGCGGTGCGCGCTCATGCGCCAGTCCGCCGCGATGTCGGCATGGCACTCGGCACAGAAGTCGTCGGTCATGAACTGTTCCGCCGCCAGCGGTCGACCGCCCGGGGTGCGGATCAGCGTGGTCGCAAACGCCGGCTGCGCACCGGGCGTCGCGGCCGGCCGGTCGAGCAGGTTCCAGCCGACCGTCAGGGCCGCGAAGCCGAGCGCGGCGGCCCCCCAGCGCAGGCCGGTCGACCAATGCAGCGCGCGTCCCGCGAGGCGGTGCAGTACGAACAGCCACAGCGCCGCGAACGGTGACAGCACGTGCAGCCAGTAGGCCGCGTCGCGCAGTTGCGGGTCGTTGACTTCGAAGAACCCGAGACGCGTCAGCAGCAGGCCCGACAGCAACAGCAGGCTCGCCGTGCCGAACAGCGCAACCCCGGCGCGTACCGCCGGGCGGTTCGGGCGCCGCCGCGCGCGCCGCAGATGTATTGTTCCGAACACCAGGAACGGCGGGATCAAGAGCAGCCCGAGCGCGAGGTGGACCAGGAACATGCTCAGGTAGAAGGAGTCCTGGCGCACCTGGTCGGTCAGATACTCGAGCAGCGTGATCGCCGCGAGATAGGTCGAGTTGACGACCAGCAGGCCGACCAGTAGGAAGACCAGCGTCAACAGCCGTCGCAAGCCGCGGCTCATCACGGGGCCGCGGCCGGCCCCAGCGACATCATCGTCGACCATAGTGATGCATCCCCCGCGAACCCCGGGCCCGGCCCCGCTCGGGACAGGGTGGCCGGAATCCGCTGACCGACAGCCCGATGCGCGTTGCGACATCGGGTCCAAGACAGCACCATTTTCCAATGACCGCTCGGCGCGCGTCGCCGTTCCCCCGGGGGAAAATGGCACCGGTTTGATGTCGGTCAATCCGGTGGCGCAGTGATCCGGCCGTTGCACCGCACGACCGCGGGGCAGTAGGGCCGGTCCGCGGGTCCGCCGGACCTCGGGGTGGCGTGCCGATGCCGCCAGGCCGGCTTGCCACGCGCGCCCGCTTGTGCGAAAACGGGCGCCGACCGAGACCGGTCAGCCCGTCCGATCTGTCCTTCTGCGATCCTGACGTGGCTGCGCCGTCGGGCGGCCTCGCGCAACGGCCCACGCGTTGCGGTCTGGGTCCCCGTGCATTCCAGAACAACAGCGGTTTCAGGCCGCAACACGAAGGAGCCATCGCATGACGAATCTCGTAGTGATCGCGTTCGACGAGCAGCACAAGGCCGAAGAGATGCGCTTGAAGCTGCTCAAGATGCAGAAAGACTATCTGGTCGACCTGGAGGATGCAGCGGTCGCGATCAAGGACGACCAGGGCAAGGTCCGCCTCAACCAGATGCACAACCTGACCGCGACAGGTGCCCTGGCCGGTGGTTTCTGTGGCTCCCTGCTGGGCCTGATCTTTCTGAACCCCTTGCTGGGCCTCGCGGCCGGTGCGGCGGCCGGTGCGGCGGGCGGTGCACTGACCGACGTCGGTGTCGACGACAAGTTTATGAAAGAGCTCGCCGCCGGGTTCGACAACGGCAGCTCGGCGCTGTTCGTGCTGGTACGCAAGGCGACCCCCGACAAGGTGCTGGCCGAACTCGAGGGCTGCGGCGGAAAAGTGCTGCAGACCTCGCTGAGCCACGAGGAGGAGGCGCGGCTGCAGGCGGCGCTGGATGCGGCCAAAACGGCGGCCGAGGCCTAGCCTGCAACCGCCGGTGGCCGGATGACGGCCATCGCGTGACAGGTTCAACCGGCTGGCCGGCACCCTGTGGATTCAGCGGGCGGTCGTCGCGGTGGAAAGCTGGCCGAGCGAGCGCCCGGTCGCCCATGCCGACGTCAGCGGTTGCAGCGACCGAGATACGAAGCGACAATGCGGACACCTCTCTGAGACCTGCCGTGGTGTCTCCTCGAGGGCATCGTCGCGCCCACGGCAACCTGAGGGTCGTGCCAAGGGCCGGTTGCGGTGGCCTGCGCGCGTTTCAGGTGGTCGACGGTGATTGGGAGGGGCCGGCGTCGATCTCGGCGCCAGTCCGTCCATTCGCGCCGGCATCAGCTTACGGCCGGCGGGTTCGAGGCCGGCCGCGCAACCGGCCGCGTGCTCAGTTGTACTTTTTGAGGATCTTCTTCCTCGCGCTGTTGTATTCCTTTTCGCTGATCAGTCCCTGCTTGTAGCTCGCCTCGAGATCCATCAGTTCCTGGCCCATCGTCGTGCTCGAGGTTTGCACCTTTGCACCGCCGCCACCGCAGGCGGTCAGGAATAGGAAACAGACGAGCACGAGGCCGGTCTTGGTAAACGAACTGCGTTTCATCGGGGATCTCCAGCTTGCTGCGTATGGCGAGGGTGGTCTTACCGCCGGCGTCAGTGCGGCGCGCAGGCGATTGTGCGTCAGAAGCCGGCCTTGCGTCCAGCGCACGCGTTGACCCGGGCGGCGAGCGGGCCAATACTTTGCTCGACACCGAGTGGGTTACCTCCGCGCTGGCGGCGATGCCTCGGTTGACCAGACCTTGAACTCATCGAGACCACAGATGATCAGACTCATTCAATGCGTGCGCCGCAAGCCGGGAATCACGGTGGACGCGTTCCGGCGTCACTGGC
>CBFCWF010000052.1:0-20271 GCA_965601425.1 uncultured Chromatiaceae bacterium | reverse complement strand
TAGAGCCGCGCGCCGTTCTCTTTGTTCTGCTTGCTGAGGTGGTTGGCACGCTCCGGGTTCGGTTCGTAGGCCGTGAACTTGCCGAAGAAATTGTCGTTGTCGGGAGTGGTCAGGCCGACGTGATTGTCGCTCCCACCCACCAGGCCGAACTTGAACGGATTCACCCCGAGGCCCGCCTCCGCCTGCAGCCCACGCTGCAGGCCCGAGCGCACATACTCGGCCGCCAGCATTTCGGGTTGCTTGGCGACGGACAGATCGAGATTGCCCATGTCCCAGGTCTCGAAATCCGCGAATTCATCCGTCGGCGAGAGCATCGGATGCGCCTCGCCGTCGCCTTTGTTCTGCGTCGCCTCGTAAAGCCGCTCCCATTTCTGCCGCGTGGCGGCATAGTCGGCATCCAGCGGCGCACCCGCGGCGAAATCGTCGACCAACGCGAACATCATGCCGTTCGAGAGGTTGCCGTTGTGCGGGATCGCAATGACATCACCGCCGGTGCCGTCTTCGTAGGCCTGCATCCACGCCCACAGGTCCCGGGGGTTCGGGCTGCCTACCGGTGGCGTCGTTGTATAGGGCTCGACGCTACCGGCACGCTCCGGACCGTCGCGGAAGATCACGTTACGGTGCAGATTGTTGCCGGAAACCAACGAGGTCCACTCGAAGGCAATGAATGTAGTGAACTTGCCGGGGTCGTTGAACTCCTCGGCCGCAGCGACGATTTCGTCCCAGACCCGTCGGTAGGCCGGGTTGCCCGGCTGATAGTTCAGGGCTGCCGGCAGCTCGCCCTGGGAAAACTGGCGCGTCAGTTCGAAGGCCGCCTCGGCGGCCTGCTTGCCGCCGGCACGGAAGGCCTCGTGGAACTTGCGGCCCACAGGATCGGCGACAATATTCGAAGCGCCGCCAATGATGTCGGTGATCGCGCCCATGCCGTCGGAATGGTCGGTGATCATGTAGAAATCCAGCGGTCGGGCCAACTTGACCGGCTGCCCGGTATTGGAAACCACCTGCTCGCCGCGGGCGAAACGATAGGCATCGCGCGGTAGCAGCTTGGTACCCCCGCCTCCGGCATCCGCCGAAAGCGCCGTATGCACGTGGGTGTCGCCAAAATAGACCTCGGTCGGAAAGGCGCGGTCGGCATAGGGCGAATAGGGGCGTCCCTGGAACGCGGCCGCCTCGGTGCCCGCGGTGTCGAAGGCCGCAACACCCGACGCGGCCGTCAGAAAGACGGCGGCCACAAAGACCGTTGCAAAGACCGGCGGCTTCATCGTCATCTCCTCGCTGTGTGCGAATGCTTCACCACCGTGAGTAATCGGGGACACCCGGAATCACTTGGGTGGTCGGCGCGCGGTACATCAGCCGCGTGTCAGACATCGGCGACCAGGTACTTCTCTTCGTCACCGACGATATACGGGCGATAATAGGTCGCGCCCAACTTATAGTAGTCGATGCCGTTAATCGTCTGAACCTCGTAGCCCTCGGGCATATAGGGCACCTCGGTGCCCTCCGGCGGCTCGGCGACGACATAGTTGTCACTCTGCTCGTCGTAGAGGAAGAACGCGCCCTGGAAGTAGCAATAACCGGGGTCTTCCGGGCTCGGGCCGAACACGATGGTGCAGTCCATCGGCGGCGCCTCGACGGTCGCGCCGACCGGTGCCGGCGCGGTGACGTAGCCCTGACCGGAGGGCGCCGGCTCGTAGAAGGCCCCGCCGTAGTACTGGTAGTTCTGGTCGTTATAGGGCACCGCGACCGTGCCGGCCGGGGGCTGACTCACTGCCGCTCCGATCGCGAAGCCCGCGACGCCACCGACGATACCCCAGAGCCAGTCGTTGTCGTCATCGTCATAGTAGTGATGGTGGTGGTCGTAACCCCAGTAGCGACGGTCGTCGTAGAGGTCCTCGTAGAGGTCGTATCGGTCCTCCCGCCAGTCCTCGGCGAAGTCCATGCGATCGTCACGCTGCTCCTCGAGGAAGTCGAGCCGGTTCTCCTGCAGTTCCTCGGCCGCCTCGAGTCGGTCCTTGCGGATGTCCTCGCGCTTGTCCGCATAGTCCTTGCGGCTCTCCTCGACCTGCTTCTTGCGCTGTTCACGCTGCTCGGCGGTCTGTTCCCGGCGCGCCGACCGCTGCTCGCCGGCGGCCTCGCGCTTGGCGCTGGCCGCCTCGTTGCGGTTTGCACGCTGCTCGGCCACGTTCGCCTCACGCGCGTCGCGCTTTTCGCCCGCCGCTGCCTTGCCCTGATCACGCTTCTGGGCCGCGGCCGCCTTACGCTCACCGGTCGCCTTCGGCGCCTCGTGGCTCTGCAACTTCTTGTTGAAGTCGCCGCGATTCTGTACGTTGCCGCTGCGCTCACGCTGCTTGGCCGCGCGATCTTTCTGTTGCCGCTCACGCGAGGCTGCGCCGGTGTTCGCGGGCCGCGCTGCCGGCTTTGCGCTGTGTGTCGCGGGCCTCGCTGACGGCTTCGCCTGGCGCGATTTCGGTTTCGCCTGTCGACTGGGGGCCCGGCTTGCCTGCTTGACTGAGCCCTGCCGCGCACTCGAGGCCCGCGGTTTGCGATCGACCCTGCTCGGCCGCGAGGCCGCCTTGCGGCCGCCGCCACGTGCCGCCTTGGCCTTGCCACCGCCGCCACGCTTGGCCGCCTCGGCCACGCCGTCGACGCTGTCGACAGGACCCATGCTCGGCCCGACAACGAGCAGCGCGGCGAAGAACACATGGCCGGCTGCCTTCAGGATGCCCTGGGTACGGTTCGATGTGTTCATTGTTGGGCCTCCCCTTGCGCCGCGCTGTGTACTTGAAACGCGACCCGCCGTGCGCCCTCGGGCGGATCGAACTGGAACATCGCATCATCGGTCTGCGGATCGAAATCCCAGTCCGAAATCAGCGTGGTGTGACGCGGTGCGCCGGGCTTCTCGCGGTAGCTCATGACCACCTTTCGGAACCAGGGTGCGTCGCCCTGCGCGACCCACAACTGCATGTCAAGGGCGTCGGTCTCGAGCAGCAGGTGGTGGTACCAGTCGCCGTCGAGGTAGTGCAGCCCGGCATAGGTCCCGGTACGCAGGTTTTCACCGAGCGCCGCGCAGGGCTGCGCGTACAGCAGATCGTCAAGCGGCACGGAGATGCCCTTCTCGGCTGCCAGATCGAGCATCGCATCCAGCTTGTCCGGCGCCTCGGCGACCGCGAACAGCCCGCTTTCCGGGCGGTAGACGATCACCGATCTACCGTCGTAGTAGATGTTGCGCTCGCCACGATCGCCCTCGACATCGATTCGCAGACGATCCGGACGTACCAGGGTTACCGAACTGCTGCGGTTGTATTGAACCGTGGTGCCATCGAGCAGCACGTCGTCAAAGGACGTGTCGAACTGCGCCGAGAAACGCCCCGCCGAGCGCAGATAGGCGCAGGCATCCAGGAGCACCTGCTCGGTCATACCATCGATGACAATCTGCTCGACGGGCGCCTGCTCGGCGGTCGCACAGCTCAGGGAGGCGACCAGGGCGACCGCCGTCGGAATTCGGATGTTCATTGTCTGCCACTCCTTGCGGTTGTCAGGGACCGGGGAGCACGGCCCAATATTCTTCGAGATTTTCACGTCGCAATCTGACCAGCGCCCGGCCGACAGTCCATCGGCAAGGCGCGCACGACTTGGGGAGCATACCTAAGCCTGCCGGGCACGGCTATCGGCGCTTGCTGCAGCAGCGCCCACCGCTCTTTCTTCCATCGCCCGGTCCCTGGAATCTCGTGGGCTGCTTGGCAAGTTCGCTTACTCTCAGAGCCCCGCCACCCGACCAAGACAAGGCGCATTTCGTAGGAAGAAATGATCGGAATCACCGGACCAGGTCGTAGCTTGCGCTCCCATGGCAGGCAACGACCATCCTGGTCTGAACCCGGCTTGCTCCAGTGGGCCCGGTGGCGGCTGGCCGGTTTTCACGGCTGCTGTAGCTCGTGCAGCGCCTGATACTGTGCCAGCGCCTCCGGGTTCAACAGGGCCTCGGTGTTCTTGACCGGTCGGCCCGCGATGGTATCGCGCACCGCAAGCTCCGACAGCTTGCCGCTACGCGTGCGCGGGATGTCGCTGACCTGCAGGATCTTCGCCGGCACGTGACGCGGGCTCGCGTTGTCGCGCAGGGTCTGGCGGATCCGGTCGCGCAGCGCGTCGTCGAGCGTCGCCCCGCCGCGCATCACCACGAACAGCAGCACGCGCACATCGTCGTCCCAGCGCTGTCCGACGCAGACGCTCTCTTGGATCTCGGGCAGACGTTCGACCTGGCGGTAGATCTCGGCGGTACCGATGCGCACCCCGCCCGGATTGAGCACCGCATCCGAGCGGCCTTCGATGACCAGGCCGCCATCGCGGGTGAGGATGGTCCAGTCGCCATGCGTCCAGACACCCGGGTAGCGTTCGAAATAGGCCGCCCGATAGCGACTGCCGCCCGGGTCGTTCCAGAAGCCGACCGGCATGCAGGGAAACGGCCGGGTGCAGACCAGCTCGCCGGGTTCCCCCAGCACACCGCGACCTTTTGCATCGAACACCTCGACCGCCATCCCGAGCCCGCGGCACTGGAGCTGGCCGCGGCGCACCGGCAGCAAAGGATTACCCAGCGCGAAACAGGAGACGATGTCGGTGCCTCCCGAGATCGAACAGATCTGCACGCCCGGTCGGATGTCGCGCAGGACGTAATCGAACGACGCCGGCGCCAGCGGAGAGCCGGTCGAGAGGACGGTGCGCAGCCGGGTAAGCGGCAAGCGCTCGACGACGCGCACGCCGGCCTTTTCCTGCGCCGAGAGATACTTGGCGCTGGTGCCGAATATGCTGACCCCCAGTTGGTCGGCCATGCGCCACAGCGCGTCGGCGGTCGGGTGGAAAGGACTGCCGTCGAAAAGCACGAGCGTGGCGCCGCTGGCCAGACCTGAAACGAGCCAGTTCCACATCATCCAGCCGCAGGTGGTGAAGTAGAACAGCCGGTCGTCGCGGCCGATGTCGGTGTGCAGCCGGTGTTCCTTGAGGTGCTGCAGCAGCGTGCCCCCGGCGCCGTGCACGATGCACTTGGGCCTGCCGGTGGTACCGGACGAGAACAGCACATACAGCGGATGGTCGAATGGCAGCTGCGCGAACGCCGGCGGTTCCGCATCGCTGGCCAGCAGCGCGTGCCAGTCCAGGCTGCCGGGCATCGCACCGGTACCCTGCCAAGCGATCAGCAGGCACTGCGTTCGTTCCGGCCCAAGCTCCCGGTGCACCGCGCGAATCTTGTCACGCAGATCGATCAGGCGTCCCTTGAAGCGATAGCCGTCGGCGGCGATCAGCAACTTGGGCGCGATCTGGCCGAAGCGATCGAGGATGCCGTCGACACCGAAGTCCGGTGAGCAGGACGACCAGACCGCGCCGAGCCAGCTGGTCGCCAGCATGCCGACCACCGCCTGCGGGATGTTCGGCACCAGCGCCGCAACCCGGTCGCCCGGTCCAATGCCGAGTTCGCGCAGCGCGGCGGCGAGCTGGGCACTCTGTCGAAACAGATCCGCATAACTCAGGCGTTGTTCGCTGCCGTCTTCGCCGCGGAACAGGATTGCGGCATGGCCGTCGCGATAACGCAGCAGGTTCTCGGCGAAGTTCATCCGCGCACCCACGAACCAGCGCGCCCCCGGCATCGCGTCGCCGTCGACCAGTGCACCGTCCCAGCCGCGGCTGGCGATCACGCCGGTGGAGCGCCACAGCGCCGACCAGAAGCCGGCACGATCGTCGACCGACCACTGCCACAGGTCCGCATAATCGGCGAATGCGCGGCCGGTCTCGTCGGCGACCTGACGCATGAACCGGGCCATCTGGCTATTGTCCATCGACTGCTGAGAAGGCTGCCATACGATCGGGTATTCTTGCGTTGGGGTGTCGCCGGCCATTGCCTTATCCTTCGTCTGACACTGCCAACCTTAGCCAATCCACCGCGTCTCGCCCCAAAGGAATCGCGATCATGTCCGTCAACCAGCCACGCTCGCCCGAGGTCTACCTCAATTTGAACATCCGCGGGATGGGCAATTCTGCGACGCTGGCGATCAATGAGCATTCGAAACGGCTGCAGGCGGCGGGGCGCGAAGTTTATCGCCTCGGGCTTGGCCAATCGCCGTTTCCGGTGCCCTCACATGTGCGCGACAGTCTGGCGCGCAACGCACACCAGAAGGACTACCTCGCGGTCAAGGGCCTGCCGGCGCTGCGCGAGGCGGTGGTCGACTGGGTCAAACGCACGGAGGGGCTGGATTACTCGCCGGACAACGTACTGGTCGGCCCGGGGACGAAGGAGCTGATGTTCCTCGTGCAGCTGGTGTATTACGGCGACCTGGTGATCCCGTCGCCTTCGTGGGTGTCCTATGCGCCGCAGGCGCGGATCATCGGTCGCCATATCCATTGGCTGCGCACGCGGCCGGAGACCGGCCTCGGCGTTGAGCCCGACGCACTCGAGGAACTCTGTGCCAGCGACCCGGAACGGCCGCGCCTGTTGATCCTCAACTCGCCAAGCAACCCGACCGGGCTCTCGTACGACGCGGAGCAGCTGCAGGCGCTGGCCGAGGTGCTGCGCAAGTACCGCGTGTTGGCGCTGTCCGACGAGATCTACAGTGGCACGCACTACACCGGCGAACATGTCTCGCTCGCGCGCTACTACCCGGAGGGGACCATCATCAGCAACGGCCTGAGCAAGTGGTGCGGCGCAGGCGGCTGGCGACTCGGCTTCTTCGTCTTTCCCCAGTCGCTGGGCTGGCTGGCCGACGCGATGGCTGCGGTCGCCAGCGAGACCTTTACCTCGACCAGCGCACCGATCCAGCACGCAGCAGTGGCCGCGCTGGAGGACCGCCCGGAGATGACCCGTTACCTGCAGCAGAGTCGGCGCATCCTCGCCGAGCTGGCCGGCCATGCGTACCGCACCCTGACCGACGCGGGGGCGGTCATGAGCCCGGCCGCTGGCGGTTTCTACCTGTTCCCGCGCTTCGAGGCCCGCCGCGACCGCCTCGGCGCACGTGGCATCGGCGACGGCCAGTTATTCTGTGCGCGCCTGCTTGAGGAGACCGGCGTCGCGGCGCTGCCCGGCGACTGCTTCGGTCGCCCGGGCCGCGAGTTGTCGCTGCGCCTGGCGATCGTCGACTTCGACGGCGAAACGGCCCTGGCGATGGCCGCGGACGGGCCGGTCGACGAGGCCTTTGTGAAACGTCATTGCGGCCGGGTCACCGGTGCGGTCGAAAGCCTCGCAGACTGGGCCAGTCGATGACGGTGGACCGGCCGTCGATCGGCGGCTCCGGCGCCACGTGCCGGTGTTGATGTGGAGGCACTGCCGCTCGACACACTGATGATTCTGATCGCGATCGCCGGGATCGCCGGGATGATCGACGCGATCGCCGGCGGCGGTGGCCTGCTGGCGCTCCCAGCGCTGCTGTGGGCCGGTCTGCCGCCGGTCCAGGCGCTCGCGACCAACAAGCTGCAGGGGACCTTCGGCACCCTGACCGCGTCCTACAACTTCGTGCGGCGAGGCGAGATCGACCTGGCTCGGCTGCGCATCCCGGTGCTGCTCACCTTCGTCGGCTCGGCCTGCGGCACCATCGCGGTGCGCCACCTCGGTTCAGAGCTGCTCGAGCGGTTGGTCCCGACCCTGCTGATCGCGTTCGCGCTGTACTTCCTGTTTTCGCCGCGCATCGGCGATCAGGACGCGCAGCATCGTATCGGCCACGCCATGTTCGGCCTGCTGATCGGATTTACCGTCGGGTTCTACGATGGTTTCTTCGGTCCCGGCACCGGCAGCTTCTTCGCCGCGGCCTTCGTGCTGCTGCTCGGCTACAATCTGCGCCGCGCGACCGCCGGCACCAAGGTCCTGAACTTCACCAGCAACATCGCGTCGCTGATCTTTTTCGCGCTGGCCGGCGAGGTGATCTGGCGGGTCGGGCTGCCGATGGGCCTGGCCCAGATGGCCGGCGCCTGGGTCGGTTCGCACCTGGTGATGCGGCATGGCGCGCGCCTGATCCGACCGGTACTGGTCGCGGTATCGGTGGCGATCTCGGTGAAACTGCTATGGGGCAATTGACTGGTTTGTCGTGGTGCGCGTTGGCAATCGTTCGGCTAGAGCAACTGCGTCGGGGCACCGCTGCCCAGCAGACCGGGTCGAATTGCCGGGTGCGTCGGCGCGCGATTACCCATACTGTGGCGAAGACCCGAAATGCAGGACGACCCGACCCATGTGGCTGCGCACGAGCTGCGACCTTACCTTCGATATCCTGGAACCGGTTCCGCTGGTGCTGATGCTGCGTCCGCGCAGCGGCGCCCAGCAATGGATCGCGCGCGAGGAATACCGACTCGTGCCCAGCGTCCCGGTATTCGAGTTCACGGATGCCTATGGCAACCTCTGTCAACGACTGATCGCGCCGAGCGGCCGCTTCCAAATCTGCACCAGCGCCGACGTGACGATTGCCGACTATTTTGATGAGGCGCTCGGAGCGCCGTTCGTCGAGATCCAGTATCTGCCCGACGCGGTGCTCAGCTTCCTGCTGCCCAGCCGCTATTGCGAGTCCGACCGCTTCCACCAGATGGCGAGCGAAATTACCGCCGACCAGCGACCCGGCTACAACCAGGTCGCGGCGATCGTCGCCTGGCTACGCGACAGGATCAGCTATCGCCCGGGCAGCAGCGACGTCCCGGTATCAGCGGTGGAGGTCAACGCGAGGCAGACGGGCGTCTGCCGCGACCTGGCGCACCTGGGCATCGCGCTGTGCCGCAGCCTCAGCATCCCCGCGCGGATGGTCGTGGGCTACCTCTACGGACTGCAACCGATGGACCTGCACGCCTGGTTCGAGGCCTACGTGGGCGGACGCTGGTATACCTTCGATCCGACCCAGGCCGAGCTCGCCGGCGGGTATGTCGCGGTCGGCTACGGTCGCGATGCCGCAGATGTCGCCGTGTACAATCAATTTGGGCCTGCGATCTACCCCATCGCACAGACCGTGCGCGTGCAGCGCCTCCGACGCTAGCGATCTTTGCCGAGACCTCATTACACATGCAATTCAGCATCCGACATCTCACGCGCTATCGCTATTCGGGTCCGGTCCAGTTCGGCCCGCAGCAGCTGCGCTTCCGCCCGCGCGATGACGGGGCGCAGCGTATTGTCGACTATCGGCTGGAGATCCGCCCGACGCCGCAAGGACGCGACGAACAACTGGACCTGGAGGGCAATCGGGTGACCCAGGTCTGGTTCGACGCACAGGCCGATCACCTGGATATCGACGTGAATATGCAGGTCGAGACCCTGCGTCGGAACAGCTTCGATTTCATCCTTGCCCCCGAGGCGATGGTCCTACCCTTCGAGCACCGACACAGCGCCACCTGTGCGCGGGCCTATCTGGAACGCATCAAACCGGATGACACGGTCACCGCGTTCGCCGCCTCGCACAGCCTGGCCGTCCGGAGCGACACGATGGCATTTTTGAACAGGCTCAATCATGCGCTGTTCAGCGGATTCAGCCACGTCCATCGTGAAACCGGCGCGCCGCAAAGCCCGGCCGCGACGCTGCAGAGCCGCAACGGCGCATGCCGCGACCTGACCGTGCTGTTCGTCGACTGTTGTCGCGCGGAAGGCATCGCCGCGCGCTTCGCGAGCGGTTACCAGAAGGGAGACCTGCAGAGCGAAAGGCGTCACCTGCATGCCTGGCCGGAAGTCTATCTGCCCGGCGCCGGCTGGCGCGGCTTCGACCCGACGCACGGGGAGGCGGTCGCCGATGCCCATGTCACGATCGCGGCAGGGGCCCATGCGCGTGACACGATGCCGGTGCGCGGGACGTTTCTTGGCGACGGCACTGACAGCACACTCGACTACCGGGTGGAAATCGAGGTCTCGGAGCGATAACGTCGGGCGGCGCGTTTCCCGCGCGGACGACCCACACGATGACATCCCTGTTCAGGACAAATCCGTTGCTGCATCCGGGTGCGTCACGGCGCCGACGGTACGCGGTTGGAGCATCATTGATTCGGCAAGTGGTTTGGTACGACGCGCCGGTCGCGACCGGGCGCACCGCTCAACGAAACCGCGGCGTCCGCCCCAGGCGCTTGTGACCATGGACCCGGCGGTTTCCGGGTCACCCTCGCTGCGAATTCGCAATGCTGGCAAGCAAGTTGCAGTGGTAGATTACGCGACTCGTATGGCGTGCGACACTGGCGCGATCCGCCGCCTATGACGATTCGCTAAGGTTATGGTGGCGCCTGCCGATAATCGTTAAGTTCATGAAACTGACACCGTTTTGCAACGGTCTTGGGAGAGGATTGTCGGATATGTTGAAGAGCATAGGAAAGCCCGCGCTCTTGTTGAAACTGGGTTCACTGCGCTGCGTGTGCATGCCCAACAAACTGATGGATGACGCGCTCAGGATGCGTATTCGCCCGTTGATATTCGGCGGCTTCGCGTTGTGGTGCGACAAACCGGATCCCAACTGATCATCCGGCGGCGGGGCCCTATGCCCTGCCGCGATTTTTCGTCACTAAACGGAGCAGTATCATGTTTAGGACTTCCCTGACCCTCGCGTTTCTGATCGCATCAGGCACGGCAGTGTCCTCTGCCGACATTGCCTCTGGCAACGGCATCCAGCGACATGGACCGACCACAACCGAGCACGCTGCCCGGACGACCGAGGACCACCTGCGCAGCCAGTTGGACTGGCGCTCGTATTACCTCGATCGCGCAGGCATCAGGCACGGTCGCCAGTCGCAGTTCACGGGCTCGTGGCGCCAGGCCCCGGCTGCCCCTCGATAGGGACCACCCAGCATCCGTGACGCACCCGACAAGCCCTCGAGACGCGAGGCCGTCGCGTACCCCTATAACCCGTTTATGCAGTATCCAGAGGCGGACGAAACGTGCTGAACCAGGACCGAAACGAACCGAGCGCGCAACAGATCACAGACGATATCGAGATTGCGCCGTTGCCGGAAACGCAACACAAGCCGCATCACGACCAGCACGTGGACTATACGCACGAGTTGACGGACGATGCCTCGGAGGCCACGTCACGCTGGCTGATTCGGGTCGTGCCGTGCGCCTACGGGGTCCTGCTGGGCGCCCTCGCGGATAACTTCGCCCTCGGGCTCGCATTGGGGGGTCTCGCAAGCGCCGCATTCGACCTGCACATGGGTGAAAACTCCGTGCTGCGTCCCGCCTCGCGGTGGCTGTTCGAGAAGGGCTGTCCGCTGATCGCCGTGATAGCCCGTGGGCTGGCGACATCGATGAGACGCCTCGGCCTGCGACCGCCCGCGATACTGGGGCGCATGCACTGCGGCACCGCACGCCCCTGACCATGGGCCCGCTGGCGGCGACCACCGCCCGATCGAGCCGGCACCTGCACGCCAACCGTCCAGCCGTCAAGGCGCACTGCCTCGCGCGGTGCCGGCCGCGATGTATTAACATCAACGCATAGACCACAAAACGTGGTCGCCGTGTCGCTTGGCCCGGCGCGAGGCATCGCCGGACGCGGCGGCGGTCGGGCCGCGTCTTGGCAGGCCCCGAACCCCTGGCCCATCCGATGGCGGATGCGAAAACCCGGCGGAGGGCCGTCGTCGGTTACGTCGGAAGACCGGGCCGGCGCGACAGGTCCTGGCCCTGCCCACGCGATCACTGCGACACACCGCAACAGTCTGTTGTGCGGGATTCGCACGACGGTGATTCCGGCACGCGGGAATTCAGCCGGCGACGCGCGTCCCCAGCAGGAGAGGGATTACCATGCAGGATGTCCAATCGACATCGGAACTCGAACGTATCTTTCAGGCCAGGCACCATGACCCGTTCGCGGTGCTGGGGAGACACCCGCTGGGTGACAACCGCGACCTGATTCGGGTCTACCTACCCGGGGCGACCCATGTCGGCATCGTCGACGGCGACCTCGCACTCGAACGGGTGCCCGGCACGGACTTGTTCGAATGGCGTGGCGACCCGCTGAAGGTACCCGCGCGTTATCGGCTCACGTGGCGCGACAGCGGACATTGCGAGCATATCGGTCACGACCCCTACAGCTTCCTCCCGCAGATACCGGACTTCGACCTGCACCTGTTCAACGAGGGCAAGCACCGCCATGCCTACCGCTTCCTGGGCTGCCATGCGCACGAGGTCGACGGCGTCGCCGGCTTCCTGTTCGCGGTCTGGGCACCGAACGCGGAACGGGTCAGCGTGGTCGGCGACTTCAATCATTGGGATGGTCGCCGCCACCCGATGCGCGTGCGCGGCGGCACCGGGGTCTGGGAGCTCTTCATACCGGACATCCTGGCGAGCCGGCTCTACAAGTACGAGATCCGCAACCGGCAAAGTGGCGAAATCCTGCTCAAGAGCGACCCCTATGCGCAGGCCTACGAACTGCGTCCGGACACCGCGTCGCGGATCCGCGGTCCCTCGGAACACGACTGGCAGGACGACGACTGGCTGCGCGCGCGCGGCGCGGCCGACTGGCAGCACGCACCGATGTCGATCTACGAAGTGCACCTGGGGTCGTGGCAGCGCGGCCCGGAGGGCGAGTTTCTCGGCTACTACGAACTCGCGGAGCGCCTGGTGGCCTATGTCCGGGAGATGGGGTTCACCCACATCGAGTTACTGCCCGTGACCGAGCATCCCTACGACCCGTCCTGGGGTTACCAGAGCACCGGCTACTTCGCGCCGACCAGCCGCTACGGTGGACCAGACGAGTTCCGCCGTTTCATCGATTACTGCCATCGACAGGGCGTCGGCGTGATCCTGGACTGGGTGCCAGCCCACTTTCCCAAGGACGCCCATGGGCTGGCACGCTTTGACGGCACCCCGTTGTACGAGCACGAGGACCCGCGCCTGGGCGAACACCTCGATTGGTCCACGCTGATCTACAACTACGGGCGCAACGAGGTCCGGAACTTTCTGCTCTCCAGCGCGATGTTCTGGTTCGAGGAAATGCACATCGACGCACTGCGCGTGGATGCGGTTGCCTCGATGCTCTACCTCGACTATTCGCGTGAAGAATGGGTCCCGAACAAGTACGGCGGGCGCGAGAACCTCGAGGCCCTGGGGTTCCTGCGCGAGCTCAACGTCGCGGTGCACGAAGAGCAGCCCGGCGCGCTGATGATTGCGGAGGAGTCGACGTCGTGGCCGATGGTCAGCCGCCCGGTCGAACTCGGTGGGCTGGGCTTCGACATCAAGTGGAACATGGGCTGGATGAACGACACGCTGGAATACATGGCGCACGAGCCGATCTACCGGCGCTATCATCAGGGCAGCCTGACCTTCAGCCTGCTGTACGCGTTCACCGAGAACTTTCTGCTGCCCTTCTCGCACGACGAGGTCGTCCACGGCAAGGGCTCCATGCCCAACAAGATGCCGGGCGACGAATGGCAGCGCTTTGCCAATCTTCGTGCACTCTACACCTATATGTTCTGCCACCCGGGCAAGAAGCTGCTGTTCATGGGTACGGAACTGGCGCAGGGCACGGAGTGGAACTGCATGCAGACACTCGACTGGTACGTACTGGACTACCCGCTGCACCAGGGCATGCAGCGGCTGGTGAAAGATCTAAACCACCTTTACCGGCACCGGCCGGCGCTGTTCCAGTACGAATTCGACTGGCACGGCTTCGAGTGGATCGACTGCCACGATGCGGACAATTCGGTGCTCAGCTTCATCCGCAGCAGCGACCGGGAGTATCTCATCGTGGTGCTCAATCTGACGCCGGTGCCGCGCGACGATTACCGCATCGGGGTCCCGGACGCGGGTGGCTACGATGAAATCTTCAACTCGGACTCGGCCCTGTACGGCGGCTCGAACCTGGGCAACGGCGGCAGGGCATTGATC
This sequence comes from uncultured Chromatiaceae bacterium, assembly GCA_965601425.1. Taxonomy (GTDB): domain Bacteria; phylum Pseudomonadota; class Gammaproteobacteria; order Chromatiales; family Chromatiaceae; genus Thiosocius. Next base: position 6,467 of record CBFCWF010000052.1, on the reverse strand, counting down.
GCCGACGATAGGCCCTGGATGGGGCGCCCGCACTCGCTGAGCCTGACCCTGCCGCCGCTGTCCGGGATCGTGCTGCAACGGCGGGCCTGAGTGCAGCATGCGGCGGATGTTGCTGACGCGATCCCCGCCGGGCCATTGCGTCCTCGTCGCTGGCCGATCGCGGACCGATCCTTCCGCGGTAAGATACGACACACGGTGCGGGGACCGACCCTGCGCTGCGCCGGACCCAACCCCTGAGAATCCAAGAGGTCGAGAACCATGTTCAATCGTCGAGTCCTGTTCTTCGTTGCGATCAGCCTTTTCCTCGGGGGCTGCGCCTCCACGAAGTTGGTCAACGAGTGGCAGGCAGAAGACAAGTCTTTCGGGCCTTACCGCAACCTTCTGGTGGTTGGCATCGATCAGGAGGCCGGATCGCGCCGTACCTTCGAGGATGTGTTCTCCTCCAAGCTTCGTGCGGCGGGCATACAGGCCGCGCCCGCCTATTCCTTGTTGCCTAGCACCGGCGCAGCCGACGAGCAGGCCCTGTTGAACAGCGTCAGGGAGGCCAAGGCCGACGCCGTGCTGATGACACGGGTGGTGCGCATGGACAACAAGACCGAGTACATCCCGCCGCAGGTGCGCCCGATGCCGGGCCCGGGCTTCTACGGTTACTACAACGCCGGTTGGGCGTACTATGAACCGGCCCGGGTCAGTAACTACACGATCGCGGTCGTCGAAACGAATTTGTGGGATGCAAGAACCAGAGAACTGGTCTGGTCCGGCACTACCGAGACGTTCCAGCCGGGCGAGCTGCGCAAAGAGGTCGAGGGGTATTCAGATCTGATGATCGAGGCGCTGCGCAAGCGGAACCTGCTCGCCACAGGGACAGCGACGCCTTAACGCAGAAGGGCCGGGCCGGCTGTCTGCGGTGCCGGCACGGCAGGGTTTCAGCCCTTGGCATTGACTCAAACCGGTCGTTCCCGGCGAGAACGACCGCAGTATGGGCGCAGCCCTAGAGGCTGCAGGGCATTTTTCACCGTGGTTTGCGCAACGAATGCGCGGCTTCACCGGGCTACCCAGCAGCCAGTGCGCTTGGGTCTAAGCCTGCGCGCGCAGCGAATCGCGCAGCATCTGACCGATCGGGATCATGCGTGCGATCACGGTATCGGTGAACTCGAATACCGCGCGACGGACCCGGTCAGCCACCTCGCCCGCCGGGCGCGGACCCAGATCCGCCGCCAGATAGGCGGCATGCCGTCGTGCCTTCTGCTGGGTGTCCTCGATCTCGCGCAACAATGAACCGTCTGCATGCATCGCGGCGAGCTGCGCCCAACTCAGCGAAAGATAACCGGGCCACAGCGCGATGTGCTTGTAGATGCTGGCTACCACGCGGTTGGGCCCCGGCTTGGCGCCCAGCGCGTTCAGCACGAGCACCTGTTCGCTGACCGCATCGGACAGGTCGGCGACCTCCGGGATCGGCGGTAGCACAACGCGGGTAAACGGCAGGTCGGCGCGGGGCCGCTCACCGCCGGGTGGTGCGGCCGGCTCGGCGAGCAGCGCCGACAGCGACACCATGTTCAACAGATTGCCCCGGTTGTAGGTGTCGAGGATCGCGCCAATCATCTCGCGACCATCCCGATCGACGCCGACCAGCTGCAGGGTCGTATCACTCAACGCAGGCAGGTCCGGGTAAGCGAGCTGCGCCTGCAGATGCTCACATTCACCGTCCACGCGCCCGGAGACGAACATCGGCTTTGCCGCCTCCCAGGCCCACCGCAGACCGCCATCGATCGTTGCGATGTGCCGCCAAACATAGTTGATCGCGGACACGTTCAGCGTGTCGCGAATATCGGCATACAGCGCCGCGATCTCGCCGCTCGCGCCTTGCTCGCTGATCGCCGGCAGGGTCTCTTTGGCCATGGGGGTTTCCTTTCATCGGTTATTGCAGGACGACACCGGTTACGCGAGACAGGCTGCGTGCCTTAGGTCTGCCGGCATCACGGGGATGCCCATCAGAGTATAGACAGCGGATCCGGGGCACCATCGCCCACCGCGTCAGGCGGGCTATCCGGGCTTGCCGTCGACCCGCACGCGCCGCAGGATCGGCACATCGTGTCACGCAAACAGGCCGAAGCCGATCACCGAGAGCGCGTAACGCCCCGCACCCCACGGCAGCGATCACCCGCGGGACCGCCGCCCCGCTGATCACGATCTGTATCGGAATCCTCGCAGCCTTCCACCTCTCCGGCTTGTACGGCATTGCGGTCGCCGCCACCGCGATGTTGTCGATGACCGGCATCATGACGCGCGAGACCAAACCCGCTTACTCGCGTGCGGTCGACATGCTGACACGCTCGGCGATCAAGGAAACGATCCTACCCTCGCTGCTGCCCATCGCGGTCACCCCTGGCAGGCATCAGCCATGGAGCCTGCAAAACCATGCAAGAAACGCTTGCAGCTGGGTCGCTGCAGACTCGTCCTGTTTATTGCGGCCGCGCTCCGGCCCGGTCGTCGACAGATACTGCTCGAATTCGCGGACCAGCTCCGGGAGCGCATAACGGCCGGCGCAGGCATCGAGCCGCGCGACGTGCGCCGCCCGCCAGTCGGCGAACGCGGGATTCGGCGACGATCCGTTATAGCCGGCGGCCAGCAGATCCCAACGCCACAGGCGCAGCCGGCTGTCGACGACCCCCGACACGAAAGCGAGCCGGGACGCCCGGTCGAACGCCAGATAGTCCGCAACGCTGACGAAGAATCCGGATTGCTGTGCGTCGTCGGCGGCATCTGCCGGCGCCGGCATGTAGCTGGGCGCCGGGTCCGGCACTGACATGGCTGCCGGCTGCTCCGGCCCGGCTGGCGCCGGCCGCGATGGATCATCGGCGCACTGCCAGCCCCAGGACTCGAGCCGCTGAACGAGGTCCGTGGCTTTGCGGACGCAGAAGTCGCTGTTCTGTTGTGCCTGCCAAAGCGTGCGATCCGGCACCTGCTCGGTCGGCTTTCTGTAGACGACCGCGCAGGGCGGGGACGCCGGGGCCTGGGAATAGACCACCTCGACCTGCCTGACGAGATCTGCATAGCGGCATGTCCACGCACTGGCGGCCCCCTGTGCTGCGCCCACGAGCATTGCGAGGCCACAGAGGTAGGGCCATCGGTTTCTTGTCCCATGTATCACGATCTGCTGCGCAACTCCGTCGATAGACTGGTACCCTCGCGCGGACGCAGAGGCTGGCTGGCCGGAAAAGACGTTGACCAAGGTCACCGCGAGTCTACGCCTGCAAGGTGCCGAACGACGATTATCCGCGAGTGCCGGACGAATTCCACCCCGCGTTGCGGATTGCGGCACCGGGCCATCATGGTCGCATGCCGCTGTCTGTGGGACGATCACATACCCTGCCGTTCGGGCGCAGCGATACCGGTTCTCGGCGATGCCGCCTCTGACGTATCCTGGTGCTTTACTGCAGGCATCGGATCGGTTTGCGGGGCCAGGAGACGCTGCCGATCGTTCGTCGCCAGAGGCTGCGCCGGGTCAATGGGGAGGCCGGCCGCGGCACCGAGCTGGCGGCCGCAGTCGAGACGATCGCGCACTGGACGAGAATGAGACGAATGAACAATGCATTGCCGTATCACCGTCGATGCACCGGTCAGCCGCGGTGCATGCGCGCCCTGCTGACGATCGGGGCACTGCTCTCCCTCGCAGGTTGCGCCTCGCTGCCCGAGAACATCGATCGACCCGTGTCGACCGCTTTCGAGGACGCGGACGATACGCGGCTTGCGCTGGCCAGCCGGCAGACTATCGATACCCACGGTCACGCGGACAGCGGCGAATCCGGCTTTCTGCTGCTGGGAAGCGGACCGGACGCGTTCGCCGCGCGCGCGGCGCTTGCCAGGGCCGCCGAACGCAGCATCGACGCCCAGTACTATCTGCTGCACAACGATCTGACCGGCAAGCTGTTTGTCGACCAGTTGATCAGGGCGGCCGACCGCGGGGTCCGCGTGCGCCTGCTGGTGGACGACATGGATCTGGGCGGCAGGACGCTGGGCGCGGCGGTCCTTGACCATCATCCGCACATCGAGGTGCGCCTGTTCAATCCCTTCATCCGAAATAGCAGCCGCTTGACACAGCTGGTGACCGGCTTCGGGTCCGTGACGCGGCGTATGCACAACAAGAGCTACACCGTGGACAACCAGGTCGCGATCCTCGGCGGCCGGAATATCGGCGACGAATACTTCGGGGCCGACCCGGAACTCGACTTCACCGACGTCGACGTGCTGCTCGTCGGCCCGATCGTCAAGGAGGTCTCGGATTCATTCGACGACTACTGGAACAGTGAGCTCGCCTATCCCGCCACGGCATTGCTCGGCAGGACACCGAGCGTCGAGGAGTACCAGCAGAAACGCGGCCAACTCGACACATTCGTCGCCGCGCAAAAAGATTCGGCCTACCTGCAGGCGCTGCGCGGCTCCGGGCTGGCGCACGCACTGGGGGCTGACCGCCTGGCGCTCGATTGGGGACCGGCGCGCCTGGTGCATGACCAGCCGGAAAAGATCCAGGCCGACAGGTCCCGGACCGCCTACCACATGGCCCCCCAGCTGCGTCCTTACTTTCTGGACGTCGAACGGGAGCTGTACATCTTCTCCCCCTACTTCGTACCCGGCCGCAGCGGCGTGGCGCTGCTGAGCGATCTCGCCGCGCGCGGTGTCCGGGTGCGCGTCGTGACCAACTCGCTGGCTTCGACCGACGTGCCGGTGGTCCATTCGGGTTATGCGAAGTATCGAAAGGCGCTGCTGCGCGCCGGCGTGGAACTCTACGAGATGACATCCCGACCAGGCGTATCCAAGAGGCAGTCTCGACCGCCGCGGCACGCGTCCGCTGTATCGAGCCTGCACTCCAAGGCATTTCTGTTCGACCGCCGGCACCTCTTTATCGGGTCGCTGAACCTCGATCCTCGGTCGATCCGGGAGAACACCGAGATCGGTGTCGTGCTCACCTCCCCGGCACTTGTCGAACGCATGGCGCCATCGCTCGACGAGGCGGTCGAACGCGCCGCCTATCGCCTGTCGCTCGACCGCACGCCGGACGGTCAGGAAAGGATCGTATGGCATGGACCGGACGGCGGCCCCACTTATCAGGCAGACCCGGACACGACGCTTTGGGAGCGTCTCTGGATTGGCGTCGCGGGCCTGCTGCCACTGGAGTCGCAGCTGTGAGCGGGGATTGGGATCGATCGCATTGACTTAGGGGTTCCAGTTGCGGCGTGGCCTAGTGATGCCGATCGTATGCATCGAAACACGCCGTGAACGCCCCCCTGTGGACCCGACGGCGGCGCCCGTGCCGTCGAGCTGCGCCGCTGATCGACCGCTCAAGGGCCGGCCGTTCGCGCAGCGGCCGACAAGCGGGATCGTCACCAGCGGATCCCCAGCCGGAGCACCTACATGTCGTTGAAAAAACTCGCCCGTCGATTGCCCAGTCCGATCTACCGCCGTCTGCAGCATATCCACCAGCGGCTGCGGGGGCCACGCGGGACCCCCACGACGGTACCGAACCCCGGGCCGCTGTTGACCGGTGTTGCACCGCAACTTGCCGCGATACCCGGCTGGTTCAATAGCGACGACCTCGCCCACTTCACGCTCTTACTCGGGACCCAGTCCTACAGTGGCCTGCGCGGCGACCTGCTGGAGATCGGCTGCTACCACGGTCGCTCGGCGGTCGTGCTGGCCCTGCACCTGCAAGCTGGCGAACGGCTGATCCTGGCCGACGCGTTCGACCTGCCGCTGGACGACCCCTATGGCGACACCCCGACGCCGGACAAGGTATGGCGCAATCTGGCGAACGCGATCCCCGGCCTACCCCGCGAGCGCATCGACATCGAGCGCGGCTACAGCAGTGAGCTGAAGCTGCCGCCCGACCTGAAACTGCGCTTCGCCCACGTCGATGGCGGCCACGACGCGGCCACGGTACGGGGGGACCTGACGATCTGTGCGGATCACCTGGTACCGGGCGGCGTGATCGTGGTCGACGACCATGCGCACCCGCACTACCCGGGTGTCGCCGTGGCGGTGCGCGATTTCCTGACCGAGCAGCCCGCATTCCGGGTCCTGGCGGACCTGAACCGGGCCGGGGCATTGGGCCGGAAGCTGTATCTGGCAAAGCGCCGTGGCGATGCATGACCGCAGCCAGCGGGCTGCGGGCCTACTAGCCGGTCGTGCCTTGGCGCCGGTAGGGAGCCGGCCGAAGGGCTATCTCGCCGGGACCCGGAAGCGCTGACCGGCGAGCGAGAGTATCACGCCGTTCTCGGTGATCTGTTCGAGCCGCGGGCCTTCGAGCAAGCGGTCACCCTCGCGGTAGATCTTCATGTTCATGAACACGAACCGCTCCCCCGGGATCTTGCTGTACACGTGCACGTTCACGTCCAGGTCACCGTTGACCTTGCGGTACAGGTCGTCGTCGACCAGCGGCCAGACGGGCAGGCGCCCGGCGGCCGGCGCAG
>CBFCWF010000051.1:0-20308 GCA_965601425.1 uncultured Chromatiaceae bacterium | reverse complement strand
GCTCGTCTCGACCGCGTCGACCAGGGCACGCGCCACCTGATGCCCGTAATAGACAATCCCGCTGCATGCCATCATTACCAGCAAGAGCGGCCCCCAAAGACTTGAGCGGAGGAACGGCCGGCGGGCCTCCCGCAATGCCGCGTCGGCCGGTCTCAAGTGCGCGCCCCGTGCCGGTCTGCCGAGCCCCGGCCGCCCGGCGCCAAGCCGACGCTCGGAAGACCAAAAGTGCAATCAACCCGACCGTTTAGCACAAACACATCGCTTACCTCAGTAGCCTCGCGGGACGCGGCGCACGCCGGGCGACGATGCGCCCGGGGACCCGCGCCTGTCGCGCAACGCCGAATCCAGTCGTTTGAAATCGTGGGGTAGGCACTGCCCAGACGCCGGCGCCGTCTTGTTGTGGTGTGCACCGGACACGCGTCTTGTCCCTCGGGGTGCGAGTTTACCGCAAAATGCCCGCAGCACAGACCGGCTGGCCTGTCGCGTCGATAGCGTCGCTGAACACACCGCCGGGCAATTTCAGCGCGGCTGCCGCGCCGCGATCACGAGCCCGATCCCGCCGAGCACCGCGAGCGCGGCCAGCAGCAACCGGAGACTGACCGGCTCGCCGAGGAACAGGATGCCGCCCACCGCGGCGATCACCGGCACGCTCAGCTGCACGCTAGCCGCGCTGGTCGCACGCAGCCCCTTCAGGGCCGCGTACCAGACCGCATAGCCCAGACCCGAAGTCAGCGCGCCCGAGGCCACCGCATAGCCGAGACCCGCGGTGTCGAGCCGAAGCCAGGGGATTGTCACGAGGCTGAGGAGCAGTGCGAGCGGGGTCGCCCGCACAAAATTGCCGGCGGTGACCGCGGTCGGGTCACCCGCCCCGGCGCCGCGCAGCGAATAGACGCCCCACGCCACACCGGCCAGCAGCATCAGCGAGGCTGCGCGTAAAGGTGGTGCCGACAGGCCCGGAAACAGCAGGCCGACCAGACCGGCCAGCGCCAGCACGAGCCCGAGCCACTGGCGCGGGGCCAGGCGCTCACCGTGCCAGAGTCCGTATCCGATCATCGTCGCCTGGACCGCTCCGAACAGCAGCAGCGCCCCCACAGCCGCAGTCAGGCCGATATAGGCATAAGAGAACCCTGCCGCATAGATGAACAGCGCGACCGCAGAGGGCCAGGTGCCGGCATAGCGTAAGCCGCCACCACGCCAACGGACGATCAGCCAGAGCACGAGCCCGCCGGAGGCGATCCGGACGCTGGTAAAACTCGCGGCATCGATCGCGGTGTCCTGCAACGCTAGACGGCACAGCAGCGAGTTTCCGGCAAAGGCGAGCATCGCGAGCAGCGTCAGCAGCGTGGTCAGGCCGCGCGACATCTGGGCCGGACGCCCCGGTCAGACCCGTTGCGCGCGCGCTGCTGCGCGAGACCGCGGTCGCGGGCTCAAACGAACGGGTGGCGCAACACGATCGTCTCGTCGCGATCCGGGCCGGTCGAGATGATATCAATCGGGGTCTCGCACAACTCTTCGATCTTGCGCAAGTAGCGGCGCGCGGCCTCGGGCAGCGCATCGGTTGATCGTGCACCGACGGTCGATTCCCTCCAGCCGGGCATTTCGACGAACACGGGCTCGCAACGTTCGAAACGATCGGCGCCGACCGGCGGGGTATCCACTTCCCGGCCATCCAGCCGATAGGCGACGCATATCTTCACCGTATCGAGCCCATCGAGCACGTCGAGCTTCGTGACGCACATCCCGGTCACGCTGTTGATCTGCAGGGACCGCCGCAGCGCCACGGTGTCCAACCAGCCGCAGCGCCGCTTTCGGCCAGTGGTGGCGCCGAACTCGTGCCCTTTCTCGCCGAGGTGCTCCCCATGCGCATCGAACAGCTCGGTCGGAAACGGGCCGGCGCCGACTCGCGTGGTGTACGCCTTGACGATCCCGAGCACATAGTCGATGTCGCAGGGGCCGACCCCGCTGCCGGTCGCGGCCCCGCCGGCCGTGGTATTGGACGAAGTCACGTAAGGGTAGGTGCCGTGGTCGATGTCGAGCAGTGCGCCCTGGGCACCCTCAAACATCAGGTTACGGCCCCGCCTGCGCAGCGTGTGCAAGGTGCCCGGCACATCGTCGATCATCGGCCGAATCTGTTCGGCCTGGGCCAGACCCTCGTCGAGCACACGATGGTAGTCCACCGTCTCGAAGTTGAAATAATGCTCGAGTGCGAAGTTGTGATACGCCATCACCTCACGCAAGCGCTCGGTGAAATTTCCCGCTTCGAGCATTTCGCCAAGGCGTATACCGCGCCGTGCGACCTTGTCCTCGTAACAGGGACCGATACCGCGCCCGGTCGTCCCGATCGCCTTTTTACCGCGCGCCGCCTCGCGCGCCTGGTCGAGCGTGACATGGAAAGGCAGTATCACCGGGCAGGACTCGCTGATACCCATGCGGCCCCGGGCCTCGACGCCGCCCTTCTCGAGCATCTCGATTTCCTCGAGCAGCGCGCTCGGCGAGAGCACGACACCATTGCCGATAAGGCAGCGTACCCCTTGCCGGAGAATGCCCGACGGGATCAGGTGTAACACCGTCTTGCGCCCCTGGATCACCAGCGTGTGGCCGGCATTGTGCCCGCCCTGGAAACGCACCACCGCATCGGCCTTGTCGGTCAGCAGGTCGACGACCTTGCCCTTGCCCTCGTCGCCCCACTGGGTGCCAATGACAACAACGTTCTTGCCCATCGGTTAAGTCTCTTCTCGGTTGACGGCTAGAGCGGGATGACGTCCCAGCCCCCGGCCTGTTTCTGTAATCGGAAGGCGCAGCCCATTTGTGACGGTTCGCCGGTCTGGCCCGGCAGTTCGCGGATCACCACCCGGCCCTCGGTACGCAGTTCGCCGATTCTCATCTGCAGCGCGGGGTCAGGGTCGCTCGGCGCCAGCACCGCGCCGCGGAGCGCCATCGGCGCGCGGCTGCCGAGCCGCATCAGGCCCTTCAGATCGGCGCTGAAGCCGGTCGCCGGTCGCGCGCGGCCGAAGACCTCACCGATTTCGTCGTATCGGCCGCCCCTGGCGACCTCCTGGCCCTCACCGGGTACGAACGCGGCAAACACCACGCCAGTCTGATAGTGATAGGCGCGCAACTCGGCGAGATCGAAATGCACCGGCACTTCTGGCAGGGACCTGCGTAACTGGGTAGCGACGGCTTCGACGTAGTCGATCGCGTCGGCGACCGCGCGGGGGGCCTCGGCGAGCAGCGCGCGCGCCTGCGGCAGGACCTCCTCGCCGCCGTTCAGCTCGACCAGACCCGACAACATGCGGCGCACGGGTGCCGCGAGCCCGAAGCCGTGTAGCAACTCCTCGATCTCCGCGGCTGCCTTACGCTGCAGCGCCTCGAACAACTCGGCTTCCTGGCGCGCGCTCAGGCCCGCCGTCTCGGCCAGTGTGCGATAGATACCGACATGCCCGAGGTCCAGGTAGACATCACTGAGGCCGGCGATGCGCAGTGTCTCGAGCATCAGGCACAGGATCTCGACATCGCTCTCGACGCCGGCGTGCCCGTACAGCTCGGCGCCGATCTGCAGGGGGCTGCGGGAGCCGGAAAACCCGTCGGCGCGCGTGCGCAGCACGCTACCGATGTAGCACAGCCGGGTCGGCGCCTGATGCCGCAACCGGTGTGCGTCGATACGTGCCGCCTGCGGCGTAATGTCCGCCCGCACGCCGAGCTGACGTCCGCTCAGCTGATCGGTCAGCTTGAACGTCTGCAGGTCGAGATCTCGGCCGGTACCGGTCAACAGCGAGTCCAGGAATTCGATGAACGGCGTGATTACGAGCTGGTAGCCCCAGCCCGCATAGCAGTCGAGCAGGTCGCGCCGCAACGCCTCCAGCGCGCGCGCCTGTGCCGGCAGGAGTTCGTCAATGCCTTCCGGCAACAACCATGTGTCTTCTTGAATCACTTGCGTCGCGGATCCGCAGACCCTACCTCACCAGGTACAACAGCAGCAGGCCCGCGAGCATGGTCAACAGGCCGCCATGGCGCAGCGACTTGTCATCCATCTCGCCGGCCGTGCGCATCATGTTGCGAAAACTGCGCGGGCTGGCAAAAGGCAGTATCCCCTCGAGAACCAGCATCAGGGCCAGCGCCGCCCATAGGTCCTGCCACATTGCCCCATCCAAAAAAAAACCCGGACATCCGGGCTGATTGATCTAATGACTAAGGACCCGATCGGCGGCCTCTGCCGTCAGCGACAATCGGGCGCGGCGAATCTTCCCAGATCGGCCCCGCCTTGTCCATTCGTCCGGCATCGCGGCCAGGATCCGGGGCCGGCTGCGGCGTTGCCGCGAGCCGGCGCGACGGGAACCGCAGCCCCCGCGTCAGGGACCCGCGCCCTCGGAGCTGAAATAGCGGAAAAACTCCGAGTCGGGGTCCAGCACCATCATGCTGCCGCCGTCCTGAAACACGTCACGATATGCGGTCAGGCTGCGCCAGAAACCGTAGAATTCCGGGTTCTGGTTGAACGCACCCGCATATACCGCGGCCGCTGTCGCGTCTCCCTCACCGCGCAACAGCTCCGCATCGCGATAGGCATTCGCGACGATCTCGACGCGCTGACGATCGGCGTCGGCCTGGATGCGCTCGGCGGCCTCGGCACCCTGTGCGCGCAGCTCCGCCGCGACCCGGTGGCGCTCGGTGCGCATGCGCTCATAGATGTTCTCGCTGATGTCGTCCGCGAAATCGATCTGTTTGACCCGTACGTCTACGATCTCGACGCCGAGGTCGGCGGCATTCGCGTTCGCCTCTTTGGCCAGGGTCGCCATGATTTCCGCACGCTCTCCGGACACGACCTCCTGCACGGTGCGTTTACCGAACTCGTCGCGCAGGGCCGCGTTGATACGCGCCGAGAGCAGGCGGGAAGTCGTGTCGGAGCTGCCGCGCGTCGAGCGGTAGAACTGCGCTACGTCGGAAATACGCCATTTCGCATAGGAGTTCACGACCACGAACTTCTTCTCGACCGTGAGGAAACGCTCGGGGTTGGCATCCAGCGTCTGGATGCGCTTGTCGAATTTGACGACGTCCTGGATGATCGGAATCTTGAAGTGCAGACCGGGCTTGAAGTCCGCATCGACGATTTCACCCAGACGGAGCAGCAATGCCAGCTGTTGTTCCTGGACCACGAACAGCGACGTGCTGCCAAAGAAAGCCAGCGCTGCAAGAACAGCGACGGCGATGATACCTTTAGGGGAATTCATTAGCGTTCCCTCCGCGAACGGTCAAGATTGCGGCGGTCGGTGAACGGCGCCGGCGTGCGTTGTTCGTTGGTCGGTGGCAGTGCGATTCGCGGCGACTCCGGGGCCTTGAACTCGGCCTCCCGCGTGCTCGGCTGGATCATCCGGTCGAGCGGCAGGTAGGTGAGATTGCTGCCTTCCTTCACGTCGAGCAGGACCTTGCCGGTATTTCTCAGAACATCCTGCATCGTCTCCAGAAACAGGCGTTGCCGGGTTACCTGCGGTGCCTTTGAGTATTCACCCAGCAGTGAGAGAAATCGCTGCGATTCACCTTCGGCCTCGGCGATCACCCGCGCCTTGTACCCCTTGGCATCCTCGATCAGGCGGGCCGCCTCACCACGCGCCCTCGGGACGACATCGTTGGCGTAGGTCTGGGCCTGGTTTTGCAGGCGTTCTTTGTCCTCGCGTGCCCTGATCGCATCGGCGAAGGCCTCGGCCACCGCCTCCGGCGCCTCGGCGCGCTGGATGTTCACGTTGGTCACGATCAGGCCGGTACGGTACAGGTCGAGCAGCTGCTGGGTACCCTGCTGCACCGAGACTGCAATGCCACTGCGATTCTCGGTGATGATGTCGTCGAGGCGGCTCTTGCCGATGACCTCGCGCAGCGTGGACTCGGTGGCACCGTGAATGGTGCCGCCCGGATCGGCATCCTGAAACAGGAAGTCCGCGGCGTCCTGGATGCGAAACTGCACTTCCAGCGTCAGGTCGACGATATTCTCGTCCTTCGTCAGCATCTGCGCACGGTGCTGGAACTTGTTCACCTGGTCGACATTGACTACGTCGACGCTATCGATGAAGGGCAGCTTCAGGTGCGGACCCGGGGCCGTGACGGTGTGGTAAGCCCCAAACCGCTTGACCACGCCGCGCTCGGCGGGCTGGATGATGTAAAAGGCCTCGACGCCGAGGATGCCGAGCAGCACCAGGCCGATGATCACACCGATGCCCTTCTTGCTGGCACCACCGCCGGGGATTCGGCCGCCTTCGCCGCCGTCACCACCGCCGCGGCGCTTGCCGCCGAACAGGCCGCCCATCTTGTCCTGCAGTTTGCGGACTACTTCATCGAGGTCTGGGGGGCCCTGGTCGCCACCCTTGTTGTTCCAAGGATCGCGGTTGCCACCACCCGGTTCGTTCCAGGCCATGCATTACTCCCGTGCACTGGTTAAATTTGGATCCCGAAGGCTCTCTTGGGCGGCGATTCTAGCAACAGATGGTCGCCGAAGGATATTTACCCGACTTTGCGCACCGCTTCAGGACGCGCCTGCCACTGTCTCGCTAGGCGAGGCTCGCGCTTTTTCAAACGTTCATACTGTCGACGCTTCAGTTCGACATCCAGTTCCCATCCCCCGTCCTTGCCGTGGTTTTCGCGTACGATCGCACCCTGTTCGAACAATATCGCGCGCAGCTTGCCATCGGCCGGGCCCAGCTCGAGATGGCCCACGACCAGATCACGGCGATACCACTCGGTCAGCGCAGCGACCAGGCCATCCACCCCGGCCCCGGTCGCGGCCGAGAGCCAGACGCGGGTGACCTCGCCCCGCGCGTCGTACTCGAGCCGCGGCCCGGCATCTGGCATCAGGTCGATCTTGTTGTAGATCTCGATCCGCGGGATCTCGGCTGCACCGATCTGGCGCAATACGTCCTCCACCTCGGCGATCTGCACGGCCCGCTGCGGACTGTGGGCGTCGATGACATGCAGCAACAGGTCGGCCTCGACCGTCTCCTGCAGCGTCGATCGGAATGCGGCGACGAGTTCGTGCGGCAGGCTCGAAACGAAGCCGACCGTATCCGCGAGGACGAGGCCGGTTCCATCGTCCAGCGCGACGCGGCGCAAGGTCGGATCGAGCGTTGCAAAAAGCTGATCCCGCGCGTACACCTGGGCCTCGGTCAAGCTGTTGAACAGCGTGGACTTGCCCGCATTTGTGTAGCCGACCAGCGATACGGTCGGGACCTCGTTGCGGCGACGCGAGCGCCGACCCTGCTCGCGCTGGCTGTCAACCCGCGCAAGGCGCCGTCCGATCTGGTCGATGCGTTGGCTGAGCAAACGGCGGTCAGTCTCGAGCTGGGTTTCGCCGGGCCCGCGCAGACCGATGCCGCCCTTCTGGCGCTCCAGGTGCGTCCAGCCCCGCACCAGGCGCGTCGACAGGTGACGCAGCTGCGCGAGTTCGACCTGGAGCTTGCCCTCGTGCGAGCGGGCACGCTGGGCAAAGATGTCGAGGATCAGCCCGGTGCGGTCGAGCACCCGGCAACCGAACAGCCTCTCCAGATTGCGTTCCTGGCTCGGTGACAAGGGGTTGTCGAAAATGACGAGTTCGGCACCGAGAGTCTCCACCTGCGCGCGGACCTCGTCCGCCTTGCCACCGCCGATGTAGAGGCGCGGATCCAGCGACTTGCGCTGTACCGAAACCACAGCGAGCGCTTCCGCGCCGGCCGAGCGCGCCAGTTCCGTGAATTCCTGCAGCTCATCCGGATCAGCGCCACCCTGCAGGCTGACGTGAACCAGTATCGCCTTCTCGCCGCTGTGGGGGCGCTCAAGCATGATGGGGCACCGGCTCGTCGGGGCCGCGAACGGACACGCGACGCGGGTGTGGCTCCCGCATCGTCGGGCCGGCTCGAGACGTAGAGTCGTTGTCAGGCGTTGCCAGGTTCTGCGTCACCGTCGCCTTCGCCGTGCGCATGCTGAAAGCGCACATTCCTCGCGGGCACCACGGTCGAGATCGCATGCTTGTAGACCATCTGGCTCACACTGTTCTTCAGCAGCACCACGAATTGATCGAACGACTCGATAGTCCCCTGAAGCTTGATTCCATTCACGAGGAAGATCGACACCGGCACCCGCTCTTTGCGCAGTGCATTGAGAAATGGATCCTGCAGGCTTTGTCCCTTAGACATTCGGCGCTCCGTATTATTATCAATCTGTCAAAACCGATTACGCTCAAAACCATGCGCAGACACGGAGCAGCCGTTCAGGCCAATACGGCCCGCATCGCTGCGCCAAATCGTCGAGCGGACGTGACGTGCGAACTATAGCACAGCAACTCCACAGCTCATCCGAATTCACCTTGCGGCATCGGTGGTTAGCCGCAGCTCCCAATACGCCGCCTAAAGTCGGACCTCAGGCGGCCGGCTCGAGACGACGTCGCACCCTCTCGACCGCCTGGGCCGTTACGTCGCGCGATTCGTCCAGCCAGTGGCCGCCTTGCTCGCTGCGCAGCCAGGTCAGTTGACGTTTCGCAAGCTGACGCGTCGCGGCCTGGCCCTTTGCGACCATTTCGGCATAACGGAATTCCCCCCGCAGCCACCCCCACACCTGGCGATAGCCCACCGAGCGCATCGCCGCGAGGTCCGGCGTCAGGTCGCCACGGGCGACCAAGCCCTCGACTTCCTCGACCAGGCCCTTCGCGAGCATCGCGAGGAAGCGCTGATCGATGCGGGCGTGCAGTTCGGCACGCGACGGCGGGCAACGCACCAGCTTGATCGCCCGGTACGGCATCGGCTGCCCGGCCAGTGACTGCAATGCGCTGAGCGGCTGGCCCGTCGCCTCCCAGACTTCCAGCGCCCGCAGCGTGCGCTGCGGATCGTTTCGGTGGATACGCCGGGCTGCCACCGGATCGACCGCAGCCAGCCGCGCATGCAGCGCCGCCAATCCGTCGCGCTCGAGCGCCTGCCGCAACCGGCGACGGATCCGCGGGTCGGCTTGGGGCAGGTCGGATAGCCCGTACTGCAAGGCGCGGAAATACAGCATGGTGCCGCCGACCAGCAGCGGGATCCGACCGGAGGCGCTGATCTCCCGCATCGCGCGCAGCGCATCGGCACGGAAGTCCGCAGCCGAATAGGCCGCCGTCGGATCCCGGATATCGATCAACCGGTGCGGCGCGCGTGCCAGCTCTGCGGCGCTTGGCTTCGCGGTCCCGACATCCATGCCGCGGTAGACCATTGCCGAATCGACGCTGACCAGCTCCACCGGCAGACGCTCGCGCAGCGCGATCGCCAGATCGGTCTTGCCCGACGCGGTCGGTCCCATCAGCAGAATTGCCGGGGGTCTGCGCTCCGCCGCCTGGCTCATCCCGGCACGGTCCCTGGGACGATACGCGACCGCAGCGAATCGGCCGCCGGCCTCGAACAGGGCCGCAACGGCGAATCCGCGGCCCCGGATTCACCGGCCACGGAGAAAGAGCCTGTCGAGCGCACCCAGGTCGAGCTGGATCCAGGTCGGGCGACCATGATTGCACTGGCCGCTGCGTTCGGTGCGCTCGATATCGCGCAGCAGCGCGTTCATCTCTTCCAGGCCCAAGCGCCGGTGGGCCCGCACGGAACCGTGGCAGGCCATCGTCGAAAGGACCTCGTTGACCTGTTCGAGGATGCGCCGGCTGCTGCCGTGCACAACGAGATCCGCGAGCACGTCGCGCAACAACCGCTCGGCATCGGCATGGCGCAGCAACGCGGGCAGCGCGCGCACGACCAGGCTCTGCTCCCCAAGTCGGTCGACTTGCATACCGAGCGCGCTGAAGACCTCGCCATGCCGCTCCACCAGGTCCGCCTCGCGCCGGCTGACGGCGACGCTGACTGGCACCAGCAGTGGCTGACTCTTGATGCCCTCGCCGGCATGGGCGCGCTTGAAGGCCTCGTAGGTGATGCGTTCGTGGGCCGCATGCATGTCGACCAGTACGAGACCCTGTCGATTCTGTGCCAGCACATAGACGCCGTGCAGCTGCGCGAGCGCAAGGCCGAGCGGCAACCCGTCGTCCGGCTCGCCGGCCGGTCGCTGCGCAGCGACCCCGGCGGGGTACGTGACCGCAGGCGCCTGCCACTCGCGCGCGGCGCGGTAAGCAGCCGGGCGTTCTGCGACCGACAGCGGCATGCTGGCCTGGCAGGGTACTGCGGACTGCGCAGACGCGGCACCCGCTGCCGGCCCGGCGATCTCCCGGGTCGCGCCGGGGATGACGCCGCCCGGTTCGGCCGCCGGCTCCGCCAGCACCTGATGCAGGGTGCGAAACAGGACATCGTGCACCAGACGACCCTCGCGAAAGCGCACCTCGTGCTTGGTCGGGTGCACGTTGACGTCGACCAGCGCCGGATCCAGCGCGAGGAACAGCACATAGGCCGGATGCCGCCCGTGATACAGCATGTCCTGGTAGGCCTGACGCACCGCATGGGCCACGAGCTTGTCCCGTACCATGCGCTGATTGACATAAAAATGCTGCATATCGGCCTGGCTACGCGAGAAGGTCGGCCTGGCGACCCAACCGGCAAGCCGCAGGCCGGCCGCCGCGTGCTCGAAATGCAGCGCGGCCCCCACGAAGGCCGGTCCGAGCAGATCGGCAAGGCGGCGCTCATGGCCCGACGGGTCGGTCACGCGCCTGGCGCAGAACACCTCGCGGCCATTGTGGGTCAGCACGAAGGTGACGTCGCTGCGTCCGAGCGCGAGGCGCTTGACCACCTGCTCCAGGTGTCCGAACTCGGTCTTGTCGGTACGCAGGAATTTGCGCCGTGCCGGGGTGTTGTAGAACAGATCGCGCACCGTGACCACGGTGCCGCGCGACAGCGCAGCTGGTCGTGGCTCGCCGCCCTCACCCTCGACCTGCCAGGCCTGCGCAGCGGCGGCCTCGCGCGAGGCAAGCGTCAGCCGCGACACCGACGCGATCGCCGGCAGGGCCTCGCCACGAAAACCCATGCTGGCGATGCGCTCCAGATCCGCGAGTGCGGTCAACTTGCTGGTGGCGTGTCGGGCCAGCGCCAGCGCCAGGTCGTCCGGCGCGATCCCGGACCCGTCGTCGCTGACGCGGATCAGCTTGGTGCCGCCCTGATCCACGTCGATCTGCACCCGACCGGCCCCGGCATCGAGGCTGTTTTCCACCAGTTCCTTGACCACCGAGGCGGGCCGCTCGACCACCTCGCCGGCGGCGATTTGATTGACCAGCTGGGTCGGTAGGGCGTGAATGCGGCTCGACATCTGACCATTTTGCCATCACCGGGCCACAGCAAGACAGCCCCGCAACCTCCCGGGCGCGCGGCCAGCGCGTCAGGAATCCGGGATGACCAGGACCTGTCCGATTCGGATCAGGTTGTCGCTGCGGATGCGGTTTTCGCGGCGCAGCGAAACGAGACTCACCTGGTAACGCGATGCGATCTCCGACAGCGTGTCGCCGCGAGCGATCACATGCTTCGTGGCCTTGTTCTGACGCTCGGCCAACAGCGTGCCGGGCGGCGGAGACTCGGCGAAAAACTTTTCGACGCCCCGCTTGATCGCCTTCGCCAGCCGCGTCTGGTAGACCGGGTCGCGAAGATTGCGCTCTTCCTTCGGGTTCGAGATGAAGCCGGTCTCGACCAGCATGGAAGGGATATCGGGCGACTTCAGCACCATGAAGCCGGCCTGCTGAACCCGCCGGCCGTGGACCTTCCCGACCCGTCCCAGTTGGGCATAGACCTTGGCCGCCGCGCTCAGGCTGGCGTGCTGGGTGGCCGACTGCGACAGGTCGAGCAGCACCGAGGCCAGCACATCATCTTTATCGTCCAGCTTCACACCGCCGACCAGGTCGGAGGAGTTTTCCTTTTCTGCCAGCCATCGGGCCGCCTCGCTCGACGCACCGCGCTGGGAAAGCACATAGACGGAGGAACCCCGCACCCGCTTGTCACGAAACGCGTCGGCGTGGATGGACACAAACAAGTCCGCACGGTGCTTCCGGGCCAGGGCCATGCGCTTGCGCAGGCCGATATAGTAGTCGCCGGTCCGGGTGAGGACCGCACGCATACCCGGCGCGGCGTCGATCTCCTTCTTCAGTCGCCGCGCGATTTCGAGCGTGACGCGTTTCTCCTCGGTTCGGAAACGCGAGCCCGAGGCCCCCGGGTCTTCGCCGCCATGACCGGCGTCGATCGCGACCACCACCTCGCGCGCACGCCGGATATCGCGCGCAGACTTGGCCACTCGTGGCTTGCTGGTCGCCCCGCCCGGATACAGATCAACCACGAGGCGATGCCCGTAGGTCGCGTTCGGTTTAAGCAGGAAGGTCTTGGGACGCACCGCCTTTTTCAGGTCCAGCACGAACCGCAGACTGCCGTCCGGGCGCGCGGCATGGCGCATCCCGCCCAGGTAGCGGTCCGATATGCCCTTGGCGCTGAAACCGTTCGCGAGACGGCCCTTGACCAGATCGATCACCAGCCGGTCCGGTCCACTGAGCGAAAACACCCGATGCTCCGCGGGGCCACTGGTATCGAACACCAGGCGCGTGTGATCGGGCGCGGTCCAGAGCCGGACCCCGACGACTTCGGCTGCCAGCAAAGGCGCCGCGAGCAACGAAAATATGACTAAGAGGAACAGCTTTCTCATTGGAGGTTCAGAGTTTGGCGCAGCCCTGAGCCGATGCAGGTTAAGCTAGCACAATAAAGATCATTTTCCTAGATAAAACGCCTGGATATACTCGCTTTCTAGAAACATTCTAATAACCGACCCAGCGCCTTGCTGCCGCGCGGGCCCAGCGCGTCAACGTCGACCCGGCGGCCACCGGCGCAGTGGGTGATGCGCACCCGCAGATCGGGCGCCGGCAACCAGCCAAGCCCGCGCTCGGGCCACTCGATCAGCAGCAGCGCGTCCTCGGCAAGCATCTCGCGCAGACCGAGGTACTCGAGTTCGCCGGGGTCGCCGACCCGGTACAAATCGAGATGATAGACCGTGCGGCCGTCCACGTCGTACGGTTCGACCAGCGTGTAGGTCGGACTCTTGACTGCACCGACATGCCCCAGATGACGCAGGAATCCGCGTGCCAGCGTGGTCTTGCCGGCGCCGAGATCGCCCTCCAGAAAGATCAGCAACGGGGCGTCGCAGGCCGCCGCCAGCCGTGCGCCGAATGCCTCCTGCTCGGCCTCGTCACCGAGTCGCAACGACAAGGTACCTGGAACGCTCACTGGGGATTCGCCAGTTTACGAACCGCCGCGACGAGGTCCCCGGCCAGCAACCCACGCTCACCGCCCTCTCGAGCGGCCACATCGCCAGCCGCGGCATGCAGGCAGACACCGCTCTCCGCCGCATCCCGCAGATCCAGGCCCTGCGCGAGCAGGCCCGCAATCACGCCGGTCAGGGCGTCGCCCATGCCACCGCTTGCCATGCCGGGATTGCCTTCGCTGCACAGCGCCGGCGGCACGCTGCCGGTGCCGACGATGATCGATCCGACGCCCTTGAGTACCACGCAGCCGCCGAAACGACGCTGCAGGCTTTCAGCCGCATCGAGGCGCTGTTCATTGACCTCGGCGCTGCACGCATCGAGCAACAAGGCGGCCTCGCCGGGGTGCGGCGTCAACACCCAGTCCTCGCGGCGCAACGGCGCTGCCGCCAACAGGCGTAGCGCATCCGCGTCGACCACCAGAGGCCGGGCCGACGAGCCGGCGAGCGCCCACAGGTCATGCGCCCAGTCGTCTTGGCCCAGACCCGGACCGATCGCGACGACGCTCGCCTGCTGCAGCAGCGGTCGCAGCCGCGTCGGATCTTCGACCGCGTGCACCATGATCTCGGGACGCGCAGCAAGCACCGGCGCGACATGGCCCGGCCGCGTTGCCAGACTGACCAGCCCGCTGCCGCTGCGCAGCGCCGCTTCGGCGGCGATTCGCGCGGCGCCGCCCATGCCGTGGTTACCCCCGATGACCAGCACGTGTCCGAAATGGCCCTTGTGTACGTTGCGGCGGCGCGGCGCGAGCAGCCGACGCTGTTTCTGCCAATCGATCCGGCGCGCCGACGGCAGGCTGCTGCGGTAGACCGCCGCCGGGACACCCAGGGCGTCGAAATGGACCGTCCCGGCGCAGTCGGGACCGTCGGCCGTGAACAGGCCGACCTTGAGACCGATGAAACTGACCGTCGCCGCGGCGCGCACCGCGTCGCCGAGCACCGCGCCGCTATCGGAATGCAAACCCGAGGGTACGTCGATCGCAAGGCACGGCGCCCGGTGGGCATTCACCGCAGCGATTGCGTCAGCCCAGCGGCCGCCGACCGGCCGCTCCAGTCCGGTACCGAATATCGCATCGACGATCAGGTCGGCGTCTTCCGGCAGGGCCTGGAAATCCGCCCATTCCCCTGCCGACTCCGCCCAGCGCGCGGCATTGTGCCGGGCGTCACCTCGCAGCCGGTCGCGGTCGCCGAGTTGCAGCACCTGTACCTGCATACCGGCCCGGTGCGCCAAGCGGGCGACGACGAAGCCGTCGCCCGCATTGTTTCCGGTCCCGGCGAGCACGATGAGACGCCGGGCTTCCGGCCAACGCTGCCGCAGGAGCGAGAACGCCGCCTGCCCGGCGCGCTCCATCAGCTCGAGGCCCGGGATAGCGTGACGGCCGATCGCGATGCGGTCGAAGTCGCGCACCTGCGCAGCGGTATACAGCGCGCGGGGCAGTACCTGGGTGTCGGGCAGCGCTCGGTGCGTCATCCGAACCCCGCGCGACCGCGAGCCGGGATACCAATGGCGGGGTCGGCCGATACCGCGCTCGCACGCGCCGGGCGGTGCGACCGGGGACGCATGCCGCCGACTTGCGAGCCGGCGCGGGCTGCGTCACTGTAAAGCCGATACCGGCGCATGATTCCGATTTCCCCTCCGCCTGATGAGATGCCAAGACGTCTGGAAACAGATTTAAGCACGCTTGCCCGACGCATCAAACGTTGGGGCCGGGAGCTCGGCTTCCAGCGCATCGGGATCTGCGACACCGCACTCGACGAGGCCGAGCGCCATCTCGCGCAATGGCTGGCAGAGGGTTTCCATGGAGAAATGGCGTTCATGCAACGCCACGGCAGTATGCGTACGCGACCGGCTGAGCTGCTGCCCGGCACCGTGCGGATCATCTCGGCACGGATGGACTACCTGCCGGACGCAGCGGATCCCCGCCAGATCCTGGACGATCCGTCACGCGCGTTCATCTCACGCTATGCACTGGGGCGCGATTACCACAAGGTGATGCGCCGCCGGCTGCAGCGGCTCGCGGACCGGATCGTCGCTGAGGCCGGCCCGTTCGGCTATCGGGCCTTCGTCGATTCGGCGCCGGTGATGGAAAAGGCGATCGCCGAGAAATCCGGGCTCGGGTGGATCGGCAAGCACTCCAATCTGCTCGACCGATCGGCCGGCTCCTGGTTCTTTCTCGGCGAACTCTACACCGACCTGCCGCTCCCGGTCGACGACCCGAGTGAGGGACACTGCGGCACCTGTCAGGCCTGCATCGACGTCTGTCCTACGCAGGCTATCGTCGCCCCCTACCGGGTCGACGCGCGGCGCTGTGTATCGTACCTGACGATCGAACTGCGCGGGTCAATACCCGAGGCGCTGCGCCCGGGGCTCGGCAACCGCATCTACGGCTGTGACGACTGTCAGCAGGTCTGCCCCTGGAACCGCTTCGCGACAGCGACCCCGGAAGCGGATTTCATGCCCCGACACGGGCTGGACAGCGCGACGCTGGTCGAACTGTTCGCATGGCGCGAGGAGGATTTCCTGGAGCGCACCGCGGGTTCGGCGATCCGCCGCATCGGCTATCGGCGCTGGCTGCGCAATATCGCCACCGCGCTCGGCAATGCCGAACACGCGCCGCACATCGTCACCGCCCTCGAGGCGCGCCAGGGTTTCCCTGACCCGATGGTCCGCGAGCACGTCGCATGGGCCCTGCGACGCCAGCGCGGTCGCACCGGCTGAGCAGCCTGCGCTACCCCGCCCCACCGGCATGCCGCTTGCCCGACGCAGCGATACCGCCCCCCTCGCAGGCCGCGACCAGCGCGTCACGGTCGCGCAGGTAAATGGTGCGACGGCTGATCTCGATCAGCCCGGCGTCCTGCAAGCGGTGCAGTTCGCGCGAAAAGGTCTCCGCCGAGATGTTCAGCGTGCTGGCGACCACCGCCTTCGGCGCGGGGAGCACAACCTGCAGGTGGGGCGGCCCAGCGGCTTCTGCCTGGCGCAACAGGTAGTTGGCCGTGCGCTGCACCGCATTTTGCATACAGCAGGTTTCGAGATCCTGGATCAACTGGCGCATCAGCGCGCTCATGTTCTTCAGCATGGACTCGGTGAACGAGGGATTGCTGACCAGTGCGGCACTGATTACCGCACGCGGGAAATAACCCAGCGTCACCGGCGACAGGGTCTCGACGAAGACCGGGCTGGGGATCTGGTTGAACATGATCGCCTCACCGAAACTGTCACCCGGCTGCAGCACGCGCAGCACCCGCTCGTCCCCGCTGCAAGAGAGCATATAGAGCTTGAGACTGCCCTGAAAAACTGAATACAGACCTTCGAGATGGTCGCCACGGCTCAGGATGCGGGCACCGCGCCCCTCTTCCACGGCCCAGCCCCCCGACGCGATCGCGGCAAGACTCACTCCGTCGATGCCCGCGAACAGCGGCTGGCCGGTCATCTGTTCTAGGTCGATCGGCATCCCGGTCGGCTGCATCTTTTCTCCTGAAACACGCGGTCACTGGTCACCGCAAGTGGCGTGCGATACCTCGCATAGATTATCGGATACGACAAAATGCGACGACTTGACCAAGGTTGGCTCGGACAGGCCGATCAATTGATCTAGGTCAATTAAACCCAGCTGCCAAGCCGCCGCCATCGCCGCTGGCGCGATTCTTGAGTTGCCTCAAGGATTAACCGTACATGGAATGGGTATTTTTCGCCGTACTCATCCGCGCGAACGTCCACTGGCCGCGCCGGGTGTCAATCAACAAGAATCCGCCGGGGTCGTGTGACCCGGCATCCAACCTCTGGGAGGACTTCGCGATGAGCCAAGCGATAACCCCGGCGGGCCGCAGCCTGATCCGCCTGTTTTTGGCGTTCGGACTGATGCTCGCCGTTAGCAGCGTTTTCGGCGCACGACCCGCCGGCGAGATAGGCAAGGACTGGGGCGACCCGGCCGGCGAGGAGTGTGTCGAGTGCCACTGGACCGAGAACCCGGGCCTGACAAAAGAATGGAACAACAGTCAGCATGGCCAGGCCGGCGTCAACTGCCTCGACTGCCACAAGGCGGAAGAGGGCGACAAAGACGCCTGGATGCACAAGAAGCAGCGCATCTCGATCATCGTATCGCCGAAAGACTGCTCCAAGTGTCACCAGACAGAGTTCGAAGAGATGGACGGTTCGCACCACTCCAAGGGTGGTCAGATCCTCGCCTCGCTGGACAACCTGCTCGGCGAAGTGGTGGGCGGCCCGGCGGCGGTAAACGCCGGCTGTAAGCAGTGCCACGGTTCGAAGGTCGAGATCGGCAGAGACGGCAAACCGACCCCGGGTACCTGGCCGAACACCGGTATCGGCCGCATCAACCCGGACGGCTCTGCCGGTTCCTGTACCGCCTGTCATGGCCGTCACCGCTTCTCCAAGGCCCAGGCCCGGACGCCGGACACCTGCGGCAAGTGTCATGTCGGTCCCGACCACCCACAGATCGAGGTCTACAACGAGTCCAAGCACGGCATCATCTACCGTGCGAAGAAGGACGAGATGAACCTCGAGTCCGACAAGTGGGTTGCCGGTGTCGATTACTCGGCCTCGGCAACCTGTGCCACCTGTCACATGAGCCGCGGTGGCGACCAGCCGAAGACCCACAACGTCGGTGAGCGCATCTCCTGGACGCTGCGTCCGCCGATCTCGCAGAAGATCAACCTGGTCAAGCTCGAGAACGGTGACGAGTTCGACGTCAAGGAAGGCGGCGAGATCCCGAAGGTGGGTGATGAGGCCAAGGGCTCGAAGGTCGTCGAGGTGCTGACCTGGAAAGACCGTCGCGAAAAGATGGCCGAGGTCTGTGCAGCCTGTCACAGCGAGGGCGTGATCGAGGGTCATTACAAGCAGTTCGATGGCGTGGTGGAACTCTACAACGAGAAATTCGCCAAGCCGATCGCTGCCATCATGGGTGAGCTGAAGAAGGGGGGTTATATCACCCCGGCACCGTTCGACGACAAGATCGAGTGGACCTGGTGGGAGATCTGGCACCACGAGGGTCGCCGTGCACGTCACGGTGCCTCGATGATGGGTCCGGACTACACCTGGTGGCACGGCATCTACGACGTGGCCAAGCACACGTACATGAAGTGGATCCCGGAACTCAAGGAGGCTGCGATCAAGAAGGATGGCAACGACAAGTTCGCCACGGCCATGCTCGATACGTACTTCAAACCGATCGAGGGCCATTCCTGGTACTTCGAGGGTATGGGCCCGGACCAGATCGAGAAGGTCCGCAAGGGCTTTGAGGAACGCTACGGCAAGGGCGCCCTCAAGTAGTCCACAACCGCTGTATGGCGTGTCCGGGAAACCGGGCACGCCATTTTTGTTGGGTAGCGGTGAGCCTGTCCCGGCCGCCGCCCCTGATCGAACCGAACCACCCCTTTTGTCGGAGATTTCCAGATGCACAAAATGCGTTTGCTGCCAAACCTGCTGCTCTTGGTCACCGTCTGCTGCGCCAACCCGGCGTTGGCGCAAACCGATGCAAGCTTGACCGAGGGCCAGCAGAAGGCCGCTGCCGGCGATATCGAGGGCGCACTCGCAGTGTACGAGGAGCTGACCCGAAGCCAGCCGGACTCTCACGAGGCCTATGCCCACCTTGGCGGCATGCAGTTACTCGATCAACGCTATGCGGACGCGGTCAAGAGCTTCCAGCGCGCGATCAGCCTCGGAGACCGCGAGACCCGGTCATTCATCGGGATGGGCATGGCCTACCTGCACATGGGGAGGTACGGTGCCGCGCGCGCCGCATTCGTCGAGGCCAGGTCCCGACGTACCGGCAATACCGAGGATATCGACGACATCATCGCCTGGATCGACACGCGCCAACCTGGCGCCGGACCGGCCCACCCTTGAGGACAATGGCACTTACCTGAGCTGTTTTCGGTCGTTGTCTCGAGAGAACTTCGGCGGCGTGGACGCCGCCGTCGAACGCCTGCCGATCCGTAGCGCGCCTGTGTCCTTCCCCGAATTACATGTGCGCTACCTGCCTCATCAGCGCATTGCGTCAGCAGCCGGGATGCCGCTTCGGCAGCATCAGCAGGATTCCGGCAGCCATCATTGCCACCGCGCTGCGTGATACCAGGCGACTACACCGCCGAGAAGGGCCACCGCCATCAGCTGTTCAGCAGATACTCGCGGTAATGACGCAGTTCGGCGATCGAATCACGGATGTCATCCAATGCGCGGTGCGAAGAATCCTTGCTGAACCCCCTGTAAACATCGGGGGCCCAACGCCGCGCCAGCTCTTTCAGCGTGGACACGTCCAGATTGCGATAGTGGAAGAAGTCTTCCAGCGTCGGCATGAGCCGCGCCAGGAACCGCCGGTCCTGGCAGATCGAGTTGCCGCACATCGGCGAGGTACCCTTGGGTACCCATTGGTCCAGGAAAGCCAGTGTCGCCTGCTCCGCGGCAGCCGCATCGATGCGGCTGCCGCGGACGCGGTCGATAAGCCCGGATCCGCCGTGCTGCCTCGTGTTCCATTCATCCATCGCACCCAGGACCGCGTCCGGCTGGTGAATGGCGAGCACGGGCCCTTCGGCGAGTTCGTTCAGCGCGGAATCCGTAATCACCGTGGCAATCTCGATGATCCGGTCGGTATCGGGGACAAGGCCCGTCATCTCCAGATCTATCCAGATGAGGTTGTTTTCCGAGACGGCCATGCCAGACGCTCCCCTGTGCTGCGATGAAATTGCCGGGGGATTCTATACGAGTGCAGGTACCTCAGCATGCGCGCCCGGAAATCCAGGAAACCCTGCAGCGAATGACGAAACAGCCAAGTCGATCCTCGCCTGACGTAGAATCCGGCTCATGAACGCTTTTACCGTCATTTTCGTCGCTGCGATCGGGGTCGGGCTCGCGCTGCAACTCTGGCTCGTCAGCCGACAGGCCGCCCACATCATCGCACATCGCAACGCGGTCCCGCCGGACTTTGCGGGCTCCATCAGCGTGGAGCAGCACCAGAAGGCTGCCAGCTACAGCCTGGCGCGGCTGGCCCTGGAACGCTGGAACCTGGTGCTCGGCATGGTGGTGCTGCTCGGATGGACCCTGGGTGGGGGCCTGGCGTGGCTCGATACCGCGATTGCGCGCATGATTGCCGATCCGCTG
>CBFCWF010000050.1:0-20341 GCA_965601425.1 uncultured Chromatiaceae bacterium | reverse complement strand
TCGCTTTCCTTCATTTTCAATCACTTGTCGTGATTAAAAATGGCGACACATCCCTGCGCCGCGCGGCCACCTCGATTTTTCGAGGCGCCCTTCAGTCGCCGCGGTCGATACCAAGTTTTTTCATGCGCGAACGCAGCGTACTGGCCGGCAGGTCGAGGATTTCTGCCGCGCCCCCCTTCCCGGCGATGGTCCAGCCGGTATGTCGAAGCACCCGCCGGATGTAGCCCGTCTCGTTTTCGGCAAGGCTGACAAAGGGTTCTGCGATCGGCCCGGTCCCGAGCGGGACAGCGGTCGATGCCGCCGGTGAATTGATGCCCGAATCGACCAGGTGGGGCGCGATCGGGACTACCTGGTCGCGTGCCAGTATCGCGGCGCGTTCGATGACATTCTGCAGTTCACGGATGTTGCCCGGCCAGTGGTAGGAAAGCAGCAGACGCATGCCGTCTTCGGATACGCGGCTGAAGCTTCGTCCCTGGGCGCGTGCCTGGTCCGAGAGGAATTTCGCGACCAGCAGCGGGATGTCTTCAGGCCGCTCGCGCAGCGGTGGGATCGTCAGCGGGAACACATTGAGGCGATAGAAGAGATCCATCCGGAACGTGCCCTCTTCGACCATCTCAACGAGGTCGCGGTTGGTCGCGGCAATGACGCGGACATCGACCTGGATGGATTTCTCCGAGCCCAGGCGACTGATCTCGTGCTCCTGGAGCACGCGCAACAATTTGACCTGCGCATCCAGCGGCAACTCCCCGACCTCGTCGAGAAAGATGGTCCCGCCGTCTGCGAGTTCGAAATGGCCCTGGCGCTGTCGCGAGGCGCCGGTGAACGCGCCCTTCTCGTGCCCGAACAGCTCGCTTTCGATCAGCGTCGGCGTGATCGCGCCGCAGTTCACTTTGATCAGCGGACGGTCGCGACGCGCGCTAAGGTCGTGGATGGCGCGAGCGATGGCCTCCTTTCCGGTGCCCGATTCGCCGGTGACCAGTACCGAGCTATTGGTCGGTGCTACCTGGTCGACCTGGTCGAGTACCTCTTTCAGCGCCGGGCTTTCCCCGACAATGCTGTCGAAGCGTCCCTCATTCCGCACTTCCGCCTGAAGGTAAGCGTTCTCGGCCTGCAGGCGGTCCCGCAGGCGTTCCACTTCGGCCAGCGCATCGCGCAGTTGGTGTTCCTGTCGCTTGCGCTGGGTGATGTCACGAAATGCGAGCACGGCGCCCTGAACCTCGCCGGCCCGCTTAATTGGTGTACAAGTCCAGCTGACCGCGAAATGGTCACCTGCATGACGCCAGAAGACGTCGCTCTCGCTTTTTTTCGGCACCCCCTGTTTTAGGGTTTGATAGATGCCTGTCTCGATGAAGTGGTAAGGGCTGCCGTCCCATCGTGCGTACAGATGGAGCTCATGCAGCGAATGTCCGATCAGCGATTCCTGGGGAAAGCCGGTGAGTTGCACCGCGGCCGGGTTCGCGAACGTGATGTTGCCTTCAAGGTCGAGCCCGTAGATACCGTCGCCGACCGAATCCAGAATCGGCTGGTTGGCGGCGACCAATTGCTGATTGCGCGCCGCCAGCTCCGTGCGCAGCCGGGCGATCGTCAGGTGTGTCCCGACGCGCGCGATGACTTCTTCCGCCTGAAACGGTTTCGCGATGTAGTCCACCGCGCCCAAGGACAGACCTTTGATTTTGTCGTTCGTGTCATCGAGCGCGGACAGGAAGATGACCGCGATATCGCGGGTCTCGCGGTTTTCCTTCAGCCGTGCGCAGGTCTCGAAACCATCGATGCCGGTCATCAGGATGTCCAGCAGAATCAGGTCCGGCTGTGCCCATTGCGCCACTTTGAGGGCGTCCTCTCCGCTCTTCGCTACCAGCAGTTTGTGGCCGAGGCCCTTCAGGGTGCCGAACAGAAGCTGCAGATTGGTCGGATTGTCGTCGACCAGCAGGATTGTGCTGTTGTGCGTCTTGTGCGGGTTCAATGAACTACAGAGGCAGGCAGGACCTAACCGCATGATAGGAGAAAATGCGTTCAGCTGTCATGCCGGGCGCTCTCCAATGGGAATGCCCTGGAGGCGCGCGGCCAGCTGGCGCAGACCGTCGAAATCGAACATGCGCGCCATCAGGGCCATATCCTCGACGTCTGCGTCCGGTGCGCCTGGATCGTCGGCGAGTTCCTCGGCGAGTTGAAAGAGACTGCCGACGTCACCGACGTCGACGGCATCGCGGATGCGTTTCGCGGTGTTCGTGGCCAGCGTGTCGGGCCAGGGGCTGCGGGGATCAGCAGGCGGCGTTCCGATTGTGGCAGTGCCGGGATCGGCGGGCATTCCGCGCATCCCCTGCAGCAGCTTCATCAGTTGCCGGTCGTCGAACGGCTTGGGCAGGAAGGCGTCGAAGCCGACTGTCTCGGCAACGCGCTCGGCATCGGGCAACACATTGGCGCTGACTGCCGCCAGTTTCGGCCTGCCGGGCACCGCGGCGCGGCGGAATGCACCCAGGGTTTCCTTGGCGTCCAGCGCGAGTTGCGGCAGGTCGAGTAGGACGAGGTCGAAGGGCCTCTCGCGCAGGCGCCGCATTGCCGCGGACGGGTCGGCGAAAGATTCCACTACGCAATTCGCATCGCGCAGAAGGGCGCCGACGAGTTCCCGGTCTTCCGGCAGTTTATCGACGACCATCACGCGACATGCGTCGTCGGGCACCGGCAATCGCGCTGGCGCACGCTCAGGTGCAGGATTGGCCGGCCTGTTGGGCGCCGCCTGTTCCCCGGCGGGCTCTAGCGGGACGCGGAAGCTGAAATGGCTCCCGATGCCGGGCGAGCTCTCGACTTGCAGGGCCTCCCCTCCAAGCAGCCCGATCAGCCGTTGGTTGATGGTCAGGCCGAGCCCGGTGCCGTCGGTCGCCCGGCCAGTTCTTGCTTGATGAAAGGCGTCGAATATGGCGCCGATCTTATCGGAGGGAATGCCGACCCCGGTGTCTCCCACCGAAAAATGCAACATCCCGGCTGTGTCTACATCGACCGACAGTGTGACAGCACCGGATTCGGTGAATTTGACCGCATTGCCTAGCAGGTTGAGTAGTATCTGCTTGAGCCGTACCGGGTCTGTGCGAATCAGCGAGGGCAGGCCGCTCGCCAGTCGGACGTGCAACGCCAGTCCCTTCTGAGCGGCGCGCTGGGCGACGATCGTCCGGACGTCCCCGAGCAGTTCCAGTAGATCTGCCGACTGCAGGTCGACTCGCATTTGTCCTGCCTCGATCTTGGTCAGGTCGAGGATGTCGTTGATCAGTGTCAGCAGGTGCTGGCCACAGCGTTCAATTGCCTCGAGGCTCTCGCGTTGATTGCGGTTGGTGTCCGTGTCCCCAAGCAGGATCTGTGCGTACCCAAGGACGCCATGCAGCGGGGTTCGCAGTTCGTGGCTCATATTGGACAGAAACTCGGTTTTGGCCCGGTTCGCCTGTTGTGCCTGCTCCTTGGCCTGACGTAGCTGCTCCTGGGTCTTGCGCGTCTCTTCGATTTGCCTGATCAGTCGTGCGTTGCTCATTTGCAATGCCGACGTGCGTTCGTTCACCCGCCGTTCGAGGACCTCGTGTGAATCGCGGAGTTGCTGCTCGCGGTCTCTGATATGCAGCGCCATGCGACGAATCGCGCGCGCCAGCTTGCCCAGTTCATCGTCAGCGGCGACTTCCGGCGCCACCGCGAAATCACCATTTGCGATTTGCGTTACGCTGGCGCCCAGGCTCGCCAGGGGGCGAATGATGCGGCGCGTTGCGAGCCCGGTGATCATCACGATAGTGAGCAAAGAAACGAGCAGTGCGGCCGCGACCAGGGACGCTTGCCGATGCGCCGGCCGCAATGCGGCCTCGGTCGTCGTAATCGCAATGATGCGCCAGGGAAAGTCGGGGAGCGTGACACTCACCATCCAGTGGCTCGATCCACCGTTCGCGGGGACGATCGTCAGAACCTGCCGATCGGGCATGTCGGGTGGTATCTTGGGCGCGCTGACCGGGCGACGCGCCGGCTTGGCGAGCGGTTGCAGCAGGTCATCATCGACGAGCGCGAGATGGATGTCCACGTCCGGTCTGCGCAGGCGCTCGATTTGCTCGTACAGGTCGTCAGTCGCCAGCTCTATCGATACGCCGCCGATTCTCTCGCCGGCGCGCCTGATGGGTCGATTGAAGTGCAGTACGTTCCCCATGACCCACCAGCCGGGTCGCCGGTCCGCTGCCTCGTTTTCCGGAAGCGCCTGACCCATCGGCGAGCCGCGACGCATCAGGGCACCCCGCCGCGGGGCATCGAACACCACTGCTGCAGCCTGTGCGATCGGCGTGCGGCGCAGCCCATCGATGAGGTGGGCGTACCACAGGGTCTGAGAGGGTGCGGGGTCGGCCAGCGCCAGGTCGCTGAGGCTATCGGCCAGTGCCGGTACGTGGGACAGAGTCAGCGCCAGTTGCGACGCCTGGTGCTGCGCGTGTTCCACCAGCAACCGCTGTGCGTCTTCGCCGAGATGATTCCTGATCTGTGATACGCCGAGCCAGAAGAGCAGCGCGTAGACCCCGAGCACGGGCAACATGGTCGACAGGATCAGTTTGCTGCGAATCGTGAGGCGCAAGACAGCTGTCCTTACAGGGTCGTCATGCACGAACTGGCCGCGCGGTGTCGCCGGTCGTCTGTTGATGATACCTCAGCACAAAAAAAACCCCCGGTGAGATTCGGGGGCTCGAATCCGTTTTCACGGAACTCAGATATCGCTACTCGGAGAACAACACGATGCGTCGACGTATCAGGGGTGCTCAGGCATGCCGCGCCTTCTCGTCATCCTCACGCTTGCCGAGGCCAATCAGCTTGGGCATTGAAAGGACGGAAAAGGCGCCGGAAAAGACCACCATACCCACGATCAGCAGCGGCGGCACATCTAAACCGAAGATCGCACCCGCAACGGCGAGTAGCATGGCCGACAGCCAGGCCAGCAGTCCTGCGATACTGAGCAGGGTTCCGGTACGGTCGTCTGGTTGGTTCGCGCTCGATGGTGAGTAAGAGCTATGCATGAGGTTCCACCTGAATTTACATTTACGTCATGCCAATCGTCTTCTTGCGAAAGCGGCGTTTGGCGACATAACATAAGCAAGCTCCGTGCCACTATATAAATGTCTCCTTATAACAGTGTCTTGAGTATTTCTCGATGCGAGACGGGCCGCGATGCGCGGATTATCGACGCGAAATATCGTGACGTCAATCCATGGGCGCGATATTTCGCGCCCAGTCTTCCTTCGGATGCCGCGGGGCGGCCAGTCGCGCCCTGTGTCCGGGCAAGCGTCCCTGGCCAGCCTCATTTAGGCAGACAGGTCGCGATAAGGCGCTAGAATCGACACATTGCTGACCGGGAGGAGGGGGGATGCCGGAAAAGTTCGAATCCATTGCCGTGTCCGATCTAATGGCGCACAGCGGTGTCGGTTTCGGCACCAGCGGAGCGCGGGGCCTGGCGGACGCGATGACCGATCGGGTCTGCTATCTTTATACTGTCGGCTTCCTTCAGTACCTGGAAAAGATCGACCTGATCCATCCGGGGGACCCGGTGGCCCTGGCCGGCGACTACCGTCCAAGCACGCCGCGCATCATGACGGCGGCCGCGGCGGCGATCAGGGACCTCGGTTACCAGGCGGTCAACTGCGGTCGTGTGCCCAGTCCCGCTCTGGTCTGTTTCGCCATTGCCGAGGGTGTTGCCAGCCTGATGGTGACCGGCAGCCACATCCCCGATGACCGCAACGGTATCAAGTTCAACAGACCCGATGGCGAGGTGCTCAAGGCGGACGAGCAGGGCATCCGCGAGCAGCAGCTCTGTGTGGAGCGCGCGCTGTTCGACGACAGCGGGAGTTTCTTGGAGGTGCCGGCCTTGCCGGCGGAGGATGGTGCGGCCTATCGTCGCTACGTCTCACGCTATCTCGATTTCTTTCCCGCGAACTGTCTGCTGGGTAGCCGGGTCCTCGTTTACGAGCACTCAAGCGTGGCCGCGGGTGCGCTGACCGAGATATTTGGCGGCCTGGGTGCTGATGTGGTGCGGCGCGGCTACTCCGATGTCTTCGTGCCGGTCGACACGGAGGCCGTGCGCGCCGAGGATATCGCACTCGCACGGCAGTGGGCGCAGGCCGAGCGCTTCGACCTGCTGGTTTCCGCTGACGGTGACGGCGACCGACC
The DNA here is from genome assembly GCA_965601425.1 of uncultured Chromatiaceae bacterium. Classification (GTDB taxonomy): domain Bacteria; phylum Pseudomonadota; class Gammaproteobacteria; order Chromatiales; family Chromatiaceae; genus Thiosocius. The sequence goes on along the minus strand of CBFCWF010000050.1, from coordinate 14,170 downwards.
GTTGGTCGGAGACGAGCAAGGCGTGTGGTTGAGGGGTGACGTTGCCGGAATCTTTACGGCGCGTTTTCTCGATGCGGATGCCGTGGTTACGCCTGTCAGCAGTAACAGCGCGCTCGAGAAATCCAATTGGTTCTCCCGGGTCTTGCGCACCCGCATCGGTTCGCCCTACGTGATCGAGGGCATGCAACGAATGCTGGCGGACGGCGCCACGCGCGTGGTTGGCTATGAGGCCAACGGTGGTTTTCTGACCATGACCGCGATCGACGACGAGGACCGCCGCTTGCCCGCCTTGCCGACGCGCGATGCGGCAATCGTTGCACTCGCGACGATCCTGCTCGCGCGCCGCAACGGGGTTGCCGTTTCGCAGCTTGCGAACCTGTTGCCAAGGCGTTTCACAGCGAGCGACCGTCTGCAGAATTTTCCGTCCGATGTCAGTGCACGTCGCATCGCACAGCTCGCGAACGATCCGGCGAAGATCGAACAGCAGTTCCCGCAGCGCGGTCAGGTAGACCACCTGGACCATACGGACGGCTTGCGTATTACGTTCGCAAGCCAGGACGTGGTGCACCTGCGGCCGTCGGGCAACGCGCCCGAACTTCGATGCTATACCGAGTCCGACAGTGCCCTGGATGCAAAGCGGCTGAACGAGGAATGTCTTGGCGTACTCGAGTCCTGGCGAGAATAAACAAGAGACAAGCGGGTGATGGTCTCAAGCGTCGCTCGCAAAACCAAGGGAACATAGACGATGCAGGAATACCGCGAAAAGCGAAACTATCCGCGGATGACCATCGAGTGTCCGGCCAGATTCAAGGTCATGGGCGGCGAGGGCGGGGGCGCACTCGTGAAAAACCTCAGCGGCGGAGGGCTGCTGATCTGTATCGATCACGCGGTCGCCACAGGTTCCTTATTGCAGATCGAAGTCAAGCCGATGAACGACCTCACCCCGCCGATGCAGGCCGAAGTGCAGGTGCTGCGCTGCACACCTGTCGAGGACGGGGAGGGCAGTTTCGCAGTCGCATGTCAGATCAATCGAATCCTGGGGTGACCGAGCTGATGCACGAGGTGACCGCCGAGATTGCGGCGGCGCCGCATGCGGCCGCATCGCTGACGCTGTACGCGCTGGTGTCGACGCTCGAGTTCGAAAAGGCGGGGTGTTTGTTCAAGCTCATCAAGCTCCGTGATTTGTCGCCAAGCCAGCGTAGGCTCGCGTATCGCCTGATGGAGCTCATGGCCGAAGGTGTCAATGGTTGCGATCGCTGGCAGTTTGCGAAGCGAGAGATGGACGCGCTGATCCGCTCCGCCTAAGGTGCATTCATGGCCGGATTGCGTGTGACGCCGGGAGGCATCACAAAATCGGCCGGTGGCTGGTATTCGAGCACCTCGCGTGCTCTGGTGTCGATCGTGATGGAGAGTCCCAGTTGCGGGTAGAACCAGGTGGCGACCCGCTCATTCTCAGTCAGCCAGGCACTGGGTTCGCCGAAGCGTGAGCGGAAGAACTCGGCGTCCAGGTTGCGGGTGCCCGGGATATAGGTGATCAGCTTGAGCCGTCGGCCGGCGTGTAGGGCGGGTCGATCGCTCAGCGTGTATTTCCAATCGCCACTCGGCGAGCCCTCGCGTCCGGTCGCCCGATCACGCAGCGCCGCCAGTTCGTCCGCGCCGGCTTCCAGCCCGACGATTACCTTGGCGTTCAGCGGGCCGAACTGCACATCGCCGAAATAGGCCTCCATCACAAGCGGCCCGTCGGCCGGTTCGAAGACGGCGATACTCTCGACGCCGCCGAACTTGGCCATCGCATCGTCCAGGGTCGCCCTGCCGAGATCCAGACCGAACACGCGACTGCTGCCGTCCGGCTTGCGGGTGATTTGCCACGGCAGGTCGGTGCGTGCCCTCATCGCTTCCGGCCCCGGCGCCGGCGCAAGCCATTGGAGCAGCAGGAGCAGCAGCGCAACGATCGCCAGGATGCCGAGGGGTATCTTCATTCGGCCATCCCGCGGCCATTGGCGTTCACCGGGCGGGGCGCGTAGCCGACGCCGATCCGGCCCCTGCAACGACTGGCGATGCCGCCGGGTCGCCCCGCGGAAGCCGCGATGCTGCGGCCAAGTCCGGTCGTCGGCAGCGCACGCGCGGTCTTGGGCAATTCGGCCGCGCGATGAGGCGCTCGCGTCACGGTGAAACCGGTGGCGGATTTGGGACGGGCTGATCCGCCACTGCGCGGCACGAACAGGTTTTGCATATCAGTCGAGGTTGCCGTGATACAGCTGCGCCTGTACCTGCGGGGGCATCTGCAAATGGAAGCCACGTTCCTGCAGATTGGCCATCACCCGGTGCACGTCTTCCCTGGCGAGCTCGCGTTCGCTGCTGAGTTCCAGTTCGATCACCAGGACCGGCTCGCCGAAACGCGCCAAAAGCGCCGATGGCACGGGATCGAACGCGCCTTCCGCGGCAACGTAGAGGTACATTTCCTGGACGCGCGGGCTTCGATACACCCAGCAGGGCAGGCTGCCTTCGCTCATCTTCTGTTACCTTTGAATCAAGGCCGAATACTATACGTAATGAGCAGCGGTTGTGTGTCAGGCTTCTTTAGCCCAGGGTGGCTTCGGCGCGAGACCGGTGACATCGGACAGGGGATGACGGAGGGGGTCGGTTGAAGCTGATGTCTGACCGCCGCAGGTTGCGTTTCGTGCTGTGCGGACTTGTCGTCATGGCCGCCGGGTGCGCCAGCCAGGTGCCCCGGGAGCTGCGTAGCGACGCGCCCGAAACCTTGGCGCCGCGTGCGGTGCAGGCCGACCCGGTGCGCTATCTCGGTCGGGAGGTGTTGTGGGGTGGCGAGATACTCGCAGTACGCAATGCCACTTCCTCCACCGACATCGAGCTGTATGCGCGGCCGCTGGCTCGAGACGCGGAGCCCCGCGCGAGCGGCGGCGACGGCGTCCGTTTCATCGCCCGCGTGCACAGCTTTCTCGACCCTGCCGAGTACCAGGTGGGCAAACGTCTCAGCGTGCGCGGGCACCTTGGTCGCCCGGAGACCCGGCTCATAGGCGAGTTTCCCTACCGCTATCCGCTCGTGGATGTGGCGGTGTTTCATCTGTGGCCGAAGTATCAGCCGCCGGAGCCGTGGCGGTACTATGAACCCTTCTACGATCCCTGGTGGCCTGGGTGGGGTCGGTGGGGGCCTTATCGTTATCGGCCCTGGGCGTGGTGACCCATGCGATGCAAGCTCGTTTCATTGGCGTTGCTGCTTGTGCCGTTGGCCGCTTGTCAGAGTGCCGGGCCGCGCGCAGACAGCGGTCCTACGCCGGCACAGGTGGTCGCCAGTGGCAGCGCCCGCGGCGACGTGCACTGGGGCGGTGAGGTCGTGCGGCTCGAGAACCTACCGGACCGTACCCGTATCGAGCTCATGGCACTGCCGCTGAGCCGCACCGGGAGGCCGCTGGCCGACAAACCGCCACTTGGCCGATTCGTCGTGGAACGGCAAGGCTTTCTCGATCCTTACGAATATGCGCCAAACCGGCTGCTTGAGGTTCGCGGGCAGTTGGGCGGGTTCATCGAAGGCCGGGTGGGGCAGGCTACCTATCGCTACCCGCTCGTTACCGGCGACCAGCTGGTGCTGTGGCCGCGTAATCCGCAGAACAGGGGCGCCCCGCGGATCAATTTCGGCATCGGTACGGGTAGCTACGGTGGAGGCGTGGGGGTGGGGGTCGGGTTCTGAATGCGTTGTCCAGCGCTGCCCGGAAGCCCCGGGGCCGTCTGAAACAAAGCCGGGGCGAGGCCTAAAGTCTGGCGCGCAGCAGTTCGGCAAGCTCCTCGTCTGTCAGGACCAGCGGATTGGTTTGCATGCTGCCTCCTCGACAGTTGGCGACGACGCGCGGGATGTCTTGCTCGGTCATGCCGAACTGCGCCAGTCGTGGCAGCGCCAGCCGGTCGGTCCATTCCTCGAGCAGCGCGATCAGTTCCTCCTGCGCAGCTGTCTGGCTCGAGTATGTGTTTCCGCCCAGCAGCAGTGCGGCCTCGGCGTACTTGCGCAGGGCAGCTCCCCCGGGCGCGCGTTCGCGCAGCGCAAGGATGTTCACACGGGTTGCGGCCGCGACCAGCGTGCCACAGACGATGCCGTGCGGGATCGGGAAGAAGGCCCCGAGCGGCGAGGCCAGGCCATGTACCGAGCCGAGGCCGCTTTGCGCCAGTGTGATCCCCGAACAGAGCGATGCGTAGGCCAGTTTCTCGAAACCCTGTTGTGCCAGTGGGTCGTTACTGTCCCAGGCGCGCCAGAAGCCTTGGCTGAACGCCTGTAGGCCCGAGTATGCCAGCGCGTCCGTGAACGGGCTCGCGCGTTGCGACACATAGGATTCCAGCAATTGCGTGAATGCGTCCATGCCGTTGGCGGCAATCAGGTCCTTCGGACAGCTCGCCAGCAGGCTAGGATCGACGATGGCAACACGGGCCACGAGTCGATTGTCGCGGAACGACTTCTTGAAACCCGATGGTCCGCGCCGCGACAGCACCGCATTCTTGGTGGCCTCACTGCCGGTGCCCGCCGTGGTCGGGACGGCGATGAAGGGCACTGCGGGGCCCTGGTACGGCAGGCCGCGTCCGACGCCCTCCAGATGGTTGAGCACGCTGTCGCCGCTGCGCAGCATGCCCGCAATCGCCTTCGCCGCGTCCAGCACGCTGCCGCCGCCGACGCCTACCACTGCATCGATCGGGCTGTCCCGATGCGCTGCCACCGCGCTGTCGACCAGTTCCGGTGACGGCTCACCGTTGACCACGACCTGTTGCCAGCGCATGCCGTGCTGGCTGAGACCGTCGAGCAGCCGGGACCAGCGCGGTGTCTGCTGCAGTGACCGTGCACCCGTGACCAGCAGCAGGTCCCGACCATAGTCCGCTGCGATTTCCGGCAGTTCGTCGAGGGTGCCGCTGCCGAAACGGATTTCGGGCAGGCGAGCCACCTGGAATGCTGTATATGGATTCATGGATTGGATGCCCGATCCCGTCAGCGTCGGGTGATTATCGCTGATCGTGCAGCGCGTTGCGCGACCGTGCTGCGCGCGGGCAATTTTTCGGCACCCGTCTGACCTGGCCCGCGGTGATTGCCATGCTGTGGTCGGCCCTGCTTGGGCCGCCGGTCCGCCGAGGTTTCGTGCGGTCAGGCGGTGATGACCATACCCCTGTCCTTCTGCTTCTCCTGCTCGGCCGCCCCGGCGTCGAGCCGGATCCGGAGCGCGAGGTTGTTCCTCGAGTCCGCGTGATTCAGTGCCTCGTCGAGCGCGATCGAGCCTTCTTTGTACAGTTCGTAAAGCGACTGGTCGAACGTGAACATCCCGCGTTCGTTGCCCTGCTCCATTGCCTCCTTGATGTCATGGATCTTGCCCTTCTGGATCAGCTCCGCGGTATAGGCCGATTGGATCAGCATCTCTATCGCTGCCCTGCGGCCGCCATCGATTGTCGGTATCAGGCGCTGCGAGACGACTGCCCGCAGATTCATCGAAAGATCGTTGAGGATCTGTTGATGCGCACTGTCCGGGAAAAAGTTGATGATTCGGTCGAGTGCCTGATTGGCATTATTGGCATGCAGGGTCGACAGGCACAGGTGGCCGGTTTCGGCGTATGCGATCGCATGCTGCATGGTCGCCGCATCGCGGATCTCACCGATGAGGATGACATCGGGCGCCTCACGCAGCGCGTTCTTCAGCGCGTTTTCGTAGCTCATCGAGTCGAGCCCGATCTCGCGCTGGTTGACGACCGACTTCTTGTGTTGGTGAAGGAATTCGATCGGATCCTCGATCGAGAGGATATGGCCTGTTACATTGTCGTTCCGGTAGTCGATCATTGAAGCCAACGTGGTCGACTTGCCCGAGCCGGTGGAGCCGACGACCAGGATGAGGCCGCGCTTCTGCATAATGAGCTTCTTCAACGACTGCGGCAGATGAAGCTCCTCGATGCTTGGAATTTCGCCCTTGATGAAGCGGATCACCATCGCAACATCGCCCCGCTGGCGGAACACGTTGACGCGGAACCGGCCGAGCGACTGCACCGAGATGGCGAGGTTGCACTCCATCGTCCCCTCGAATTCCCGCATCTGCTCGTCGTTCAGGACCGAGTACGCCAGCGCGGATACGTCGCCTGGTCCCATGCGCTTGTCTCCAATCGCAACGGTTTGTCCGCTGATCTTGAGATGAGGGCACGCGCCGGTACTGAAATACAGGTCGGAGGCGTTGCGCTGTACCATGAGGCGCAGATACGGGGCGAGTTCCATAGCGAGTCCCTGTGTGTCGCGAATCGACTGAATAGAGCGGCGGACCGGCAGGAAAGTTGAGGAGCCTAACGATGTCACAGTTACGCCTCGCGGGGCTCTATCGTTATCCGATCAAGTCGCTCGCCGGGCAGGCGCAGCAGTTGATGCCCGTCGGCCCGCGGGGGCCTGAACTGGACCGCCACTGGATGCTGGTCGACGCCCAGGGGCGCTTCCTCACGCAGCGCCAGCTGCCGCGGATGGCCCTGATCGCGACGCAGTTCGTCGACGGTGGGGAATTGCGGCTGCAGGCGCCCGGGATGCCTGACTTCGTGGTGGGCGCTTCCGGGGGTGACCGGCTCGACGTCCATGTATGGCGGGATTCACTGACGGCGGTCCGCGTTGGCGATGTCGCCGACCAGTGGTTGAGCGACTTTCTCGGCGTACATTGCCATCTGGTCGAGCTGCCCGACGATGTGCGGCGCCCGGTCGATCCGGTCTATGCGACGCCAGACGACCAGGTGGGCCTCGCCGACGGCTTTCCGTTCCTGCTGATTTCCCAGGCCTCGCTCGACGACCTCAATGATCGTTTGCAGACGCCGCTTTCGATGCTGCGCTTCCGTCCCAACCTGGTGGTGACCGGGTGCGGGCCGCATGCCGAGGACGACTGGCGGCGCATCCGAATCGACGCTATGGAATTCCGCGTCGCCAAACCCTGCTCGCGCTGTATCATCCCGACCATCGATCCCGCCACGGGTGAACGTGGCAGGGAGCCGATGCGGACCCTGCTCACCTATCGCAGACGCGACAACAAGGTCTATTTTGGCCAGAATCTGATCCATGACGGCGTGGGGCGGCTGCAGCTGGGCATGTCGGTAGAGGTGCTGGAATGATGGGTCTGCCGGATGCGGAGGCAGCGATCGGCGTGACGCGTCGATGGCTGGAACGCTTCGTGATCGGGCAGCGTCTCTGCCCATTCGCTGCGGCCCCGTATCATGCGAACCGCATCGCCTACAGGGTCAGTGAGGCATGTACGCTCGACGGTGTGTTTCACGATTTTCTCGTAACACTGGAGGAATGTGTCGCCAGCGACCCGCGCGAACAGGAAACTGCGCTGCTGATCCTGACCCGGGCGCTCGGTGTGTTCGACGACTACCTCGATGCGCTGGATCTGATGGAACGCGCAGTGAACGAGGCTGGCCTCGACGGGCGCCTGCAGCTCGCGAGCTTTCATCCCGACTACCGGTTCGAGGGCGCGGCCGCCGACGATCCGGCAAACTTCAGCAATCGTTCGCCACTGCCCATGTTCCATCTGATCCGTGAGGACGGTCTCGCAGCGGCACTCGAGGCCTATCCGGAACCGGCGCGCATACCGGCGCGCAACATTCGCCATCTGCGCCGCCTTGGCCTCGACCGTGTCAGGGCCCTGCTCTCCGGCGATTAGTTCGCGCGCCGGCTGATCGGGTCGGCGGTGGCCTGGGCCACGCCGGCCCCGGCGATAAGCCGGTGTGCCCACGCGAGTCTGCGCCTTCGCGTTAGGCTGGCCGAAGTCAATCCGCCCCGTGCGTGTGCACAACGAGCCCGCTTTGCAAGACGAAATCCCGTTCATCCTGGTGAGCCTGCTGGCGGCCTTTGTGCATGGCGTTTTCGGCTTTGGGTTCCCGCTGTTGTCGACCCCGCTGTTGGTCCTGTTTTTTGATCTGCGCACCGCGGTTCTGCTGACGCTCGTCCCGACCGTGTCGGTCAATCTGGTGAGCATTCTGTCGGAACGCCACTGGCGCGAGGCGTGGCGCGAGTATTGGCCGATCCCGGCCTTCACCATCGTCGGCAGTTTCCTCGGGACACAGGTGCTGCTCCGGGTCGACCCGGAACCCTTTCGCTTCCTGCTGGCGCTGGTGATGATCGCCTATCTGGTCAGTGATCATCTGCATCGCGGCGAACATCTGATCCGGGTCCCGAAATGGGGTATGGCACTGTTCGGGGTGCTGCTCGGTCTGCTGGCGGGGGTGGTCAATATTTTCGCCCCCCTGGTCGTCGCCTATGCCCTGTATACGCGCATCCCGACGCCGCTGATGGTCGCGACCTTCAATCTCAGTTTCATCACCAGCAAGTCCGGCCAGATCTTCGGCTTCCTCGGCCAGGGTGCCTTTGACCTTGGCGTGGTCGGCCTAGCCGTCGCTGCGTTGCCGCTGATTCTCGGTGCGCTATGGGTGGGGATACGCCTGCGGAAGCGGATCGACGTGGACAGCTATCGTGGCATGTTGCGCGCTTCGCTTTGGGCTATCACGATCGCAATCCTGCTCGATGCATTGCGCCGCATGGCGTGGGCCTGAACGGGATCGCCGTTCAGTCCTCGACACGGCCGCGCAGGCGCTTGGTCTGGCCGCGCCGAGTCTTGTCCTCCAGCCGCCGCCTTTTCGATGCCAAAGTCGGCCGTGTTGCCTTGCGCCGCTTGGGTTCGTGGCAGGCGCCGTCGATAAGCTCGGAGAGGCGTGCGATGGCGTCTGCACGGTTCTTCTCCTGGGTACGGAAGCGTTGCGCCTTTACGACGACGATGCCGTCGCCGCTGATGCGTCGGTCGCGCATCGTCAGCAGGCGATTTTTGATCGTCTCGGGCAAGGACGAGGCACGCACGTCGAAACGCAGGTGTAGCGCCGAGGAGACCTTGTTCACATTCTGCCCTCCGGCACCTTGCGCACGGATCGGCTGCCACTCCAGTTCTTCCTCGGGCAGCGCAATCTCGGGGGTGATTTGGAGCAACATGAAACCTAGCCCGAATCCGCCACTGTCCGGACAGTGGCCGTTGAACAGCAGCCTGACATCTTGTCAGAAATGATCAATTCCTTGCCTCTTATCTCACAGATTTCGCGTCCGTCCCATCCCCAATCCTGGCGATTCCTCGCGCACTCCGACGGCGTGCTCACCCGAAGGGTATGCAAGGCGGCGATTGCGCTCCAGTCCGGTGCCCGAAGCGCTGTGAAATCCAACAGCGCCCTGATAGCGGGGAGCGCTGGCGGCTAGTCCAGTGGCACCAGGCGCACCAGCTGTCCGTCCCCGGACGCATCGGTCAAGAGGTACAGCAGCCCGTCGGGCCCCTGCCGTACGTCCCGAATACGCCCCAGCGCCTCCTCCAGCAAACGCTCTTCACCCACCACGCGCCCGTCCTCCAGTTGCAGCCGCAGCAGCAGCTCGAACTTCAGCGAGCCGACGAACAGATCGCCCTGCCAGCCTGGGAAACGGTCGCCTTCGTAGAAGGCCAGACCCGACGGCGCAATCGACGGTGTCCAGTGATGCAGTGGCTGGGCCATCCCGGCCTTCTCGGTGCCTTCCCCGATCGCAGTCCCGATCCCATAGTTGACGCCATAGGTGACGACCGGCCAGCCGTAGTTGACCCCCGGTACCGGCAGGTTGATTTCGTCGCCGCCCTGCGGACCGTGCTCGTGTGTCCACAACTGGCCGGTTGACGGATGCAGGGTTGCGCCCTGAATGTTGCGGTGGCCGTAGCTGTAGATCTCTGGACGTGCGTCGGGGCGGCCCACAAAGGGATTGTCCGCCGGCACGCTGCCGTCGTCGTTTAGCCGGATCACCGATCCGGCATGATCGCCGAGGTCTTGGGCGCGAGGCCTGTCGCCACGGTCGCCGAGGGTGATGAACAAATGCCCGTCGCGATCGAAAACCAAGCGTGAACCGAAGTGGCGACCGCTGCGGGATTTCGGCAGCATACGGAACAGGACCTCGGTGTCCGACAGCCGATCACCGCGCAGTCGGCCACGCGCCACCGCAGTCCCCATGCCGCCCGGCCCAGGCTCCACGTAGCTCAGGTAGACCCACTTGTTGGCCTCGAACTGCGGGTGTAGCGCCACATCGAGCAGGCCCCCCTGGCCGCGTGCCCGGATCTCGGGAAGACCCCCGACCGGCTTGTCCAGCAGGCGCCCGTCGGCGTCGACCCGGCGCAGCCGCCCGGGACGTTCGCTGACCAGAAAGCCGCCGCCCGGCAGGAATGCGAGCGACCAGGGGTGATCCAGCCCACCGGTCAGGTGCTCGACCCGAAACCGGGCCTGCTCGCTGACGGTGCCGTCCTGCGCCGATGTGACACCGGCCAGCGCCAATGCCAGCAGTAAACAGGGGAAGTGGGTCGATAGCAGTTTCATTTCGTACTCGAGTGCGCATCGTGCGCCGCCTGTCCTCTTGGCCCCGAGTTTGGGCCAGACCTTGGCGCAGAATGCCGGCGGTTGTTTGGGGTTTTTACCCCGCATCCGTTCGGCTTGCCGCTTCCAGCGCCTCTGCGGCCGTCAGCCAGTGCTCTTCGGCCTGCGCCACGCATTCCTCGAGCACGCCCCGGCGCTTCAGCAGTACCTGCAGCCTTTCTTTGGCCGGCGCCTCGTACAGCGTGGCGTCGGCCAGTTCGGTTTCGATGGTTTCACGCTCCGCCTGCAGTCGCGCGAGTGCCGATTCGGCCTCGTCCAGGGCCTTCTTCAACGGTTGTTGCGCCTGACGGCGTTGTGCCTCGCGGCGTTTGCGCTCACGCCGGTCGGTCGTGTCCGGTTTAGGCGATGCAGCCGCGGCCTGTCTGGCCAGCCGGTTGTGGTTGGTGATCCAGGCGGGATACGCATCGAGCGCCTCATCGTAAACTGCCACCCCGCCGGCATGGACCAGCAGCAGTTGGTCGCAGGTCAGGCGCAGCAGGTGCCGGTCGTGCGACACGATGACCATTGCCCCTTCGAAATCCTGCAGTGCGGTCGCCAAGGCCTGGCGCATCTCCAGGTCGAGGTGGTTCGTGGGCTCGTCGAGCAGCAGCAGATTCGGGCGGCGATAGACGAGCAGGGCCAGCGCCAGCCGCGATTTTTCGCCACCGGAGAAGGGTGCCACCGGCTCCAGCGCCTTGTCGCCGACGAAACCGAATCCCCCGAGATAGTCGCGTAATGCCTGCTCATTTGCCGCGCGATCGATTTGCTGCAGGTGCTCGACCGGGCTGTGGCCCGGCTGCAGCTGTTCGAGCTGATGCTGCGCGAAGTAGCCGACGACGAGATGTCGTGCCTCGACGCGCTCGCCCGCCAAGGGTGCGAGCGTGCCAGCCAACAGCTTGATCAGCGTCGATTTACCTGCCCCGTTGGGCCCGAGCAGCCCGATTCGGTCACCCGGGTTGAGCACCTGCTTGACCTGTCGGATGATCGCCTTGCCGGCATAGCCGGCGGCGCATCCGTCGAGCTTGAGTAGCGGGTGAGGGATCTTCGCCGGGGCGCGGAATGCGAAGCTGAATGGCGAATCGACGTGGGCCGGGACGATCAGCTCCATGCGTTCGAGTGCCTTTATCCGGCTTTGCGCCTGCCGCGCCTTGGTAGCCTTGGCCCGGAAGCGTTCGACGAAGCCTTGCATGTGCGCAATCTCGCGCTGCTGCTTTTCGAATGTCGCCTGCTGGTTGGCCAGCTGTTCCGCGCGCACCCTTTCGAATGCGCTGTAGTTGCCGCTATGCAGCGTTGCGCGGTTCTGGTCGATGTGCAGGATCTGCGTGCACACGCTGTCGAGAAAGTCCCGGTCGTGCGATATCAGGAGCAGCGTGCCCCGGTACTGTTTGAGCCAGGATTCGAGCCAGATGACCGCATCCAGGTCCAGGTGGTTGGTTGGCTCGTCCAGCAGCAGCAGATCGGACCGAGACATCAGTGCCCTGGCGAGATTCAGGCGCATGCGCCAGCCTCCGGAGAACGCCTCCGCCGGCCTGCGTTCGTCGCCGGCCTGGAAGCCGAGCCCGCCCATCAGGCTCGCGGCGCGGCTATTCGCCTGGTAGCCACCGATGTGTTCGAGCTCGCCGTGCAGCTGGGCGATGCGCTCGCCCGCGTCACGCTGTTCGGCCACCGCCAGCTCATGCTGTAAGCGACGCAATTCCCGGTCACCGTCGAGCACGTACTCGATCGCCGGCTGCGCCGTTGCCGGCATCTCTTGGGCGACGTGTGCAATGACCCAGGCCGCAGGGCGATTGACGACTCCCCGATCACTGCTCAGTGCGCCGAGGATCAGCGCGAACAGGCTGGACTTGCCGGTACCGTTGGCGCCGGTCAGGCCCGTCTTCTGCCCCGGATGGATCTGGAAGCAGGCATCCTCAAACAGCACATGCGGACCGCGGCGCAGCGTAACCTTGTCGAACTGCAGCATGGGCGCCGAGTTTACCGGTGAACCTTTGGCGAGGCTATTTGGCGCGCATGTCTGGCATCGCAATCAGCCGACCCGGTCCAGCCGGCGATAGCCGACCGCCTCGCTGAGGTGATGCATCAGGATCGCCTCGCTGGGCTCCAGGTCAGCGATAGTGCGCGCGACGCGCAGGATGCGGTGAAAGGCGCGCGCGGACAGGCCAAGCCGAGAGGTCGCTTCGCTCAGCAACTGTCGCCCGGCAGCGGGCAGTGCGCAATGCCGTCTTATCTGGCCGTGCTCCAGGCGGGCGTTCGGCCTGCCCTGGCGTTCAAACTGGCGCTGCCAGGCCGCCAGCACCCGGGCGGACACGCTTGCGCTGTTCTCGGCCGGTGCCTCGATGCCGGCGAGCAGGTCGGACTGCGGCAGGGCCGGCACCTCGATCTGGATATCGATCCGGTCACGCAAAGGGCCCGAAACGCGACGCTGATAGCGGGCCGAGAGCTCCGGGTTGCAGCCAGCGCAGGCGCGCGCGGGGTCGCCGGCGAACCCGCAGCGACATGGATTCATCGCCGCGATCAACTGGAAATCCGCGGGAAACTCGGCCTGACGCGCCGCGCGTGAGATCAGGATGCGGCCAGTCTCGAGCGGTTCGCGCAGCACGTCGAGTACCCGGTTGTCGAACTCCGGCAGTTCATCGAGGAACAGTACGCCATTGTGTGCCAGCGAGATTTCTCCCGGTCTCGGGTTACCGCCCCCACCGACCAGTGCAACGCCGGATGCGGTATGGTGCGGTGTCCGAAAGGGGCGCCGATGCCATCCTGCAGCCTCGAACGGCAGACCGGCCACCGAGCGGATTGCCGCGCTCTGCAACGCCTCCGCGTCTGACATTGGCGGCAGTATCGCCGGCAATCGGTGTGCGAGCATGGACTTGCCGCTGCCCGGCGGCCCCATCATCAGCAGATTGTGTCGGCCGGCTGCGGCCACCTCGAGTGCCCTGCGGGCCTGTGCCTGGCCCAAGACCTCGGCGAGGTCGGGCAGCGCCGGCGGTGGGTCTTGCCGGGGCCGTGCCCGTGCCGCCGCCAGCGTTCGCTGCCCGCTCAGATGGGCGGTCAGCGCAAGCAGGTGTTCCACCGGGTACAAAGGAAGGTCTGCGACCAGTGACGCCTCTTCCAGGTCCGGTGCCGGCAGTATCAAGCGTGCGCCCTGTTGATGCGCCGCCAGCGCCACTGGCAAGACCCCGCGCACCGGGCGCACGGCGCCGGCGAGGCTCAGTTCCCCAATTATTTCGTAGCCGTGCGCCGCATGCTCGGGTAACTGGCCGCTGGCGATCAAGATTCCTACGGCGATCGCGAGATCGAAACGGCTGCCCTGTTTCGGCAGGTCGGCCGGGGCCAGATTGACCGTGATACGGCGCGTCGGGAACTCGAAGCCGCTGTTGAGCAACGCGCTGCGTACCCGGTCGCGACTCTCCTGCACGGCCTTTTCCGGCAGACCCACGATATTGAAGCAGGGTAGGCCGTTGGCCAGATGGGTCTCGACCAGCACGGTCGGCGCATTGACGCCGACGGCGGCTCGGCAATGAGTCGTTGCAAATGACATGACCTTCCCTGGTCGCTTGTACCCGGCATTCGGCCGGGCGGTTTATCGATGATCGTTTGGCGCGATCTGCTCCAGTGCGGCCACCCGTTGCTCCAGCGCCTTCAGCTTCTCCCGTGTGCGGCGCATGACCGCCTGCTGGATTTCAAATTCTTCGCGCGTGACCAGGTTCAGCCTGCCGAGCGCCGTTTCCAGCGCACTGCGCAGATTGCGCTGAAAGTC
>CBFCWF010000049.1:0-20498 GCA_965601425.1 uncultured Chromatiaceae bacterium | reverse complement strand
CACCTCAGGCCACCGAGCGACGATTCAAATCCCCATAGCCATGTGGTCTACCCTGACCACCGTGAAGCATCCCGCGGTTTCCTCCCTCGGGGCTTATCCGACGCCTGCCCACTGAACCCCAATGAGTACCCGTAGACCTCCAGCTGAGGGCAGGCATCCGATGAACCCTTAACAAACTCGGACCATAGGCCCTGATGGCTGCATGTCCGCAAAGCGCATGAAGCTGCCGGTCGGCAGACACACAGCGACCGGCAGGTCGGTTCCTGTCTCCGTGCGTCCGGATCTGAGGGTCAGCATTGAGTGGATTGCGGACTGCGCTTCATTTCTGATAGAAATCGAGCGAGACCCCGATAATCCGGTGCCCGGTTTCGTCCCTTCCGGCGCGCCATATCGAACAGGGCCCGCATGCGCCGGGCCCTCCTCGTTTGTACCGGAGTCGGCGATTCGAACCTCCGACAGCCAAAGCCTGTTCGACAAGCGCCGAAGGCGCGCAGAACGGCCGCAGGCCGGTAATCCTTCCGGGCGCGCCATACGACCTAAATCCGGGACTTCGAAACGCTTCCCCGAATTCTTTTGCAAAGAGCCTTCAGCTTCGCCGGCAGCATCTGACTAACTCAGGCCCGATCTGACAGACAGTGCCTGATCATCTCTGCTTTCCTCCACTGCCGTCACTGAGCTATCCGATGCGGCATCGCGGCTGCATGACAGGAATGCACGTAAACGGCCCACTGGCGAATTGTCCAGTTGTCGTTCGCGTCATTCGGGGGCTATCCCGTAATGCCCCAGTAGTTGATTAGTGCGGCGTGACTCGCCCATCAGACCAGTGAGAATCGATAGGGGGGTCACGTGCGGGGCCTGTGCCAGAGCTGCCGCGGCCAGGGTCAACTGTCGCGCCGGCGGGTATTCCATGTCCAGCGAGAGCGCCTTTTCCAGATCGTCGAGCGCCGCATCGGTGCGCCCGCCGCCGAACGCGGCGACACTACGCAACAGATAGGCGTCGGGGTCGTACGGCGTATGGTGGATTGCGCGACTGAAGGCCTCGTGGCCTTTTCCCGCTGGTTCATTGCTGAGCAATCGACAGACACCCAGCAGCTGATGGGCCGATGCCAGGACGACATTATTTTCATGTGGCCCAGTGGATGCGATGAAGTCTTCGAAGGCAGCGACGCCATCCTTTGCCCGATCGCCATAATAGCGGTAGAGGCCTGCGAGGAAGTGCACGGCCGGTATTGAGAACCGGGGGCGGACCAGCCAACCCGCGATCCAGCTCTCTTCTGCACCGGCATCGATCTGATACCACAGGCCCTTGCCGTGGCGGTAGCGCATATCGAGGACCGGGAATGTTCCGACGAGGTCGTCGTTGCGGACGACAGCATGATCAGTGCCCGGCCCTTTGCGCAGGTTGACGCCGCGCAGCTGCGCGACTACCTCACGTGGCGGCAGTCGCAGCCGGCCGAAGGAACCGGCGTGCACATATCCTCGTTCGCCGCCGTCCAGAGCCACTTCGAACCAGTCGTCTCGCATATCGACTGCCTGCAGTACCTGGTCGCCGGGCACCCGTTGGATCACCGTGGCATCGGCCCGCGGATGCTGCCGAATGTCGACCGCGGATTGGGTGATCAGCGGGCGACGAAAGAGCTCGGTCCGCTCTATCGTGCTCGGTGCAAAATTGAAGCGGGTGCGCGAGACGGTCGCACCGAGACTTTCATCGCCGGCCCCGTCGCCCCATTCGGAACGGCCGGCGCGTGATTTTGCGCTCAGGGTGAGGCGCAGGGCGCTATCCCCTCCTTCATCACGAATCGACAGATAGGGTTCGATCAGGAAACTGTCGCCCTCGGATTCGACAACCCCCCAAAGAACCATGCGGCTGCGTTGGTTACGTGCGATGCGTTCAGCCGCCAGGTGATAGTCGTTTTTTAGCAGTTCGACCAGCCGCTCTCCCGGCGGCGCCTTCGCCATGATGACCCCGGCGCCTGCCTGGTCGCTGATGGCGGTCAGCGTCTCGCGCCATATCAGGTAGCCCAGCGACTTTCCCAGACCGGTGTCCATGGGATCCAGAAACTCGGCGATGACCGCTTTGAGCGGCACGTGGGCCAATACCTCGGGGGTCCGCTGTCCACCGCTCGGCGCGGTGTCGCTGAACTCGGCCATTATTTCCTCACCGGCCCGTGCCTGAAACACGGCGAGGCAGACGAGTAGGGTGGTGATCAGCCGGGCGAGGCTCATGGTTGCCTTACCTGCTCGATTACGTCGGCCAACTCTTCAATCTGGATCTTCAGGATGTCGTCACGTGGCAGCTCCCTCTGCTGGGCCTTGAGAAAACGCTCTGCGCGTTCCAGCCGCTCGCGCCGCTTTGCAGGGTCGGATTCCTGCGTGGCCTGCTGAACCTCCCTGAGTGCCATCGCGAATACGGTCGATCCGCCCCAGATCTTGCTGAGACTCTTCGACAACCGGCTCGGTCGGATCTCTTCAGGGGGAATTTTGTCATCGACGTGCAGCGTCCCGGGCTTGAAATCGGGAAGATCGGGGACGATGCGGTACTCCGAGGCCAGTTCGACGAACTGCCGGCCGTCCTCGTCGATCAGCTCGGCTTCACCTTGAACGACGGCGAGCGCATCCTGCCGACGTGCAAACCGGCGAACGGCAACGGGGTCCTGGTCTCTCAGGACTTCCGGCAGCGCTTCTATCGCGACATCGGCGGGCAGTCTGAGGCCCTGCAGATGGGTCACGATGCCGCGTCGGAGGTGACGGGGAAAGCGCTCGTTGAGCTGATCGAGCACACGGCGACTGCCGGACGACTCGGCATAGAGATCATAGGGGGCATGGAAAATCCGTTTGACGCCGTTCGCCGCCGCAGCGGGTGCTGGTCCGTCACCGCGAACGGGTTCCAGGGCTATCCGGATGTTGCTGATCTCGAACACGCCGCGCGTACGGCTGCGCCTGCTGACGACATGCGGCGAATAGCCGGCCTTGGAAAAACGCAGATAGAGGATTTCGGTATCGAGGTCCTCGGACGAAAACAGCGAATTCAATGCGAAATGAAAGCGGCCATCCGTTTCGGTCGGCTGCAGGACTCGACGTTGCTTGCCACTCAACACGACCTCGATCGCCGCTCCTGCCAACGGCGTTTCGCTGCCACGCTCGACCACGGTGCCGGTAACGGCTGCCGCGCCGAGGGGACCGGCGAGCGAGAGCAATACGAGCAGGCCCATGCCGATCACTTGCTGCGAGGACTTCATCCTAGTTACACCTGAAATCGATTTCGATATCCTGTTGTGTTCGCCAAGCCGACCAGCGGATCGCGTGGCGCTCGCTCTTGCAGCCCGGTTTCTCAACCAGCAGCCAGCGAGGCCGGTCGGCAAACACCGGCTGCAGACGCAAACCGAAACTGCCATTGTCAGAGTCTACCGGTACCGACTGCAGCGCAACGGGCGACCCCGTCGCGCCCAACGCCGCCACCTGCAGGCCCTGCCAGTCATGCGAGATTATCCGACCGAACAGGTGATCAGGCACGTCAACCACGCTGCGCTCGAGCCAGGCGTATGCCAGGACCCCGAACAACAACAGCCCGACGGACAACAGTAACACGCGGTGCCGCAAGCGGCGCGAGGCCAGGACTATCAGCACCAGGCCCAGGGCCGCGAGCATACCCTCACTCAACAGCGGCGTGACCTCGAGGCTCGAGCCACCCAGCGCACCGGTAAATGCGTCGATGGTGGCGGCCGCCAGCCCAGTCGCACCGATCGCCACGACCGTGCCGAGCAGCGCGCTAACAAGGCCAAGACGCTGAAGCAGCCGCCGTGAACCGGCGGCAACTGGTACGCTGGGGGTCCCGGTCCGAGCACGAATATCGTGGAGCAGCTTGTCGAGCAGCGGTGCGCCAGGGTAGAGATCGGATGGCGGCAGGCTGAGTGTGTGCAGGCCCCGGAAGATAAGCGGCGGCGTCGAATCATCGAGTAACACGGGGAGCAACTTGCCGAGGCGAAGACCCTCGCTCGCTTCGGCATTGACCCAGTCGGAGACGACCGAATGACGCGACCACAATACAATCACGCAGCGAACCCGCTGCAGTGTCTGTTCGATCACCTTCGCAAACTGCTGCCCGGCCTGGAGTTGTGGATCCCACCAGACGCTTATGCCGGCCTTGTCCAGGCAGTCGGCCAGGGCTTGAGCCGATGCCCTGTCTTCGTGGGCATAGCTGATGAAGACGTCTTTCACGCGGCGTTCTCTGCCTGAAGGCTTATGCCTTGCATTACCGACAAACCCGGCAACGGGCAACGCAGGCCGATTTTGCTGCCAACGTGACAGCGGCAGATCCGCAATTGCGCCGCCAACCCTGTGGACATTTCGATACAACAGCATACGTCTTGTCCGGGTGAAACAAAACTCGGCCGAGGATGGGTCCCGGGTTGCTTGCGCCGTTTCACCTGGGGGCGTCTGGCCCTGATCGCGTGGGGTAGTCGGCCTGGCGCGCGTCGACCCGAGTTCGCGTCAATTGCCCGGGCAGCAGCGCGTCGAACGGTTCATCGGTCGGTGTCAGCGTGTTGCCTTCGGCCCCTTCTGTCTACTGTAAGCCTTCTTCCGATCCGCTTGTACAGCAGCCAGTGGACGGTCGGTTGGACCTCATGGGCCATTTCTGAAGCGTATCCTGTTGCCCCCGGCACGTCCGTTCAAGGTCTCGAGCATCCGAGCCAGTCGCGGCTGCGCAATCCGATCGCATAGAAGTGTTCGGCCCAGTGTGGATAGTGCCAGCCGGATATGTCGATATGACTGCTCAACCCTTCACAGAGATCAAGGGCTCCAGCCGCGCCACCTTGCGCGACAGTCCGGCCTGGTCGGCGGCATCGACTACCCGGCCGACATCCTTGTAGGCACCTGGCGCCTCTTCCGCGATACCGCGCAGCGACGGGCTGCGGACCAGGATGCCCCGACGCGCGAGGTCCTCGACCACGTCGCGTCCCTGCCACCGGCGGGTAGCCTGATGGCGGCTCATCGCGCGCCCGGCACCGTGACAGGACGAGCTGTACGCGAGGCCTTCGCTGCGTTCAGTGCCGGCGAGGATGTACGACGCGGTGCCCATCGAGCCGCCGATCATCACCGGCTGGCCGACGGTACGCAGGGCCTCCGGCAGGTCCGGGTGACCGGGACCCAGTGCCCGCGTGGCGCCCTTGCGGTGCACAAAAAGTTGTTTGCGCCTGCCGTCGACAGAGTGGGTTTCACGCTTGCAGGTGTTGTGCGACACATCGTAGAGCAGCGAGAGCCGGGCGCCAGGAAAGACGTCCGCGAACACCTCGCGGGCCAGATGGGTGAGGATCTGGCGATTGGCCAGCGCGCAGTTGATGCCGGCGCGCATCGCGCCCAGATACGATTGCCCGAGATGCGATTCGATCGGCGCACAGGCCAGTTCACGGTCCGGCAGATGGATGCCATGATCCGGTGCCTTGAGCACCATCGCCTTGAGAAACTCGGTACCTATCTGGTGTCCCAGCCCGCGCGATCCGCAATGGATGCTGGCCAAGATGTCGTCCTCGCGAAGCGCAAAGGCCGCGGCAATTTCGCTGTCGAATACCTGCGTGACGCGCTGCACCTCCAGATAGTGATTGCCCGAGCCCAACGTGCCCATCTCCCCGCGCTGGCGCTGCTTGGCCCGTTGCGAGACCTGCGTCGGGTCGGCCCCGGCCATGCAGCCATGCTCCTCGGTGCGCAACAGATCGGCTTCGGTGCCATAGCCTCGCGCCACCGCCCAGGCAGCGCCGCCGCTGAGCATCTGCTCCATTTCACGCTGACCGAGTCTGAGCGCACCGGTACTGCCAAGGCCGGCGGGTATGGTCACCTCGAGCAAGTCGGCCAGCGCCTGCTTGCGCGACAAAAGATCCGCCAACGTCAACCCGGTGTGCAGTGTGCGCACACCACACGATATGTCGAATCCCACGCCGCCGGCGGAAACGACGCCACCCTCGTCAGGGTCGAATGCGGCCACGCCACCGATCGGGAAGCCATACCCCCAGTGGGCGTCCGGCATCGCGTACGCGGCCAGCTGTATGCCGGGCAGCGTGGCAACATTTTGCACCTGCTCGAACACTTTCTGGTCCATCGCCTCGATCAACGGGCGATCGGCAAAAATAATGCCGGGGACACGCATTTTGCCATGCGGCTCGATGCGCCAGACAAAAGGTGAATCCGTGGCTGAGGCCCTGAGTTGCATACCGTTGCTCCTTTGGGTTACACGTCCACCACGCATTGCGCACACCACAGGCCCTCTTCGGGGCGCCATACCCGCAGCTCAGTGAAGGTCGCCCCCTTGATTTCCACCGTGGGGCGGTGACGAGCAACCTCGATCGTCTCGCCCCAGGCCCGGGCCTTCAGGCCATCCCCTCGGATCCCAACCTCGAAACGGGCGAACAGCATATGCCGAGTGGCCATTTCGTAGATCAGCGCATTAAGCCACTCGGTCAGCAAAATCTCGCGGTCCGGTGCACTGACTTCGATCTCCAGCGATTCGTCGCATACCACTGCAGCGGGATCCAGGATCACCGCCGTCATTGCGATCGCCGCCTGTTCGAACGCCTCCGCCAGGCTGCGTCCGCAGCCACGCACGCCAGTATCGGCGCTGTGCTGGAAATGTTCCCAGCCTGGTGTCCATACAAACTGCATCCGATGCCCTCCGAAGCAGGCAGGCTGCGGGCCCCTGCGCACCTTGTTCCATCGCCAGCGCTCGTTATGAATTGTAGGCGGCGCTCGCCCGACGGATAAGGTTGGTGCGGGTCGAGGGGGCACCGACTATGCTTCAAATAACAGCTGCGCCGCTTTGACCGCTTGCTTCGCGGCTGGGTCAATCGCTTGGTGGGATGGGTAGGGATCACCCCCGGCACGGTACCGGGGACTGCATCACGCTATGGCATGGGCCATCAGCGCTGATGTTTGGGGAGAATTGTTGCATGCAGGACTGCTTCGCGTTCGCCGACGAGCTCGGCCCATCAAAGATTATCCATGTACACGAGCCGTCGATCGGTCTGCGCGCGATCCTGGTCGTCGACAATGTGGCCAAGGGGCCGTCGATCGGCGGTGTGCGCATGGCGACAGACGTGAGTGTCGAGGAATGCGCGCGGCTGGCGCGCGCAATGACCTTCAAGAACGCGGCGGCCGGCCTACCGCACGGCGGTGGCAAGGCCGTCCTGTATGGCGATCCGAAAATGCCCAGGGCGGACAAGGAACGCCTGATCCGCGGACTGGCGCAGGCGCTGCGCTATGCGGAGGACTACGTCTTCGCACCGGACATGGGTACCGACGAGGAATGCATGGCCTGGGTCAGGGACGAGATCGGCCGGGTCGTGGCGCTGCCCCGTGAGGTCGGCGGCATCCCGCTGGACGAGATTGGTGCGACCGGCTTTGGTCTCGGACATGTCGCCGACGTGGCGCAGGCATTTGCCGGCGTGCAGCTCGCCGGCGCCCGCGTCGTGGTACAGGGGTTCGGCGCAGTGGGTAGCCACGCCGCTCGTTTTCTTGGCGATCGCGGGGCGGTGCTGGTCGCGGCCGCTGATTCGCGCGGGGCCATCCATAACCCGCACGGGCTGGACGTGGCCGCCCTGATCACGCTCAAGGCGGAGGGCGGTAGCGTCGCGGACTATGCCGACGGCGAACGCCTGGCGTCGGATGCGGTGGTGGGCATCGACTGTGATATCTGGATCCCGGCGGCGCGGCCCGACGTGATCGATGCGGACAATGTTAACCAACTCAGGGCCAGGCTCGTGATCGAGGGCGCGAATATCCCGATCACGGCCGAGGCCGAGCGGCAGCTCGACGAGCGCGGAGTGGTCTGCGTGCCGGATTTCATCGCCAATGCGGGCGGCGTGATCTGCGCCGCGATGGAGTATCAAGGGGCGACCGAGAGCGCCGCAATGCAAACCATCGAGGAGAAACTGCGGCGCAACACCCGCCTGGTGCTCGAAGACGCGCGCCGGCGCGGCATCCTGCCACGCCAGGCCGCACAGGACATGGCCGAGGCCCGGGTGCGCAAGGCGATGGGTCTGCGTCGCTTCAGCCTGTTCTCGACGGCGCCGGGCTGGGTCTGAGGCAGGGGCCGTGTATCGCATACGCTTTCACGGTCGCGGCGGCCAGGGCATGAAGACCGCCAGCCGAATCCTTGGTTCGGCGCTGTTCACGGAGGGTTTCGAGGTGCAGGATGCGCCGCGCTACGGGGCCGAGCGACGTGGCGCACCGATCTTCGCTTATGTCCGTGCCGATCGGACACCGATCAGCGAGCGCGGCATCGTGCGCCGGCCCGATCTGGTGGTGGTGGCAGACGCTACCCTGCTGCCGGTACCGGCGGCAGGTGTCCTCGCCGGGCTGCACGCGCACAGCGTGCTGCTGATCCACAGCCGAGAGACCGGCGACACCTGGCGCGATCGCCTGAATACGGCGGCGCGCGTGCTGGCCCTGCCGCTGGCCGACGAGGCGCCGGACAGGGCGGCATTGCCCTACATCGGCGCGGCCTGCGCCGGGGCGGCGGCTCGCCTGCTCGGCGTGGTCTCCGAAGACGCGCTGGCGCGGGCGCTGGCCCTGGAGCTGGGGCAACTGGGCGACGCCGTCTTGGCACGCAATCAGGCAATGGCGCGCGCGGCGTACAGGCGGATGGACGCGGCGGCCGGCATGGTACGCGAGGGCCCAGCGGCGGACGCGGCCAACTACGCGGCGCCCGAATGGGTCGACCTACCGTTCGAGGACGCGCGCGTGTCGGCGCCGGTGATCCACGCCGGCCTGACCAGCGTGGCCGTGCAGACGGGGCTGTGGCGCACGCTGCGGCCGGTGATCGAAAAGGGGCGCTGCAATCAGTGCTGGTGGATCTGCAGCAGCCTGTGCCCGGACGGTGCCATCCGGGTGGAGAACGGGCAGGCAACGATCGACTATGACCACTGCAAGGGCTGCATGGTGTGCGTCGCGGTATGTCCGCCGCACGCGATCAGCGCGCAGCCCGAGCCTGGCGCCGGGGCGGCCGAGGTGACCCGATGACGCGGGTCCTGCTGACCGGCAACGGGGCCGCCGCGTGGGGCGCGCGCCTGGCACGCACCGACTATGTGCCGGCGTTTCCGATCACACCGCAGACCGAAATCATCGAATCGCTCGCGGCCTGGATGGACGCCGGCGAGATGCCCGGACGGTTGGTGACGCTGGAATCCGAACACTCGATGATCACGGCGGCAGGTGCGGCCGCCGCGACGGGGGTGCGTGTCTTCAGCGCCACCTCGAGCCAGGGGCTGCTGTACGCGATGGAGATGCTGTACTCGGTCGCGGGCTGGCGTGCCCCGTTCGTGCTGGTCAACGTCTCGCGTGGGCTGTCGGCGCCGATCACGCTGGAGCCAGACCACAACGACGTACTCGCCGCGCGCGACAGCGGCTTCCTGCAGATCCATTGCGCCGGTTGCCAGGAGGTCCTCGACAGCGTACTGATCGCCTACCGGCTGGCCGAGGATAGCCGTGTGCGTCAACCGGTGCTGGTCAATCTGGACGGCTTCTATCTGTCATTCACGCGCGAGCCGGTGAGTATCCCCGAGCCGGCCCAGGTCGACGCCTTTCTGCCGCCATTCGATGCCCAGTCGATCGCGTTCCGTGCCAGTGCGCCGGAGAGCCAGGCGGTGGCGGTGCTGGGTGGCGGACCCTACTCGTACTTTCGCTACGAGACCCACTTGGCGCTGATGAACGGCCTGGCCGCGTATGACGAGATTGCCGCCGAGTTTGCCGAGCGGTTCGGTCGCGAGCACCCGGCGCTCGAGGCCTATCGATGCGATGATGCCGAAATCGTGTTCTTGATGATTGGATCATTTGCGACCAAGGCGCGCGCCGCGGTCGATCGGCTGCGCAGCGCCGGCCAACGTATCGGCCTGCTGCGTCCGCGCCTGCTTCGGCCCTATCCTGCCGCGGCACTGACCACGCAGCTCGCCGGCAAACGCGGCGTCGCGGTGATCGACCAGAACATCTCCATGGGCAAGGGCGGCGTCTTGCATACCGAGCTGACATCCGCGCTGTATGGCCAGGCCGGCGCGCCGCTGCTGGTCAGCTTCATCGGCGGACTCGGCGGACGCGACATTGCCATGGAGGAGTTCTTCGAAATGATCCGTGTGGTGGAGGATGCGATGCAACGGGGGGAGGCGCCGCCGCCACGCCTGTTGTACACCGCGGATGAGCTGCGCGAGATGCGCAAGCTGCAGGCGGTTGCCCAGGTCGAGCGCAACGGCCTTGGACAACGGCCATGAGCGACACCGAGACCCGCTTCCGGCGTATCAAGGACCTGCCGTCCACGCATCTGCTCGGCACGGGCACCCCGATGTGTGCGGGCTGCGGTGGCCTTCAGGCATTGCACGAGATCTATGACGTGCTCGGCGAGAACAGCGTGTTCCTGAATGCGGCCGGCTGCATGACCCTGCTGTCGACTTACCCGTTTACCCCGTTCCGCGGTTCCTGGCTGTATACCGCGATGGCCTCGGCACCGGCCGGTGCGCAGGGTGTGCGCGATGCACTCGACATCCTGCTTGCGCAGGGCCGTCTGCCGGCGCATGAAGACCAGCGGGTGGTGGTACTGACAGGCGATGGCGCGGCCTATGGCATGGGGCTGTCGGCCACCTCCGGGGCGATCGAGCGCGGGCTGGATTTTCTTTACATCGTGTATGACAACGAGGGCTATGGCAACACGGGGCAACAGTATTCCGGGGCGACGCCGCGCGCCGCGCGCACTGCAACCAGCCGCATCGGTGTCGGCTTCCGCGGCGACAAGAAGGATCTGTTCGACATCTGGGTGGCGCACCGCCCGGCCTATGCCGCCACCGTGATCGGTGCGGAGCCACTCGACCTGGCGCGCAAGGTGGAGAAGGCGATGGCGATCAGGGGTCCCAAGCTGATACTGGCACTGGCACCGTGCCCGACCGGCTGGGACTACGACCCCCAACTGACCGTGGATATCGGCCGCCTGGCAGTACAGACCGGTATCTGGCCGTTGAAGGAATATATCGGCGGCAAGGTCGTGCACACCAAGGCTCCGCGCGCGCGTAAACCGGTTGAGGAATATCTGTCGCTGCAGGGACGTTTCGGTCACCTGTTCCAGCCGCAGCGGGACGAGACGCTGATCGCACAACTTCAGGCCAAGGTCGATGACTATTGGGCGGAAGTGGCGGCCGCGGTGGGCCGTTGAGTTCAGACCTGGGGCCAATGGCGCCTGCTCAGGCGGATTCCGGGCGTTTCTCCAGGAAACGGCGGCGACGAAGGTATTCATTGCGTTTTGTGGAAGAAATGCTCGACATCATCGGGCCGATTTGTCGCTGACGCCCTCGAGTCGGAAGGTCAGCCATTCGACTCGGGACGGTCGGTGTCCCCGGTCATGAATTACCCGGCGGGACCCGAGCGGTGACTGGGGGTGAACTATGGAGCAGTTGCACGACAGCTATTGTCATCGCGGCGGCGACTTACCGCTGCTCGGCGCTACGATAGCCAAGCATTTCGCCGCGGTCGTCGCTGCACATGGCGGGCGCGAGGCGGTGGTCTCGCTGCCCCAGCAGCGCCGCCTGACCTACCGCGAGCTGGCCGTTGCGGCCGATCGGGTGGCGGCGGGGCTGATCGCGACCGGTTTCGGCCCCGGCGACCGGGTCGGTATCTGGTCGACGAACAACATCGAATGGCTGCTGCTGCAGCTCGCGACCGCGCGCATCGGCGCGGTGCTCGTGAACATCAATCCGGCATACCGGGTGCGTGAACTCGCCTATGCGCTCGAGCGCTCGGCAGTGCAGGGGCTGGTCATGATCCCGCGTTTTCGGAGCAGCGACTACATTGCGATGCTGCTCGAGCTGCTGCCGGAGCTCGCGACGATCTCGCCGGACGACCTGCACAGCGACAAACTGCCGTCACTGCGCCGTGTGGTGTTGTATGACCCCACGGCGCCGCAGCAGACCGCGCGCCGATACCCGGGCATCCTCAGCTGGCAGGCACTGCTCGCCGCCGGAGAGGCCATCGACGAAGGGATGCTGGATGCGGTCGGGGCCACGCTCGATCGTGACGACCCGATTAACATACAGTACACGTCCGGGACGACCGGCTTTCCCAAGGCGGTGGTGCTGACCCACCACAACATCCTGAACAACGCCTGGTTCTCCGCCCGATCGATGCATTTCGGCCCAGACGACCGCCTTGCGGTACCGGTGCCGTTCTACCACTGTTTCGGGATGGTACTGGCGAACCTGCTTTGCCTGTCGGTGGGCGCCTGCCTGGTGTTGCCGTGCGAGCATTTCGATGCCCTGGCGGTATTGCGGGCGATCGAAACGGAGCACTGCACTGCGCTGCATGGCGTGCCGACCATGTTCGTCGCCGCGCTCGAGCATCCGCGTCTCGCCGAGTGCGACCTCAGCAGCCTGCGCACCGGCATCATGGCCGGTGCGCCATGCGCGCCAGCCTTGATGCGTCGTGTGATGGACGAATTGCACTGTGCGCAGATCCTGATCGGTTATGGTGAGACCGAGGCCTCGCCGATCACCCACCTGACGCGGACCGAGGACCCTATGGAGAGGCGCGTCGAGACCGTCGGCACCAACCTGCCGCACCAGGAGGTCAAAGTCGTCGATCCGCAGACCGGCGCCACGCTGGCGCTGGGCGAGGTGGGTGAGGTGTGTTTTCGTGGCTACCATATTATGCGTGGGTACTATGCTGATCCGCAGGCGACGGCCGCTGCGATCGATAATGCCGGCTGGTTGCACTCGGGTGATTTGGGCGCGATGGACGGCGACGGCTATCTGCGCATCACCGGGCGCCTCAAGGAAATGATCATCCGTGGCGGTGAGAACATCTATCCCGCCGAGATCGAGAAGTTCCTTTTCAGCCACCCGGATATCGCCCAGGTTGCCGTGTTCGGCATCCCCGACGAGCGCTATGGTGAGGAGCTCGTGGCCTGGGTCCGGTTGCACCAGGGTGCGCAACTCGACGAAGCGGGCGTGCGCGAATTCTGCCGAGGCCGCATCGCTCATTTCAAGATTCCGCGCTACATCCGTTTCGTCGACGAATTTCCGATGACCGTCACCGGCAAGCTGCAGAAGTTTCGCATGCGTGAGGCGGAGTCAGCACTGCGTGAGGCCGGGCAGGTATAGATTTTTTGTCAGGAGGATCCCAATGAACCAGCGTCACCAAGAATTGGCTGATGAGGTACTTGCCGAGTTTCGGTCGAAACTCGAGGCCAGCGATCAAGCGCTCATCGGCGAAGCGCGATTCGGGGAGCTACATGGACTGGTCTGCGAGGCCCTCGCCGAAGAACTCGAAGCAGTCACCAATCGTGTGGCGGCGCTGGCGCAGGACCTGCGCGCCGAGATCGACAAGCCGCCGATCGAGTTGTGAGCTGCTCTCGGTTTATCCACGTTGCCCTGAAGGGTCATCGCCTGTTGTGGGGCTCGCTTGGACGAGCAACGGCCAGTCCGGCGCTCTGGGGCCAGGAGTAGGCGAAGCCTTTGCCATCCCGCGTATCGGACGGCGGGTCGCCCCGACCGGTGTGCCAGCCGGGCATTCGATGTGGACCCGGCCGCAGCACAGACCATCCCTGCCCCGACAGGGGGCGAGGCTGCACAATACTGAGGCTTCGTCCGGTCGACTGCCCCATTATTGGGCGGCAGCGCGCCCCATGCCGTCGGCGATGCGTTGCTTCTTGAGGCCTTTGCGTCGTTCGGCGCGATTGGCCCGAACTTTGCCTTGTTATAAAGACTGCGTTAAAGACGGCCCTTGGCGATCCGGTGCGCAGAGGCTAAATTCGGCTCGAACACGATCAGACGCGCGGAGGGATACCTATGCTGGCACCTGTTGATTCCGACTTGAAGAAGGGATCGCTGCCCATGGCCGAGAGGCACGATGGAGCGACCCGGACCCGTCATCAGAAACTGCTGCAATGGGTAGGTGAGATTGCAGAACTCTGTGAACCGGACCGTATCCACTGGTGCGACGGTTCCCAACAGGAATACGACCGCCTCTGCGACCAGATGGTCGAGAGCGGCACGTTTGTCCGGCTCAATCCCGAGAAGCGCCCGAACAGTTTCTTGGCCCGCTCACATCCGAGCGATGTGGCCCGCGTGGAGGAGCGCACGTTCATCTGCTCGGCCCGCGAGGAGGATGCCGGACCTACCAACCACTGGATGGACCCCGGCACGATGCGTCCGCTGCTTAAGGATATCTTCGCCGGCTGCATGCGCGGACGCACGATGTATGTCATCCCGTTCAGCATGGGGCCGCTGGGGTCACCGATCGCCCACATCGGCGTGGAGATCACCGATTCGCCGTACGTTGTGGTAAACCAGCGCATCATGACCCGGATGGGTCAACAGGTGCTCGACGTGCTGGGCGACCAGGGCGAGTTCGTGCCCTGCCTGCACTCGGTCGGGGCCCCATTGCAGCCGGGCGAGAGCGATGTCCCTTGGCCCTGCGCACCCAAGATCGAGGACAAGTACATCGTCCACTTCCCCGAGACGCGCGAGATCTGGTCATACGGCAGCGGTTATGGTGGCAATGCGCTCCTTGGCAAGAAATGTTTCGCACTGCGGATCGCCTCGGTCATGGGGCGTGACGAGGGCTGGCTGGCCGAGCACATGCTGATCATGGGTGTGGAATCGCCCCAGCACGAGAAGATGTACGTAGCCGCTGCGTTCCCCAGTGCCTGCGGGAAAACCAACTTTGCGATGCTTATCCCCCCCGAAGCCTATGCGGGCTGGAAAATAACCACCATCGGTGACGATATCGCCTGGATCAAGCCGAACCCCGAAGACGGCAAGTTTTACGCCATCAATCCCGAAAATGGACTTTTCGGGGTCGCGCCCGGCACCAACGAGCAGTCCAATCCGAACGCGCTGCGGGCGCTCGGGGCAAACTGCATCTTCACCAACTGTGCGCTGACGGACGACGGGGACATCTGGTGGGAAGGCATGACCGAGGAACTGCCAGACCACCTAATCGACTGGAAGGGTGAGGACTGGACCCCGGGTTGCGGTAGGCCGGCCGCGCATCCCAACGCGCGCTTCACCGCGCCGGCCGCGGATTGCCCGTCAATGGATCCCGAC
The DNA here is from genome assembly GCA_965601425.1 of uncultured Chromatiaceae bacterium. Lineage (GTDB taxonomy): Bacteria > Pseudomonadota > Gammaproteobacteria > Chromatiales > Chromatiaceae > Thiosocius. The sequence goes on along the minus strand of CBFCWF010000049.1, from coordinate 5,430 downwards.
TGGGAGAATCCACAAGGCGTACCCATCAGCGCCTTTCTGTTTGGCGGGCGCGTCAGCAAGCACTTCCCTCTCGTTTTCCAGAGCTACAACTGGGAACACGGTGTGTACATGGCGGCGACGATGGGGTCGGAAGCCACGGCGGCCTCCATCGGTCAGGCCGACATCCGCCGCGACCCGATGGCGATGCTGCCGTTTTGCGGCTACAACATGGCCGACTATTGGCGGCATTGGTTGCGCATCGGGCGACGCAACGTGGCAACACCGCCACGCATCTTCCGGGTCAACTGGTTCCGCAAGGATCAAAACGGCAATTTCATCTGGCCGGGTTTCGGCGAGAACATGCGCGTCCTCGAATGGGTCGTGAATCGCTGCAACGGTTGCGGTTCTGCAGTCGAGGGCCCGATGGGATGGATCCCGGACTACGAAGCCTTGCGCTGGGATGGCCTGGACTTCGACAGGCAGGCCTATTATTCGATCATGAATATCGACCGTGAGACCGCGCGCCACGAGACAAACGACCAGGAGGAACTCTTTACCAGATTCAACGACCACCTGCCGCGCGAGATGGAGATAGAACGCGAGCTGCAGCTTGCCCGTCTGTACCACTCGCCGGCCGTCTGGGATCTCTCAGCAACTGGTACGCCCGAGGACGCCTGAGACCAAAGGCGCTGACTCGCCCGGCGCCGTGGTCCACGGATGCCGGGTTGTCTTGACAGCGGGCGGTGTGCCTCCGCGCGCCCCATGTGCGGAAAAGGTTCTGCCCCAGGTGTTGCCCGATGCAGTCGGTCAGCTGTCTCTGAGCGAAGGATACGCGAAAGATAGGGCGGGACCTTTACCTTGTCGCATCTCCCACGGCGACGAGCGATGCACAGGGTGCGCGAACTGCATGGGTCTCGACCGCAAGAACCTGTTCATTCGATCTTGATATAGGCGAAGCCGTCTTGCTGCAGCTCGGCGATGCGCACCACCCCCGATGGCACCAGGGACACGCCTTCGTACAGCTTGTCCTCGCCGAGACCGATCTGGGAACGGGTGATGTCGCAGAGTTCCAGTTTGACGCCCTGCACCGAGCGCAACGCGCTCAGGCGCCCGGCGTTGTTTTGCCGGCGCTCGGCCATCTCGGCGTCTTCCGCGAACGGGCTGCCTTCGAGCGTGTCGTCGGTCAGAAAGCGGACGCCGTGGGCCACGAACACGATACGCACGTCGTAGTCGATCAGTTCGTTCTGGTAATACGTCACCATGTTGTTGATGCTGGTGAGCATCGCGCTGAAACGCCGGGGGTCCGCGAAATCGGCGTGATAGACGACCTTTGTGACGTCGGCCGCGCGTACGGATGGCGTCCAGGCCAGGCTCAGCGCGAGGCTGGTCAGGATCACCAACAACCACAGGCTGCGGTGGGCGGTGTGCAGGGTGTTGTGCATGGTTTTCGTCCTCCGGTTCTTTGACAAGGCCCGACCCGCGGGCGCGCTGAGCCTGCGGCGCCGCAGATCTGCCGATCTACCCCGGATGTGCGACCACCCGATGGCAGCATTGCCCAGTAGACGGCCATCGGCGCTTTTCTGCAAGCGTCCGCGGCTGTTCCGCCAGCTGCCGGAAACCCCCGCCGAACGCCTGCTATCGGCGTTGCCGGCCCTGACCGCGAGGCCGAGCGGCAGCTTTGTCGACATCCGCGAACTCACGGACCCGGACGAGTACGCGCGGTTGTTCGGAAGCCGGTAACGCGGGGCACAAGGCCCCGCGTCCGAAGCAGGCGCTACTCGCTGGCCGGGTTGGCGTGCATCGCCGCCTGGAGTGTCTTGATATCTTCCGGCGACAGCTCGGGCCGGTCGATGGTCAAGGTCAGCCTGTGGATTTCGCCATTGAAGCGGAAAGGTGTCTGGTAGTCCTCGTCGTTCACCGGGGAACCGGTATCGGCGCCCACATCGAAGCTCTCGTCCCATTGCATGAGCATCGGGATGGTCTTCTCGATCTTCTTGGTAGCAACGACTTTGCCATCCACCTTCAGCGTGCCGGTACCGCCCTGGCCCAGACCGCTGGGACTGCCGTACTTCAGTGTTTCGGCGCCCAGACCATCGTACTTAAAGTCGAATTCAAGCGTGTGCTTGCCGGGAGCCAACGCTTGCTTGCCTTCCCAGCGGGTACGCTGCATGCCGAACAGGTTATACAAATAGACCGGCTTGCCCTTCAGAAGATAGAAACCGTAGCCGGCGAAACGGCCACCATGTGTCACAATCATGCCTTCACCACCACCCTCGGGAATCTCGACTTCGGCCTTGATGTTGTAGGACGAGGCCAGCACATTCGGTGCATTCGCGTTGGGTGTGCCAGTGATCTTGCCAGAATAGGTGAACTCGGTGCGACCGGCGGTGAGGTTCGGCCGGGGCAGCAGCGAACGGGTAAAGGTGGTGGTGTCCATCGGCAACACCTGGTTGCGCTCTGCTTCCTTGTAGAACAGTGCCTCCAACTCCTTGACCTTCTCCGGGTACTGGGCGGCCAGATCGTTGGACTGGGTCCAGTCCTTGCTGAGGTCGTACAGTTCCCACGGCCAGCTGGCAGGATCATGGTTTCCCTTTCCGCTGTTATCCCAGGGCAAGCGCATGACCTTGGTGCTGAGGATCCAGCCGTCGTGGTAGATCGCACGGTCACCGATCATCTCGAAGTACTGGGTTTTGTGGGTTGAAGGTGCATCCGCGTTCTGCTTGTCGAAGGTGTAGGCCATGCTGACGCCTTCCATGGGATTCTGCTTGATGCCATCGATCTCATCGGGCAGTGGAATTCCCGTCACATCGAGAATGGTCGGCGCAATATCGACGACATGATGGAACTGGTTGCGGATGCCACCTTTGTCCTTGATCACCTTGGGCCAGGAAATGGCCATGCCCTGTTTGGTGCCGCCGAAGTGCGAGGCCACCATCTTGGTCCAGGAGAACGGCGTATTGAAGGCCCAGGTCCAGCCCACCGACATGTGCGGATAGGTCTTGTCCGATCCCCAGACGTCGTAGTACTTGAGCTGTGCTTCCACCGGCAGATGCAAGCCCTGTACTGCTGCGACCTCGTTCGGTGTACCGGTCAGGGCACCTTCGGCACTGGTGCCGTTGTCACCGGTGATGTAGATAATCAGGGTGTTGTCGAGTTTTCCCAGGTCCTCGACCGTCTGGATCACGCGGCCGATTTCATGGTCGGTATAGGCCACGTAGGCGGCGAACACATCCACCTGCTTGACGAACAGTTTTTTCTCCTGATCTGAGAGCTGTTCCCATCGCTTGATGTGTTCCTCGGGCCACGGCGTCAGCTTGGCATCCTGCGGGATGACCCCGAGCCTCTTCTGGTTGGCGAAGATGGTTTCGCGCAGCTTGTGCCAGCCCTCGTCGAAAAGCTTCATCTCACTGATCTTTTCAATCCACTCCGGTGTCGGGTGGTGGGGTGCATGGGTTGCACCGGGCGCATAGTAGACGAAGAAGGGTTGATCCGGATTCAGCGCGTCAACGGTCTTCATGTGCTCGATCGCCTCATCCGCCATGGCGGTGACCAAGTTCCAACCGGGATTGCCCTCGTAGGGGTAGATATAGGTCGTGTTGCGCACCAGGTTGCCCGGCTGCCACTGGCTGGTGTCCCCGCCCAGAAACCCGTAGAAATGGTCGAAGCCCATGCCGATCGGCCACTGGTCGTAGGGCCCGATCTTGCTGACCTGCAGGTCCGGCGTATTGTGGTTCTTGCCGTACCAGGAGGTCACGTAACCATGACCCTTGAGGATCTTGGCAATTGTCGCATTGTCCTTGGTGATTGTGCCGTTGTAACCGGGATAGCCGGTCGACAATTCCGGTATCACGCCGTTGCCAGCCTGGTGATGATTACGGCCCGTTAGAAGCGCCGCACGCGTGGGTGAACAGACTGCCGTGGAATGGAAGTGGGTGTAGCGCAATCCCTGCTGTGCGATACGATCCATATTCGGCGTGGGGATGACCCCCCCGAAGGTACTGGATATTCCGAAGCCCGCGTCATCGGTCATGATCAGCAGAATATTGGGCGCACCCTTCTTCGGGACCACGCGGGGCGGCCAGTAGGGTGTCGAATCGAGGGCATTGCGTTCGATCTTGCCGCCGAAGTGCTTGTCCGGTGGCGGCGGGAGTTGCTTGCCGTCAATGGTCGTGGTGGCGCTCGGCGAGCCAGGCACGCCGGTTGTCTGGACCGTGCTCGTCTGGGTCATGGACGCGGCGCCCGCATTGTCGTTCGTTGCTGCGGCGCTGGCATGCAGCCCCGCGAGCGCCACGCAGGCAAAGCCAACAAACCACGCGCGCATGCGCGCCTTCCGACACTTGTCTTTCATTCGCCTTCCTCGGTAGTTGCTGATACCGCGTAAACTGCGGTAGTTGATTCGCTGCTGATCATCCCAAACGCGTCATCGCGCGCCGCCGGTCGAGCGCGTTCACGCGGACCGATGCCGGCACCCGGGTAAGCCCGGTGCCTCTGGCGCGGGGTAGCGTGGGTGCCTCGCAAACGGCCCTTGCCGGCCCGATCCTCAGCCGCGTCCGTACATCGTCGCCACTTGCCGTTGGCGCCCCGGGGTTTGCAAGGGTGCCGAATGACGCGATCGCTCAGCGGTGGTATCTGCGGTTGCCCAGTGCGCCCGGCTGGTTGAAGCCGGGATCGCGGTGTACCGGTGCCCCGACGTTGCCGGCGGCCCCCGGTTGGTTGATCCCCGGGTCGCGGTGTACTGGGCGACCGACGTTACCGACCGCACCGGGCTGGTTGATGCCGGGGTCTCTGTGCACCGGGGCGCCGACATTGCCGATCGCGCCGGGTTGGTTGATGCCGGGGTCCACGTGGACCGGGCCACCGACGCCACCGATCGCGCCGGGCTGGTTGATCCCCGGGTCACGCGCATAAAGCGTGCCGCAGAGGGTCGCCAGCACAACGCCGACGATGGTCATCCGAAACCGTTTGTACATCGCGTCATTCATGATGTGTCTCCTCCGGGGGCCTCCCGGTGTCTCGCCCCCGCCGGTTGCCGTCACTGCACCACGTAGACCAGGTTGTTGCCCTGGAATGCCGGACGGTAGCGCGTCCCGTTGCAGGTGTAGTATTCGATGCCGCCCGACGGCGTCGATTGGCAGCCGGCAGGCAGCGTGGTGACGATCGACCCGATCGGCGGCGCACCGGTCGGCTGGGCCGCCGGGGCGGGCGCCGGTTGCTGGTAGGTGGTGGTCGCCGTGGTACTGCTCGCCGCTGCCGCAGACGTTGCTGCCGCGGTACTGGTTACCGCAACCGCGCGCCGCGTGGTCCGCCGTGCGACGCCGGCATATGACGCCGGCGTCAGGGGGCGCCCGAATACCGCATTGGCATCGCGCACCAACCCGAGCCCCGTCGGGGCGTCAGGCGCACCGTCCACCAGCATCAGCAACGGCAGCGCAAGGCCCAGCGCGATCGGCT
>CBFCWF010000048.1:0-20759 GCA_965601425.1 uncultured Chromatiaceae bacterium | reverse complement strand
TTTCTTTATCTCGATGCCGTCCGGGTTGTTCGAGCCTACCTTGTGCAGCGCAACGATGTGAATGAACACCAGCGCGGCGAGCACGAATGGCAACAGGAAGTGCAGCGCGAAGAAACGGTTCAGCGTGGCATCGGAGATGACGTAGTCACCACGAATCCAGACCGACAGCGGCTCGCCGATCCCGAACGGGAACGCGGCGAACAGATTGACAATGACCTGCGCCCCCCAGTACGACATCTGCCCCCAGGGCAACAGGTAGCCCATGAACGCAGTGGCCATCATCGCGACGTAGATGACCACGCCGATTATCCAGAGCAATTCGCGCGGCTGACGGTAGGAACCGTAGAGCATCGCGCGGAACATGTGCAGGTAAATCAGCAGGAAGAAGGCCGAGGCGCCTGTCGAGTGCAGATAGCGCAGCAGCCAACCGTAGTCGACATCACGCATGATGTACTCGACCGAGGCGAAGGCATCGGCGGCCGAAGGCTTGTACAGCATCGCCAGCCACAGACCGGTGGCGATCTGCAGCACCAGCACGAACATGGCCAGCGAGCCAAAATAGTACCAGAAGTTGAAATTCTTCGGCGCGTAATACTGCGCCAGATGCTCGTTCCAGACCTTGGTGGCCGGGAAACGTTCGTCGATCCAGTTCATCAAGCTCATGCGTCACCTCCGTCGACGCCGATAAGGATAATCTCATCGGACAGATACTGGTGCGGCGGCACCACGAGGTTGGTCGGCGCGGGAACGCCCGAGTAGACGCGGCCGGCGAGATCGAAGAACGACCCGTGACAGGGACAGAAGAAACCGCCCTTCCAGTCCGGACCTAGATCGGCCGGCGCGATTTCGGGCCGGAAGGTCGGCGAGCAGCCCAGGTGGGTGCAGATGCCGACCAGGACACCGATCTCGGGCTTGATCGAGCGCGTCGCGTTCTTACAGTATGCCGGCTGCTGGGTCTCGACGTCCGAATTCGGATCGGCGAGTTTGCCTTCCAGCGTCTTTAGGTCGGCGAGGTTCTGTTCGGTACGTCGCACCACCCAGGTCACCTTGCCGCGCCATTTCACGCGCAACAGGGCCCCGGGCTCGAGCTTGCTGATATTCGCCTCCTCCGGGGCACCGAGTGCCTTGGCCCGCTCGGACGGGTTCCAGGACGCGATAAAGGGGACGGCCGCGAAACCGACGCCTACCGCCCCAACGACCGCCGTGGTGGTGGTCAGGAAGCGGCGTCTCTTGAGGTCTACGCCTTCTGAACTCATGGATGGACTCCCAAAGACCCGAAAAGCCGGGGACGAGGACTCGCGGCAGATCTCGGATCGAATCTTAAGAATATGCTGAATTTCCCCGAACGACCGCGGATTCTCCAACATGGGGATACCTCGGTCAAGAAAGGGGAATCCATAACAAGGCCCAAACGGGCAAAGACCGACCCGCCCTTGAGCGAGATCAAACAGGATTCGGAATGTCGATAAATCTGTGCGAAATCGCGAACCGGTCGGCCAACTCGCTGCCGAGTGCCTGAACGCCGTAACGCTCGGTCGCATGATGTCCAGCGGACAGGTACAGGATGCCCAGCTCGCGGGCCTGGTGCACGGTCTGCTCCGAGATCTCCCCGCTGATAAACGCATCGCATCCAGCGGCGGCGGCCTGTTCGATCATCCCCTGTGCGGCCCCGGTACACCACGCGACCCGCCTCACGGGGTGTGCCGGACCCACTGCCAGCGGCGGGCGACCCAATGCGGACCCGATGCGCACGACCAGCGCGTCGGCCGGGATCGGTTGGTCCAGCTCGCTACCCCACAACAGACCGTCGAGCGGCTCACCCCGCTCGAAACCGAGGCGCAACCCGAGCTGACGGTTGTTGCCGAGTTCCGGATGCGCATCCAGCGGCAGGTGGTAGGCCAGCAGGCTGACGCCTGCGGCGAACAGGGTCGCGACGCGCCGCGCCTTGACGCCGACCAGCGGGGCCGGCTCGCCGCGCCAGAAATAGCCATGGTGGACCAGCACCAGATCGGCCGCGGCATCGACCGCCGCGTCGAGCAACGACTGGCAGGCCGTGACCCCGGAGACAATCCGCTGCACGTCCGCGCGGCCCTCGACCTGCAGGCCATTCGGGCAGTAGTCGTCGAACGCGGGTACCTGAAGGCGCTCGTCACAATACGTCACAATTGCTTCGCGTTGTGCCATCGCCCGACGTGCCTCCAGCGCTTCAGTCGTTTCCGGTTCCAGGATACATCCGTCCGTATTCTATGCTCGCAGAGGCGGCGCGCGACGCCCAGGGGCTGTTCGGGACACCGGCCCTACCCGGCATGCGCCGGCCTACATGATAGTCTACGCATATGAAGCCTTACCGTACGTTTGTCTTTCTCTTCACCTCGGTCACCACGGGTCTCGCCGCGGCGTTCCTTATCCTGTTGCTGCGCCCCGAGCTGGCAGATCGCGGGGCGTCAACGCCGTCGCTCGAACGCGCCGGCGGGCCGGTCTCCTACGCGGATGCGGTGCAGCGCGCCGCGCCCGCGGTGGTGAACGTGTTCGCTACCAAGATCACCCGCCAGAGGCCCCTTACCGCGCTTGAAGACTCGCTCATCGAACGCTTTTTCGGTGACCGGATCAGTCGCCCGCCCGCCAGGCGCGAGAACAGCCTCGGTTCAGGCGTCATCGTCGACCGCAACGGCTATGTGCTGACGAACAACCACGTAATAGACGGCGCGCGCGAGATCCAGGTGGTACTCGGCGACGGCCGCAGCGTGCCCGCGCGCGTCGTCGGCAGTGACCCCGAAACGGATATCGCGGTACTCCAGGCCGCGGGCAGCAAACTGCCGATCGCGAGGCTGGGGGGATCGGAGGAACCCCGGGTTGGGGACGTGGTGATGGCCATCGGTAACCCGTTTGGCGTGGGTCAGACGGTGACCATGGGCATCGTCAGCGCAACCGGACGGAGCGTCCTCGGGGACACCGACTTCGAAAGCTTCATCCAGACCGACGCGGCGATCAACCCGGGCAACTCCGGAGGACCCCTGATCAACGCCGTCGGAGAGGTCGTCGGCATCAGCACCGCGATGTTCTCGGGAAACGGTGGCTCGCTCGGCATCGGCTTCGCTATCCCTGTACAGCTGGCAAAGGAGGTCATGACCCAGATCGTCGAGAACGGGCGGGTGATCCGTGGTTGGTTGGGCGTCAGCATGCAGAGTTTGACTCCGGCGCTGGCAGAATCCCTGGGGATCGAGTTCGGAGACGGCGTCCTGATATCGGGCGTGCTGGCGGACGGGCCCGGTGACCGGGCCGGACTGAGCCCCGGCGACCTGATCGTCGCGATCGACCGCAAACCGGTCACGACCGCGCGCCAGATGCTGCAGGCGATCGCCCGTAAGGCGCCGGGGACCCCACTGTCCCTGACCATACGCCGCGGCGGGGAGCAAATGGCGCAGGTAGCGATCGTCGGCGAGCGCCCCGCGCTGGCCGGTGGCTGAGATCGATGAGACCGTTCGACCCGCCAGAAACCGCCGACGCGGCGCGCGACGCAGTGGCGATCGAAATCGATGTCGCGGCCGGCGTGCTGGATGTCTGCCCGATCTGTCGCGACATCAGCGATCGACAGCGTGACGATCGGCTGCCTGACGCGGAACACCTGGCGCACCAGCGCTTTGAGCGGCACGACCCGAGCGTGGCCGTTTATGCCGGAGACCGTGAGGAACTGTTGCGCCGCCTGCGCGCGGTACGCGACCGCTTCGGCTACCACTGCCGCTGCATGGAGGCCGGCTGAAATCACGGCCTCCCGGCAATGGCGACCTGCCGGTCGCCGAGCACGCGCGCCGCGCGAGCCGTTTCAGGCCGCGAAGCTCAGCGACAGTACCAACAGGGCACTGGCCGTGGCCCAGGATCCGAGCACGCGCAGACCGATGCGCTGCCAGTTGCGCTTGCCGAACCAGTCCGCAAACACCATCGCGTAGAGCAGCAGCAAATAGACGGCGATGCCGCTGCCAAGCAGCGCGGCCAGGCGGGCCCGGCCTGACAATTCCGGTTGCGCCGAATCGAGCCCGATCAACAGGCCAAGCCCGGCCGCCAGCACCGCCAACAGGGACAGCGGCAAATCGCGATCCAGTGCTACGAGCGCACCGGTTGCCGCGCCACCGATCAGCAGCGGCAATTGCACGTCATACCCGGGTGCCAGCGCGGTGGCGGCGAGGCCCGCCAGGGTCGCGACAAGGAACGCGATGATCGCGGGCTGAACCGATCCGGGCCCGCGTTGGCCGAACAGGATACCCAGCACCAGTATCGGCAGCAGGTGGGCCGGCACAAACACTGGGTGCAACAAACCGGCGTAGAAGTTGTCCAGCCCCTTGATCGGACTGTGTGCCGCTGCGACGCCGGGCAATAAGACCCCGGCAACGCCGAGCGCCAGTCGCAGGCGGCTCATACGACGCCCGCGAGAAACCCGACGCCGGCCAGCGCGATCAGACCGCCGCCGGCACGCACGGCCAGGCGGCCGACGGGCCAGCGCCCGAGGAAACCGAACGCGATACCGGCGAGGTGCAGCAGACCGGTGGCGATGACGAAGCCCAGACTGTACGCGAGTGGGTTGGCCGCGGCCGGCAGTTCGGTACCGTGCGCATGCCCATGGAATATCGCGAATACCGCGACGATCGATGCGGCGACCCACAACGGCGGCCGGGCCGCCAACGCCACCATCAGGCCGAGGACCACCGCGGAACTCGCAATACCGGTCTCGACTGCGGGCAGGGGTATGCCCGCCACCCCGAGCGCGCCGCCGATCGCCATGACCAGCGGAAAAACGATCGGCAGAATCCAGATTGCCGGGTTGCCGAGAAACGCGCCCCACAAACCCACGGCGACCATCGCCGCCATGTGGTCCCAGCCCAGGAACGGGTGTAGGAAACCACTCGCGAAACCGCCCGCGATGCCCCCGGCAGCGTGCGCGATCGCGGCGGAGCTGGACAGCAGCAGGGCCATCGCGACCAGCACGTGACCGAACCGATTCATCATCGTCTATCCCTTGGAAGTCTGTTGCCTGTGTGCCCGGTACGGACAGCGACCGGTCGCTCACCCGGGCAGCCGTATGTTAGCCGATGCTCAGCGCGCCGACAGCTCGGAAAGCGCCGCGATCAGCGCAGCATTCTCCTCGGCGGTCCCTACCGTCGGCCGCAGGCAGTCGCTCAGCAATGCATGGGCGCCATGCAGGTTCTTGACCAGCACCCCGCGCTCGCGCAAACCCTCGAACCAGGCGGTCGCCCGGCCGGGCGGCGTGCGCATCAACAGGAAATTCGCATCCGAAGGAAACACCGTAACACCGGGCAGGCGGGCGAGCTCGGCTTGCAGCCGTCCGCGCTCGGCGCGGATGCGCCGGGTCTGGTCGTCGAATTCGGATTTATGGCGCAGCGCGAATTCTGCACTGGCCTGTGTCAACACGTTGACGTTGTACGGTAGCCGCACCTTGTCCAGCTCATCGAGCCAGGCCGCAGGCCCGGCCAGCAGGCCCAGGCGCAACCCCGCAAGACCCATCTTTGACAGCGTGCGCATCACCAGCAGGTTGTCGAACTCGCCCAGTCGCGACATGAAACTCCCATCGGTGAAGGGTGCATAGGCCTCGTCGATCACGACCAGGCCGGGCGCGTTGCGGATGACCTCGCACACGGCCAGCGCGTCGAACAGGTTGCCGGTCGGATTGTTCGGGTAGGCCAAGAACACGACAGCGGGCTGGTGCTCCTGCATCGCCTGCAGCACCGCGGGCAGATCCAGCGCGAAATCCTCGGCCAGCAAGGGTACACCGACGTAACGCATGCCGCAGAAGGTCGCGATCAGACGGTACATCACGAAGCCCGGGTCGACCGAAAGGATGCTGCGCGACGGACCGGATACGGCCATCGCGACCATCTGGATCAACTCGTCGGATCCGTTGCCGAGCATCAGCCGCATGGCCGGCGGCACACCCATCGCGTCCCGCAAGCGCTCGCTAAGCTGGCGCGCGGTGGGATCGGGATAGCGGTTCAGGTCGATACCGCGCAGCGTTTCCAACCAGGGCCCGCGCAGCGCATCCGGCCAAGCGTACGGATTTTCCATCGCGTCCAGCTTGATCAGCCCGGGCGACGGCTGGACATGGTACGCGGACAGGCCGCGAATCTCGGGGCGGATCCATTGCGCGACGAGTTTGTCGAGGCTATCCGACATCCGCCCACCCTTGGCATCGAGGCCCGCGAACAGGGATATCGGCGTCGCCGACCAGCAGGCGGTAGGCGCCCTGCCGCGTCGACGGGCCGCGATCGCGGACGCTACGCTGCCCGCTAGGACGCACCATCGATCCGGTACTCTGCAGAGCGCGCGTGGGCATCCAGGCCCTCGCCACGTGCGAGTGTCGACGCGGTCCGCCCCAGCGTCGCCGCTGCATCGGGAGAAACCATGATCAGGCTGGAGCGCTTTTGGAAATCGTACACCCCCAGCGGCGAACTGAATCGCGCGGTTCGTGAGGTCGGCAGCACATGATTCGGCCCGGCGCAGTAGTCGCCGAGTGGCTCCGAGGTGTGGCGGCCCATGAATATCGCACCGGCATGGCGGATCCTTTCGGCGACCGCCTGCGGGTCCGCGACTGACAATTCGAGATGTTCCGGGGCAATGTGGTTCGCGACGCGTGCGGCCTCGTCCAGGTCGCGGCATACGATCAGGGCGCCGCGGGTGCTCAGTGCCGTTTCGATGATCTCGCGCCGCGCCATGTCCGGCAGCAGCCGGTCGATGCTCTGCTCGACGCGGCGAACGAAGTCCGCGTCCGGGCACAGCAGGATCGACTGCGCGTCCTCGTCATGCTCGGCCTGGGAAAAAAGATCCATCGCGACCCAGTCCGGATCCGTCTGGCCGTCACAGATCACGAGGATCTCGGACGGGCCCGCAACCATGTCGATGCCGACCTGGCCGAACACGGCCCGTTTGGCCGTCGCGACATAAATGTTGCCCGGACCGACGATCTTGTCGACCGCCGGCACCGTCTCGGTGCCGTAGGCGAGCGCGGCCACGGCCTGCGCCCCGCCGACCGCAAACACCCGGTCGACCGCACAGACGTGCGCGGCGGCCAGCACCAGTTCGTTGAGCTCGCCATGCGGCGTCGGGACGACCATCACGAGTTCGGCAACCCCGGCCACCTTTGCCGGCAGTGCATTCATCAGCACCGACGAGGGGTAGGCGGCCTTGCCGCCGGGCACGTAAAGGCCGACCCGGTCGAGCGGGGTTACCTGCTGTCCCAGCACGCTGCCGTCTTGTTCCGTGTAGCGCCAGCCCTCGAGCTTCTGCCGCTCCGCATAGGCGCGTATGCGATCGGCCGCATGCCGCAGGGCCGCCTGCTGATCGGTGGGGATCGCGTCCCACGCCTGGCGCAGTCGCGCGAGCGGAATCTCCAGGTCGGCCGGGGACTGCGCGCGCCAGCCATCGAAACGGTTGGTGAAATCGAGAAGTGCAGCGTCGCCGCGCGCGCGGATATCGACAATGATCTGCTGCACGACCTGGTTCACTGAACCGTCGGAGACCGAATCCCAGGCGAGCAGCGCATCGAGCTGTCGCTGGAACTCGGCGTCGTCGGTACTCAGTTTGCGGATATTGGCCATGTTCGCTTACCGGGGTTGGGGTCGCTTCGGATCCAAACTAAACGCAAAGCACGCACGGGTCCAATCGCGGGAATGCACCGGACAGGTCGCCGGTCGGCCCCGCAAGACCGCCAGGGGCACGTCGTACGCCGCGCTCAGGCGCCGTCTTCCACCGCATCGCGCAGCGCATTGAGCAGTGCCTGGATGGTCGCGTGCTTCATCTTCCAGGACGCCTTGTTGACTACCAGCCGCGAGCTGATGTCGTGCATGTGCTCGAGCGGCACCAGGCCATTCGCCTTGAGGGTGTTTCCCGACTCGACCAGATCGACGATCAGTTCAGAGAGCCCGACCAGTGGCGCAAGCTCCATCGATCCGTAAAGCTTGATCACCTCGACCTGCTGGCCGCGCGCGGCGAAAAAGGCCCGCGCGGCGTTGACGTACTTGGTCGCGATGCGCAGCCGGCGCGCACCAGTGTCCGCGCCCGCGTGGCCCGCGACCATCATGCGGCAGCGCGCGATCTTCAGGTCGAGCGGCTCATAAAGGCCGTCCCCGCCATGCTCCATCAGCACGTCTTTGCCCGCGACGCCAAGGTCCGCCGCCCCCCATTGGACATAGGTGGGCACGTCGGTCGCACGGATCAGCACGAACTTCACCATCGGGTGAGATGTGTCCAGGATGAGTTTGCGGCTGGTCTCGGGATCGTCCAGCGGCTCGATCCCGGCCTGTTCCAGCAACGGCAGGGTATCTTTGAATATCCGGCCCTTGGACAGCGCGATGGTCAGTTGCGACTCGATGGTTGCGGCCATGTTCGGTGCCTCAGCCCGGGACCCTGCGGATCTGCGCGCCAAGCCCGGCAAACTTGTCCTCGATGTTCTGATACCCGCGATCGACATGGTAGATGCGGTCCACCACGGTCTCGCCCTCCGCAGCCAGCCCGGCGAGGACCAGGCTCGCAGAGGCGCGCAGATCGGTTGCCATTACCGGCGCCGCGGTCAGCCGCGGAACGCCACTGCAGATTGCGGTGTTCCCCTCGAGCTTGATATTGGCACCCATGCGCTGCAGCTCCTGCACGTGCATGAATCGATTCTCGAATACCGTCTCGGTAATGGTGCCGACGCCCTCGGCGAGGCTGTTCAACGCGGTGAACTGTGCCTGCATGTCGGTCGGAAACGCGGGAAACGGGGCGGTATGCACGTTGACCGCACGCGGTCGCCGCCCGCGCATGTCCAGCACCACGTAGTCGTCGCCCACCTCGAGTTCCGCGCCGGCCTCGCGCAGCTTCTGCAGCACCGCGTCGAGCTGCGTCGGATCGGTGTCGCGCACCCGTACCCGACCGCCGCTTATTGCACCAGCGACCAGAAAAGTCCCGGTCTCTATGCGGTCAGGCAGCACATTGTAGTGGGTACCATGCAGCGCCTCCACGCCCTCTATTGTGATCGTGGTCGTCCCGGCGCCGCGAACCCGCGCGCCCATCGCGTTGAGACAATTCGCGAGGTCGACGACCTCTGGCTCGCGCGCGGCATTCTCGATTACCGTGGCCCCCTCGGCGAGCGTCGCGGCCATCATCAGGTTTTCGGTGCCCGTCACGGTCACTATGTCGAGTACCAGGCGCACCCCTTTCAATCGGCTGGCACGGGCCTTGATGTAACCGCTGTCGACGCTGATCTCGGCCCCCATCGCACGCAAGCCTTCGATGTGCAGGTCGACCGGCCGCGAACCTATCGCACAGCCGCCGGGTAGCGACACATCCGCCTGGCCACAGCGGGCGAGCAGCGGCCCGAGAACCAGAATCGAGGCCCGCATGGTCTTGACCAACTCGTACGGGGCAAAGGGCGCATTCAGCTGTCGCGCATCGACTTCCACGTGCATCTTTTCGTCGACGGTCAGCTCCACGCCCATGCGCCCGAGCAGCTCCATTGTCGTGGTGATATCGCGCAGGTGGGGAATGTTGCCGATGACCATCGGCTCTGCGGCCAGCAGCGTTGCGGCGAGGATCGGCAGGGCCGCGTTCTTGGCGCCGGATATGCGCACGTCGCCCGCCAGGGGCTTGCCGCCGGTGATGATCAGTTTATCCATGGAGCCCTTGCGAAACGCGCCACGCAGCGAAAAAGGTCGCCAATGATAAAGAAAATCCGACGTCTGCGGGAGTCTTTGACGGGCCGGGACTGAAACAGCGCCGATCAGCCGGGATCATCTCCGATCAGCCGATCGCAACGCGACATCCTGGCCAGATCCAGCAGTTCGGGTGGAATGTCGAGCAGGCGCAGACGGCAGTGGCGGCGGCGCGCCAAGTCGCGCGCCTCGAGCAGCAACACCAGACCGGCACTGTTGCTGCGCTCGACCTGCGCCAGCGACACGGTGAGCTCCGTATCGCGCTGGATCAACGGCACGAACTGTCGCCACACTGCCGGGACCGAATCGAAATCCAGCACGCCGCACAGCGCCCAGCCGGCCTCGTCGACCGGCCCCAGGCTCGCCCCACTCATTCCCTGCCTTGCCGGTTCTTCGTGGCCAGCGCACTGATCAGCCCGTCGATGCCGTCGCGCCGGACCAGGGTCGCGAACTGGCTGCGGTAATTGGTGATCAGACTGACACCGTCGATGACGACGTCGTAGACGAGCCAGTTCTCGGAATCGTCCAGCTTGACGCGATAGTTGATCGGAATCGGGGGGGCGCCGGGGGACGAAACACGGGTCGGGATCATCACCTGGGTATCACCCGGCCGGTACTGCACCGGGAGGTACTCGACCTCCTGGCCCGTGTAGCCGAGCAGTGCGGTCGCGTAGGTACGCACGAGCAATTCCCGGAATTCGCGGGTCACGCCCTCCTTCTGCTCTTCGCTCGCGTCGCGCCAGAAACGGCCGAGTGCGGATTGGGCCATCTGACGAAAATCGAAATGCGGCAACACGGTGCCCTCCACGAGCGGGTAGATCCGCTCTGGATTCGCCTCCAGCTCCGCCTTGCGCGCCGTCAATTCGGCCAGCACCTTCTCGCCGGTCGCACGCACCATGTCCTGCGGATTTTCGATAGCCGCCACCGCGAACGACGAGAACAGCAGCAGAACGGCCAGCAGGCCGCGCCGTTGGCTTTCGATACGCATCAGTTGGCTCCTTCTTGTGCCTTACCAAAGATGAACTGCCCGATGACCTCTTCGAGCACCAGTGCAGACTGCGTCAATACGATCTGGCTGCCGTCCTTGAGCACCTGTTCGCTGCCGCCCGGATCGAGCCCGACGTATTGCTCGCCGAGCAGGCCGGCCGTCAGGATTTTCGCAAACGTATCATCCGGGATCTGGTCAAACTGCGAGTGGATCCCCAAAACCGCGACCGCACGAAAGTCTTGCGCGTCGTAGTAGATATCCATGACCCGCCCGACCTCGACACCGGCCATCGTGACCGGAGACTTCACCTTCAGACCACCGATGTTGTCGAAGTGCGCCATGACCCGGTAAGAATCCCCCTGGTTGATCGCGCCCAGGTTGCTGACCTTCATCGCGAGGAAGAACAGCGCCAGCAGGCCGGCCGCCATGAAGGCCCCCACCAGGATCTCGATCAGTCTCGTTTTCGGCATTTTTCAGTTCCCGGCCGCCCTCAATTGAACATGAGCGCGGTCAATACAAAGTCGAGGCCTAATACGGCCAGGGAGGAATGCACCACGGTGCGGGTGGTGGCCCGGCTGACGCCTTCCGAAGTCGGAACACACTCGTAGCCCTGAAAAATCGCTATCCAGGTACAGACGACACCAAACACCACCGACTTGACAACACCGTTGAGGACATCCTCGTTCCAGTCGATTTGAGACTGCATCTGGGCCCAGTAAGTGCCATCGTCGACACCGAGCAGGCCAACACCGACGAACCAGCCGCCATAAACGCCGAGCATGCTGAACAAGGCCGCCAGTAGAGGCATCGACAGGATGCCCGCGATCAGTCGCGGCGTCAGCACACGATACTCGGGGTTTACCGCCATCATCTCGAGGCCGGAAAGTTGCTCAGTGGCCTTCATCAACCCGATCTCGGCAGACATCGCCGACCCGGCGCGCCCGGCAAACAGTAGCGCCGTCACGACCGGCCCGAGCTCGCGAACCAGCGAGGCCGCGACCATTACACCGAGGGTCGCCTCGGCGCCGAATCGCGACAGAATATGGTAGCCCTGCAGCCCGAGCACCATACCAACGAAAATGCCCGACACCGCGATGATCAGTACCGTCAGGGTCCCGACCGAAAACAACTGCTCGGTCAGCAGGCGGGGCCGGCGAAACAGTTCGGGCAGGCCGCGCAGCATCGCGAGCAGCAACAGACTCGCCCGTCCGAGCCGTGCGGTGAAGGAAAGGCCGACTCGGCCCAGCGCAGCAAGCCATTCCATCAACCGGGCTCCCCGAACAGGTCCCCCGACAACTCGGGCGCCGGGTAATGGAACGGGACCGGGCCATCGGGCAGCCCGTGCATGAACTGCCGGGTCCATTCGCCGCCATGCTCACGCAAATCGCGAGGCCTGCCGGATTCGATCACGCGACCGTCCGAGATCACGTAAACCAGATCCGCGATCTGCGACGTCTCGGCCACATCGTGCGAGACCACGATGCTCGTGATGTGCGCCGCGTCGTTCAAACGGCGCACCAGCTGCATCAGGACGCCCATCGAAATCGGGTCCTGACCGGCGAACGGCTCGTCGTACATGATCATCATCGGATCCAGCGCGATCGCGCGCGCCAGCGCCACGCGGCGGGCCATCCCGCCCGACAGCTGGCTCGGCATCAACTGATGCGCACCACGTAGCCCAACGGCTTCGAGCTTGATCAGCACCAGCTTGCGGATCATCGACGGGTTGAGGCGGGTGTGCTCGCGCAACGGATAGGCAACGTTGTCGAACACGGAGAGATCGGTCAATAGCGCACCGCTCTGGAAAAGCATGCCCATGCGCATACGAAGGCGGTAGAGATCGCGTGTCGAAAGCGCATGCACGTCCAGACCGTCGACCGCTATGGTCCCGGCGTCCGGGGTCAACTGCCCGCCGATCAGCTGGAGCAGCGTCGTCTTGCCGGTGCCGGAGGGCCCCATGATCGCCGTGACACCGCCACGTGGGATGTCGATATCGACGCCGTCAAATATCGCACGGCTCCCGCGGTAGAATTTCAGACCGCGGATGCGTACCAGGGTGTCGGATCGGGAGCGCTTGGGACTCATGATTCCTCGGACGGCCGGTCGGTCCCGCAGTGATACTGGCGCGAACTGCCCGGTTGGCGGACGGATCGCGAATTCTGAGGATCCCGCAGAGGGCCGTCAAGCGGGCTCAGCCCCGATCCATCAGCTCGAGCAGCAGGCGCAGTTCCCGGATCTTGCCGGGCTGCGCACCCGGACCGTCCAGGATCAGGGCCGAGACGTCCGCGGGCAGACCCGCGACCCGCCCGCGCAGTTCACGCAAATCGAACGCGTCCACGACCCAGCGCTGCAGCATCGCGGATGATCCCTCGTCGACCCAGGCATCCCGGCCGCGAGCCACCCACTGGGGAAAACGGTCGAACCGCTCATCACGCCTCTGCATGAGCAACACGACCCGGTGCGGCGCGAACATGGCCAACTCACCGCAGCTTTCAGGCCGCGCCGCCGCGGGCGGCTCGAGGAACAGCAGCGGCGGGTTCGGCGCCTCCGCGAGCGCCTCGCCGAGCTGCCCGCGGTCTCCACCACACCACTCGGCGGCAGACAACAGCAAGCAATCACAGTCGTTCGCATAATAGGCGAGGCGCCACTCCGCGGGAAGATCCGTCGGGTAGTAGGCATCGCGCCAGTCTGGCCGTTCCCAACCCGCCGTCCCGAGCAGTATCCTTTTCGAAGCGTTACCATTGGGCATCACGATATCCCCAGCGGCGGACCGAGACATGGGCGAGATTCTACCGTTCAAGCGGCCCAAGGCCAGCGAGCGCCACCGTGGTAACACCCTGTGCCGCCACGGCCATCACAAGTGGCGGGTGGAAAAACAGACGGTGTTCGACGTGAAGCTCGGGAAACTGGTCAATCGCTACCGCTGCGCGCGCTGC
Organism: uncultured Chromatiaceae bacterium; assembly: GCA_965601425.1. GTDB lineage: Bacteria > Pseudomonadota > Gammaproteobacteria > Chromatiales > Chromatiaceae > Thiosocius. The sequence continues at coordinate 7,140 of CBFCWF010000048.1, read as the reverse complement.
GGCCAGACAAAGGTGCATGCCGACTGAGTGGCATTTGGACAGGTGTCGGGGCATCGGCGACAATCCCGGCTCGCAAAATCCACCCGCGACAAGCAACCGGCTGCGTGTTCCGCCCGCCAGTTCCGCGTGCGCGGCCCGGACAGAGAATTCAGGAGCACGCCCGATGGGCCAACAGACGACTGACCTGCGCCGATCCGGCCTCCAGGTGATCGATATCGAAGCGAGTGCGGTACAGGCGCTGGCGGCCCGGATCGATGACGACTTCGTCGCCGCCTGCGGGCACATGCTGGCATGCCAGGGACGGATCGTGGTGACCGGCATGGGGAAATCCGGGCACATCGGTAGCAAGATCGCCGCGACACTGGCCAGCACCGGCAGCCCGGCGTTCTTCGTTCACCCGGGCGAGGCAAGTCACGGCGATCTCGGCATGATCACCCCGTCCGACGTGGTACTGGCGCTTTCGAACTCGGGCGAGACCAGCGAAATCGTGACCATCGTGCCGCTGATCAAGCGCATGGGCGCGCCGCTGATCAGCATGACCGGGCGCCCGGAATCCACCCTCGCACGCGAGGCGAACGTCAACCTGGACGTCAGTGTCGCGAAGGAGGCCTGTCCGCTGGATCTGGCGCCGACCGCGAGCACCACCGCTGCGCTGGTCATGGGCGATGCACTCGCGATTGCGTTGCTCGAGGCGCGCAGTTTCACCGCAGAGGACTTCGCGCTCTCGCACCCGGGCGGCACGCTCGGCCGCCGCCTCTTGCTGCATGTGCACGACATCATGCACAAGGGCGAGCGGATCCCGGCGGTGGACATGCGGGCACCGGTCCGCGACGCGCTGGTCGAGATGACGGCCAAGGGTCTCGGCATGACGGCGGTGACCGACGGGGACGACCGCGTCGTCGGCGTTTTCACAGACGGCGACCTGCGGCGATGCCTCGACCGCGGTACCGATGTCCGCGACGCAGACGTGTGCGACCTGATGACGCCTGGCGGCAAGCGCATAGGCCCGGACCGCCTCGCGGTGGAAGCGCTGAACATGATGGAAGAAGACCAGATCAACGCACTGCTGGTGGTGGGCGAAGACGGCCGCCTGTGTGGCGCACTCAATATGCACGACCTGCTGCGGGCCGGCGTCGTGTAGCCAAAGGGACGGATCAGATGCAGGACATTCAGGACAAGGCAAGGGCGATACGGCTGGTGATATTCGACGTCGACGGCGTGCTGACCGACGGCAGCCTGTTCATCGGTGATGACGGTCAGGAGTACAAGGCGTTCAATTCGAAAGACGGCCACGGCATGGTGATGCTGCGCCAGTCGGGCGTGCAGATCGGGATCATTACCGGCCGCACCTCCGAGGTGGTGCGCATTCGAATGGACAGCCTCGGCATCGAGCACGTGTACCAGGGCAAGCGTGACAAACTGCCCGCGTATCAGGAGCTGAAGCGGGCGACCGGCTACCGGGACGATCAGATCGCGTATGTCGGCGATGACGTCGTCGATCTGCCGGTGATGTCGCGCGCCGGCCTGTCGATCGCGGTGCAGGACGCCCACTATCTGAGCAAGCAGCATGCCCACTGGGTCACCCCCAGTGGCGGCGGTCGCGGGGCGGCGCGCGAGGTCTGCGAGTTGATCATGGATGCCCAGGGAACGCTGCAGGGTGCGCTGCAGCGGTACCTGGACTGAGCATGCGACGCCACCGCCCGTTACTGGCGCTGGTACTGGTGATCGCCGCCGCGGTGAGCTGGTGGCTGGCGCGGCCGGAAGCGGCGGCGCCGCCGCCGGTCGCGAAAGCCGGAGCGGAACGCACCATCGACTATTACGTCAACGGTCTGGACGCGACCCGCATGACCGAGGCCGGCGTGCCGGCACACCGTTTGCGCACACCGAAGCTGCGCCATTTCACCGACGACGACACCAGTGAACTCGAAAAGCCGCGGCTGACCGTGTTTCAGGCCGAGGCCCCACCCTGGGAAGTCGATTCGGAACAGGCCTGGGTGTCGCCGGACGGCAGCCTGATCCTGCTGCAGGGCGATGTGTTCATCACGCGCGAGGGTGACGCGGAAAATCGCCCGATGCATATCGTAACCAGCAACCTGCGCGTGCAGCCGGCGCAGGACTATGCGGAAACGGACGAAAAGGTTAGGGTAAGCAGCGAGTCCGACTGGGTCGATTCAATCGGCATGCAGGCCTGGATGCGCCCGCCTTCGCGACTCAAATTCCTCTCGCAGGTAAAAGGTCACTATGTACCGCGCTAACGCACTGTTGCCCATCGCGCTGACGCTGCTGGCGGGAGCCGTCACGGCACTCGAATCCGACCAGGATCAGCCGATCGAGCTGACTGCGGACTATGCGGATATCGACGAGTCGCGCGGCGTGAGCGTGTACCGGGGCGACGTGGACCTGCAGCAGGGTAGTCTCAGACTCCGCGCCGACGAGGTCACCGTGCACCATGTCGAACGCAAACCGGCACGTATGGTGGCCGAGGGCCGACCGGTGAAGTTCCAGCAGCAGTCCGACAAGGGGCTCGTGAGGGGTGAGGCGCGCCGCGCCGAGTACGAGGTCAACACGGAAAACCTGGTCCTCATCGGGGACGCGGTCGTCGTGCAGGGCAAAGACACGATGCGCAGCGACCGCATCGTCTACGACCGGGCGCGCTCCGTGGTAAAGGCCGGTGCCGCAGCGAAGGGCAAGGAGCGGGTACGCATCTCGATCCAGCCCCCGGCAAAATAGGCTCAAGACGCGCCGCGCCGATGCCCCGCCTTGCCGCTGAAGACTTGGTGAAGACCTATCGTGGCCGTTCGGTCGTCAATGGCGTGTCCCTGCACCTGAACGCCGGCGAGGTGGTCGGTTTGCTCGGACCGAACGGGGCCGGCAAGACGTCGACTTTCTACATGATGGCGGGACTGGTGCCCCCGGACCAGGGCCGCGTCCTGCTCGGCGAACACGACCTGACCGACAAGGCAATGCACGCGCGGGCAAGGTTGGGCCTGGGCTACCTCGCGCAGGAACCATCGGTATTCCGCCGCCTGACCGTGATACAGAACGTCATCGCGATCCTCGAGACCCGCCGGGACCTGGACCGGGCGGAGCGACGGCGGATCGGCGACGGCCTGCTGCACGAACTGGGCCTGCGTCATCTGCGCGACGAGATGGCCATCAGTCTCTCGGGCGGAGAGCGACGCCGGCTCGAAATCGCGCGGGCACTCGCGGTGGAGCCGAAATTCATCCTGCTCGATGAGCCGTTCGCGGGTATCGACCCCATCTCGGTGGTCGATATACAGCGTATTGTCAGCCAGTTGGCGGAGCGCGGGATCGGGATTCTGATCACCGACCACAACGTGCGGGAGACGCTCGGTATTTGCGGACGAGCCTACATCATCAGCGACGGCGCGGTGCTGGCGCAGGGCTCGCCAGAGCAGATTCTCGGCAATCCAGACGTTCGGTCCGTCTATCTGGGCGAGAATTTTCGGCTCTGAGCGACCCAAGTGAGAAATCCCGATTGGGCCGAAAATGCAGCTTCCTCGGTTACCTCCCAGTTGCGCTAGAATGACGTCAGGGAAAAATTAAACAAATTTCGTACCAGCAAGAAACCGAATGAAGCCCACAATTCAGCTTCGGCTGGGCCAGCACCTGACGATGACACCGCAGCTGCAGCAGGCGATCAAGCTGCTGCAGCTGTCGACGCTCGACTTGAAGCAGGAAATCCAGGAGGCGCTCGAGTCGAATTTGATGCTCGAGACCGAAGAGGAAGGCGCACGGCGCGACGAAGGTGACAAGGAACCCGGCAAGTCGGCAGAGGAGCTCAACGGCAGCGAGGCCGAACGCAACGATCCGAACAACGAAAGCGAGATCGCGATCGAGTCGGAGAGCATGCCCGATGACCTGCCGGTGGACACCGTATGGGACGACATCTACGACAGCGTCACACCTGTCAGCAGCGGCCCGGCGCCCACGGGCGACGACGGGCAGGATTTCCTGAGCCAGCAAAGCAGCGGCGAATCGCTGCAGGACCATCTGATCTGGCAGATGCAGCTCACACCGTTCAGCCCGAACGACCTTGCGATCGCGGAAGCGATCATCGACAGCGTCAACGAAGACGGGTACCTGACCACGCCACTCGAAGAGATCGTCGCCGCACTCGATGACGAGGAGGTCGAGATCGAGGAGGTCGAGGCAGTGCTGCACCGGGTCCAGGCCTTCGACCCCTCCGGGGTCGCGGCACGCGATCTGCGCGAATGTCTGCTGATACAGCTGCGCCAGGCGCCGGAAGACCTCCCATGGCGGGACGTCGCCATCCGTCTGGTCGATAACCATTTCGACCTACTCGCAAATCAGGACGAGGCCCAGATGCGGCGCAAGCTGAGGCTGGACGGCGACCAGCTGATGTCCCTGATTCAGGTCATCAGATCACTGAATCCACGCCCGGGGACCAGCATCGCCAGCGAGGCACCAAGCTACATCGAACCGGACGTGTTCGTTAAAAAGCACAACAATCAGTGGCGCGTGGAACTCAATCCGGAGGCCGCACCACGCTTGCGGGTGAACCCGGAGTACGCCGGCATGATCCGGCGTGCCGACAATAGCACCGACAACGTCACGATGAAGAACCACCTGCAGGAGGCACGCTGGTTCATCAAGAGTCTGCAGAGCCGCAACGACACGCTGTTGCGGGTCGCGACGAGAATCGTCGACTTCCAGCGCAATTTCTTCGAATATGGAGAGGAGGCAATGAAACCCCTGGTGTTGCGCGATATTGCGGAGGCGCTGGAAATGCACGAATCGACCATCTCCAGGGTAACGACACAAAAGTATATGCACACGCCGCGCGGCACCTACGAATTCAAGTATTTCTTCTCCAGCCACGTCAGTACCGCCAGTGGCGGCGAGGCGTCGGCGACCGCGATCCGGGCCCTGATCAAGAAGCTCATCGGGGCAGAAAAGCCCAATAAACCCCTATCCGACAACAAGATTGCCGCCATACTCGCTGACCAAGGGATCAACGTGGCGCGCAGGACGGTTGCCAAGTACCGTGAATCGATGGCGATCCCGCCGTCGAACGAACGCAAGCGCTTGGCCTAAAGCGCTGAAATGCAAGGAGAAAAACCATGCAAGTCAACCTGACCGGTCACCATGTCGATATCACCGACGCACTGCGTGCCTACGTTGACGAGAAGATCGCCCGCCTCGAGCGGCACTTCGATCACGTCACCAACGTGCATGTGATCCTCAGCGTAGAGAAACTCGTCCAGAAGGCGGAGGCCACTGTGCATGCGGCCGGCGCCGACGTGTTCGCTGATGCCACGCACGCGGACATGTACGCAGCGATCGATGCGCTGGTCGACAAGCTGGATCGGCAGGTCATTCGGCACAAGGAGAAGATCAAGAGCCACCGCGGAAACGGAAACCGCGAGTCGATCGAGGCTGCCGGGTGAGCTAAACGGCCGTTATCATGCTACCCGTCGGTACACTTTCACCCAGCAGCATCAGCGTCGCCGATCCAGCATCGAGCAAGAAGCGGGTGCTGGAGCAGGCGGCCCGCCTGCTGGCCGCCAATGCCGAGGAACCTGCGGCCGAACTGATCTTCGAGCGCCTGCTCGAGCGGGAGCGGCTGGGCAGCACCGGGCTTGTGGGCGGAGTGGCGCTGCCGCATGCCCGCATCCCCGGCATCGAGGAGAGCCGCGGGGCCTTCCTGCGGCTGCTCGAACCGGTTCCGTTCGACGCACTGGACGACCAGCCGGTCGACCTCATCTTCGCGCTGCTGGTCCCCGAGGACGCCACAGCGCAGCACCTCCAGCTGCTGGCCGAGCTGGCCGGGATGTTCAACGAAGGGGCGCTGCGCGAGCGACTGCGCGAGGCCGACGCCGAGCAAGCGATGAGCATCCTGGCGGGGAAGCCCGGCACCCATGCCGCGTAGCGTCCGGGTCAGGGATCTCTACGACGCACTTCACGAGCGCCTCAAACTCGTCTGGATGGCCGGCAGGGCCGGCGCAGAAACCCCGTTGCTCGCCGAGTCCACCGACGCCAGCAGCGGGATCATTGCCGGCCCGCTGAACTACATTCACCCAAACCGCGTCCAGGTCATCGGCCCGGCCGAAGCAAGCTATCTGGAAAGTCTGCGGGAAGCGAGCCGCCAGCAGGCGCTGCGACAGCTGTTTGCCGAACAACCGGCACTGGTCGTGCTGGTCGATGACATCGCCGGTCCCGAGGAGCTGGCCGGGATGGCCGACGAGGCATCGATCGCGCTGATGCGCTCGCCTTTGCCCGACAACCAGGTCCTGGACAACCTGCAGTACTACGCCTCGCTTTTCCTGTCAGAGAAGACGACGTTGCACGGCGTGTTCCTCGAGGTGCTGGGCATGGGGGTGCTACTCACCGGCGATCCGGCCGTCGGCAAGAGTGAGCTGGCGCTCGACCTGATCACGCGCGGCAGCCGCCTGGTGGCCGACGACGCCCCGGAGTTTACGCGCATCGCACCGGACATCATCAGCGGGACCTGCCCACCCCTGCTGCGTGAGTTTCTCGAGGTCCGCGGACTCGGCATCCTGAACATCCGCGCGATGTTCGGCGACAGCTCGATCAAACGCACCAAGTACCTGCGGTTGATCGTGCATCTGAAGCGGATGTCGGCGGAGCAGATCTCGGGCATGGACCGCCTGTCGGGGGCACACGCCAATCGCGACGTGCTGGGGGTGTCCATCCCGCAGGTCACGGTACCGGTCGCGCCGGGGCGCAATCTTGCGGTACTCGTCGAGTCGGCCGTACGCAATCATCTATTGCGGCTCAAGGGCTACGACGCCACCGAGGTGCTCATCGAGCGCCAGCAACAGGCGATTATCGAGCAGAATTAACCCTGTTCGGATGCACCGGCTACACTTTGGGGTCTGGCGCTTCCGGTCAGGCACGACAGCCCTATAATCTCGAATCATGTCCGAAAATAGCAGCTACATCGACTCGCCCCGCGTCGTGCTGGTCACCGGGCTGTCCGGCTCGGGCAAAAGTATCGCGCTGGACGTGCTCGAGGACTCCGGCTACTACTGTATCGACAACTTGCCGGTCAGTCTGTTCGAGGCCCTAGTGCGGGACATCACGCTGCAACCCGCGCAGGCCCGCGGCCTGACCGCGGTCGGCATCGATGCGCGG
>CBFCWF010000047.1:0-20814 GCA_965601425.1 uncultured Chromatiaceae bacterium | reverse complement strand
GGCCCGAATCGACGGACAGGCAGGCGATCGTCCCGAGGTGCCGCCACCCGCCAAGGATCACGACGACCACGGACACGGCCATGGGCACCTCGGGCATCCGGTGCACGGCGACACGCACCATCACACTGGCCAGGCCCCGGGCGCGCGCGATCCGGCATGTTGTCCGCCCATTCGATCGCTGCATGGTTTGTACGGTACATTGAGCAAAGAGACCCGGCAGTGCCGCCGAGCAGACCCTGGAGGTAATTGATCATGTGTTTGGGAATCCCAGGCCGTATCGTCGAACTGACCGATGTCGACAATCTGATGGCCAAGGTGGACGTCGCCGGGGTCCAACGGCCGGTCAACATCGCCTGCGTCGTCGATGCGGACCACCCCGCCGAACGCTGCGTCGGCAGCTGGGTGCTGGTCCATGTCGGCTTTGCGATGAGCCGAATCGACGAGGCGGAGGCGCACAAGACCCTGGCCCTGCTGAACCAGCTCGGCGAGGCGCAGCAGGAGATTGCCGCGATGCAGTCCGGCGAGCGCTGAGGCGATGACCGGCGACGCGCTGCGGGCCTCGGGTCCGGTCTACCACTGCCTGATGGTCGATACCGATTCAATCCACCGGATACAGGAGGTGCACGTCAGGTGCTGTCATATCCTCTGGGACCGGGTGCATACGCTGCTTGCCGACCATCGCGGCAAGCTGGAGGATATATGAAGTACGTCGACGAGTTCCGCGACCCGGCCAAGGCACGGGCGCTGGTCAAAGAGATCGAGGCACTACTCGAGCGGATACCGCAGGCGGATGGAAGGCCGCTGCAGATCATGGAGTTCTGCGGTGGACATACGCATACGATCTTCCGCTATGGCATCGAGCAGATGCTGCCCGGTCGGATCGAGCTCGTGCATGGCCCCGGCTGCCCGGTGTGCGTGCTGCCGATGGGCCGGGTCGACGACTGTATCGCGCTGGCCGAGCGGCCGGACGTTATCTTCACCACGTTCGGCGACGCGATGCGTGTGCCGGGTTCGAAGAAGAGCCTGCTACAGGCGAAGGCGGAAGGCGCAGACATCCGCATGGTCTACTCGCCGCTCGACGCGCTGGGCGTCGCGCGCAGGCACCCGGACCGCCAGGTCATCTTCTTTGGCCTGGGCTTCGAAACGACCATGCCGAGCACCGCGATGACGGTGCTGCAGGCAGAGCGCGAGGGAATCGACAACTTCTCGCTGTTCTGCAACCACATCACGACGGTGCCGACCATCAAGGCGATCCTGGATTCACCGGACATGCAGCTCGACGGCTTCGTGGCCCCCGGCCACGTGAGCATGGTGGTCGGCGAGGAGCCGTTCCGCTTCGTTGCCGAGACCTACCATAAGCCGATCGTGATCACCGGCTTCGAGCCACTGGATATCCTGCAGTCGCTGTGGATGCTGATCAAACAGCTCGCGGAGCGGCGCTGCGAGGTGGAGAACCAGTACTCGCGCGTGGTCCCGGCGGCCGGCAACCGTGCCGCGCTCGACGCGGTCCACAAGGTGTTCGCGCCGCGAGAGTTCTTCGAGTGGCGCGGGCTCGGTTCGATCGACCGCTCCGGGGTCACGATGCGCGACAGCTACGCGCGTTTCGACGCTGAACGCCGGTTCACGGTACCCAACCTGAAGATCGCCGATCCGAAGTCCTGCCAGTGTGGCGAGGTCCTGAAGGGTGTTATCCGCCCCTGGGAGTGCAAGCTGTTCGGCCGCGCCTGTACGCCGGAGACGCCGCTCGGCGCGCTGATGGTGTCCTCCGAAGGCGCCTGCGCCGCCTACTACAACTTTGGCAACCTGCCGGAGCTGCTGGCCAGGCGCGAGCGCAAAGGTGACGAGGGGGCCGCGGCATGAACGCGCCCGCCGGGAAACCGGCCCGGCCGTTCAGGGCTGAGACCATCACGCTGGCCCATGGCGCCGGGGGGAAGGCGATGCGCGATCTCATCGACGCGCTGTTCGTGGACGGGTTCGACAACCCTACTCTCTCGGAACTCGAAGACCAGGCGCGGATCGACGCCGCGGCATTGCTTGCCGGTGGCGGCAGACTGGCGATGACCACCGATTCCTATGTGATCGCACCGCTGTTCTTCCCCGGCGGGGACATCGGCAAGCTGGCCGTGACCGGCACCGTGAACGACCTCGCCGTCGGCGGCGCAGTCCCGAAATACCTGACTTGCGGCATGATCATCGAGGAGGGCCTGCCGGTGGCCGATCTGCAGCGCATCGTCGCCTCGATGAAGGCAACCGCGGACGCGGCCGGTGTGCAAATCGTGACGGGCGACACCAAGGTCGTCCCGAGGGGCGCCGCGGACAGGCTCTTCATCAACACCGCCGGTATCGGCGTGATCCCCGACGGGATCGATATCGCGACCCACCGTGCCCGGCCGGGCGACGCGATCCTGCTCAACGGTTTCATTGGCGACCATGGCGCCGCGGTCGCCGATGCACGCGGCGAGCTGGCGCTGGAAAGCAACATCGAGACCGACTGCCAGCCGCTCAACGGGCTGATCCAGGCCATGCTGGACCGCTGTCCGGACATCCACTGCATGCGCGACGCGACGCGTGGCGGCGTAGCGACCGTGCTCAACGAGTTCGCCGCGGCGAGCGGCGCCTGTCTGCGCATCGAGGAGGGACAGATCCCGGTGCGCCCGGCGGTCCGCGGACTGAGCGAGATCCTCGGACTCGACCCGCTCTACCTCGCCAACGAGGGCAAGCTGGTCGCGGTCGTACCGGCCGATGCCGTCGAGGCGCTGCTGCGCGTTATGCAAGACCACCCCGCCGGACGGGACAGCCGCTGCATCGGTCGGGTCAGCGAATCGCCGGAGAGCACGGTGATACTCGAGACCGGTTTCGGCGGCGAGCGCATCGTCGACATGCTGGTCGGGGAGCAACTGCCGCGTATCTGCTGACTTCGGGCAACGACGACGCAGCGCCGGGCGTTCCCCGGCAGTGCCCGTTCTTCCCAAGGGCATGCTGCGCTATGCTGGCCGGTGCCATCTACACCTCGGAACCGATGATGCGGAACAAACGAACCGCCCCTGCAGCCGGCTGCCGGCCGGCGCTGTTGTTGATGACCCTCTCCGTTGCGGCGTCGGGCATCGCCGCGGCGGACACCGCTGTGGAAGACCCGAGCATCGAGGTGCTGCAGCGACAGGTTCGCGACCTGCAGACGCGTGTCGAGCGGCTGGAGGCGACGTTGCGCGAAGGCGTCCCGGTGAACCCGGCCCGGACCGTGCAACCGCTGCCTGGGGGTTGGCGGCAGGCCGCCAACTGGCAGTTGCTGTCCAAGGGACTGGAGCCGCACGAGGTCATCGAGATCCTCGGCGAGCCGCAGCGGCGCCGCTCGGGCAACAAGTTTGAGTACTGGGAATACGGTGACGGGCTGGCGCGCCTCTACCTGCGCCGGCTCAAGAGCTGGGAGGTCCCGACCGGGATCGCTGCAGTACCCGAGCCCGCCGACTAGCGCCCCCCCTCGGCATCAGGGGCGCGGCCCCGGCGTGTGCGGCCGCGCCTGTCTGCTGTTGCCGGTCAGAGGTGGCCGCGTTTCTGCATCAGTCCCTCGATGCGCTTGCTCAGTATCATCTCCAGCGCATAGGTCATCTTGGTGCCCGGAATCACCATGGTGTTGAAACCGGCGATCATCGCACCCTCGATCAGACCCTTGAGCTGCAGTTTGTATTCGTCGGTAGCCCCGGGACTGAGAAAGTGGATCACGACCAGACTCTGTTCCGGGGTGGGTATCTCACGTTGCAGGAACGGGTCGGAGGTGTCGACCAACGGGGTGCGCTGAAAGTTGATGTTGGTCCTGGAAAACTGCGGAACGATGTAGTGCATGTAATCATAGATGCGCCGATAGATCGTATCCATCACACCTTCCCGCTCGTAGCCGCGTTCCCCGGTGTCGCGGTTGATCTTCTGGATCCATTCCAGGTTGATCGTCGGCGCAACGCCGATGAGCAGATCCACGTGTTCGCGGATATTGAACTCATCGGTGACGACGCCGCCGTGCAGACCTTCATAGAACAGCAGGTCGGTGTCGGGCGGCAGCGGCTCCCATTTGGTGAAGGTGCCCGGCTTGGCACCGTGACGTTCGGCCTCTTCCTCGTTATGGATGTAATAGCGACGGAGGCCCGTACCGCTCTCGCCATAAGACTTGAACAGCTCGTACTGTTTGTCGAACAGGTTCCCCTCGGGACCGAAATGGCTGAGATTGCGGTTCTCCTTCTTCGCGAGTTTCAACTCCTTGCGCATCTCCTTGCGGTCGTAGCGGTGGAAGCTGTCACCCTCCACCACCGCGGCATTGATGCCCAGGCGGCGAAATATGTGCTCCAGCGCGAGCTTAACCGTCGAGGTGCCCGCCCCGGACGAGCCCGTGACAGCGATAATCGGATGGCGTTGCGACATGTCGTACCTCCATGCATCGATACAGGTTGGGCAACATTCGGATGAGTGCTGCGAAAATCCTTGCGCCAAGGTTGGCCGTCGATGTCGGGGCCGCGTGGCTGCCGGAACACCAACTTCATCAAATAACCTTACAAATTATGAGGACAGCATGACAGCTGTCGCGCCCGCTGAGAAGCCCGCCGTGTACCTGCGGGGCTGAATGCATCGGCGCCCCCGCGGCCCCGATCGGCCCGGCGCGCTCAGATCGGCAGGCACGGCCGCCCATCGAACCAAGGCGTCCGGCCGGCCCGTGCGCCCGGGTCGGGGTCGACGCACCGCATCAGCCCGACGCCGACCCGTGGGCCACGACCTCGGCGTGCAACTGGTCGACGACCAGCACCAACTCGCGCGCCAGGTGCGAGGGGCCGTGCGCGCTGAAGATCCGGGCGAGTTCGCCGTAGTACCACAGAATATCGTCGCATCCGGCATTGAAGCGGTCCCAGAGCAGGTCGCCATACGTCCGGTAGTCGGCCAGGATTGCCCGCGCATTGTGCAGTTTGTCCGCGCACGAGACGAGCCGCGCGGACCTTGACGCCCCGGGCAAATGCCGCAGATAGGCTTCCTTGCGCTGCTGCCAGGGCGGTTTCCTGGACTCGAAGGTATCCGAGCACTCGGCGACGATCTCCGCGACCGGTCCGCCGAACAGCCGCCGGATCTCTTCGAGCGTCGCGCGCCCGCCCTGATCTTCCGGGCCGTCGTGCAGTAGCGCCGCGATCGCCTCGTCCTCGTCGCCACCGGCCTCCAATACGAGGCTGCTCACGGCGAGCAGATGGGAGACATAGGGGATCGCGGTACCGTTGCGCGCCTGACTCGCGTGCAGCCGGTTGGCGTAGACCAGTGCCTCCTCGAAACGCCTCGACAGAATCTTGTTCACACCCCACCTGCGCAGCGCGTACGACGCCCTGAGTCTAACCCCAATGGCACGTCGCTGAGCCGATCCCGGTGTTTTTCGAACAAAACGTCGGCGGCATGGATGCTGCCGTCGAACCGACAGGGCGCCAGGCATCGCGTTTGACGGCAGAAACGACCGGAATCACCCGGCCGCTCCGTAACGACGACGCCCGTGGGCGGCTTGGTGCCACTGAGCCCGGCCCGGTCTCACAACGACCCAGATGACGCTTTCGGCCCCGGCGCTTTCCCCGGCCGTCCCGCGAACCGTTGTACAGGTTTCTTGGTTCCCCAACGCAAGCGATGCGCGTAGATTGCATCGTACCGGCACGCCGAACTGGCGCTGTCGGCACCGTAGCGAATGCACGACCGGAGGCGGGAATGAAACACCTGCTCTTTTCGACGTTCCTTTTGACCGGATGGTCAGCCGTGGCAGCCCAGGACGCAGCCGAGGAAGCCGGAAGCTTCTTTCCGCAACAGCTGACCGCGCGAGAGTTGCTCACACACTGCGTGTCCAGTTCGCTGACCCGGCGCGGCAGGGAGCAGCAACGCTACTGCCGCGGCTTTGTCAGCGGCGTTGAAGAGGCACTCCGCCTGTCGGCGGCGACGTCACCCGGTGCGACGGCCGCACCATTTTGCGTGCCCCCGGGAGAGGCCGCCCGAAACATCGCGTATGCCTATGTCCGCTACGCCGGTCGCCACACCACCGATCTTGAGAGACCGGCCGCGCTGATCGTCGTCGAGGCGCTCGAGGACGCCTACGCCTGCCCGCCGTAGCCCGCTGTACCGCAGACGCAGGGTTTCGATGTGACAAGCCACGACATTGCCCCCCCGCGCATGGGCACGGCCTCTTCGCGCCGAGCCGCCGCGCCCGCCGGCGGGGCGGAATTGACGTGCCGCCCCCCGGATCGATAGTTTCTCCCCATGCGCAGGCCCCTGACATTGATCGCGGTGCTTGGATCGATGCTGCTGCTCGAAGGCTGTCTCTACCGGCGCCTCACACAGACCTACCACCAGCTGTGCGACGCGAGCCCGCGCATCGCACTGCAGGCATCGGGCGACGGCAGGGTGCTGGTATTCGATGAGCCTACGCTGCTCGATACCGATGTCGCCTGCCTTGTCGGCACCGCACCCACCACCACTGCGGCCACCCTCGAAGGCAAACGGTGGCGATACCTTGCCTCACCGCTGGGCTCGGACGGCGCCACCGACTATACGATCTTGCTGGAACTCAGGTTTGCGCGCGTCGAAGGGGGCTATCGGCTGTCACGGGCGACACTGCCGGTGCAATTGGAGCGGCTACTTTCACCACATCTGGTCGACCAGTCCATCGCAGCGGCGTGCAACGGGGAACTGGACCTGATCAGGCGCATCGCGCGGGTCGACCTGTCGGGCATCGACCGCAGCTGGTTGCCCGACAGGGTCTCGGTGATCGAACTGTTCGGCCCGCCCAACGCACCGGCGGATGCGACGGGCGCCCTGACCTGGCGTTACTGTGTAGGCCGCTGCGGCGGCGGCAATGGACGGGGACAGCTGTCGGAAATCCGCGTCGTTTTCGACCCGTCCGGACGCATAGAACAGGTCTCGCTGGACTATCTTCAGTCCAGCGCGCTCGCCAACTTCGCAGAAGGTTCGGGTCTGGTCGCTTTCAGCGGCTCAATCGCCGGGATCGTCATGAACTGTGGGCTGTAGGGAGTCGACGGGCACCCCAGCGATGAGGCGGGACACTCGCCGCCGGTCTGGTCAGACCGGAAATCTCACCGTTGGGATAGAAACAGACCACTGTTTGCTGCATAGGGCAAGCGCTGCCAGGCACTGACAAGGGACGAACAAGATCAGCCCTGGCCGATCGCGTTTCAGTTGATGCCGGTGGTCGCTGTCTCGCGTGCCGCCACCTTGGTCGGGCCCATGCGGCCATGTTCGGCGAGGCGACCAACCCATGCACCAGGGCCCCTCGACCCGCATGGCGGTGGTGCATGCGGGAACTTCTGTAGCACTCAGCCGGCCAGTTGGATCCCCTCGCGCGTGCATTGTGCAGACGCCAGGGCCACCCCGGACCGCAGCGCCTGCTCGACCGGCTGACCAGTGCTCAGTGCATGCACGAGTGTCGCGTTGAACACGTCGCCCGCACCGATCGTGTCGACCACCGATCGCAGCAGCGGTGCCGCCGCATGCAGCAGCCGTCCGTGATGATCGATCGCCCAGGCCCCGTCGGCGCCCCAGGTACAGGTCGCGAGCATGCCGCGGGGCAGGCTGCGCAACAGCGCCGGTGCATCACGAAAACCTCTCGCCCGCGCGTAATCGCTCGAGAACAGCAGCAGGTCGGCCTGCTCGAACAAGGCCTCGATCCCTTTCCTTGGCTTTTCCACCTCGACAGATACCGGCAGACCGCACATGCCGCGCGCACGGTGCACCATCGGCACCAGCTGTTCGATCGCGCGACCCTCGAAGTGCACCCAGTCGAAACCGCGCAGGTCCAGCCGCTGGAAATCCGCCGCCCGATACTCGGGCAGGTCGCGGAAATGCACTATGCTGCGCGAACCGTTGGCATCGCTGAGCAGGATATACGAGGTCGGCATCGTCGCCCCCGGGATACGCGTCGCCAGCGATACGTCCACACCGTACCGGGCGAAACCGCGCTCGACGACCTCCGCCGGCTGTGCGAGGTTACCGACCCAGGAGGCCTGCGCGCCGAGCTGGGCGATCACCGAGGCGGTATTCGCCGCATTGCCACCCATGCGGCGCGACTGCGCGAGGGCACGCACCTCGCTGTCTTCTGCCGGATAACGCGCCACCCGGTTGACGATATCCAGCGTCGCGACACCCACGCACATCACGCGCCTCATGCCCCGGCGCCCCCGGTGCCACGCGATCGAAGCGGCCCCCGGAACATCGGGACGCGCTGCGGGGCCTGCATTGAACCTGCTGTCATATACCTACTCGGGCAACTTGCCCATTGAGCGTAACATCGCTGACTTCTCGGCATGCCCGTACGATGCGTACCGCAACGGCGACTACCCACCCTTCGCCTATCAGGCCCAAGCAATCCCGTCGGGGTTGATCGCTGTCGCCGGCGCGAGTTGGCTCTATCTCGTCTACAGAGATGTCCGCGCACGCAAGACGGAGGCACGCCCGTTGTCGAAGCCGTTGGTGACGACGACAACCAGTGTCTCGCTGTCAGACATTGTCTTCTCCTCATACCGATTCTTGCGATAAAGGCTGTCGAACAAAGGTCTGGCGATGGAGGACGCTGCGCATTCATCGGTCCTGTTGCGCGAAGCCGGTCTGCCCGGTCGACGCCGCCCAGCGCCCGTCGGCGTGATTGAGGTGGAGGGTGTCGGCGGCCCATGAGAATGTCGACCCCGGTGCCGCCAGTCGCGTCAACCCTATCCGATGAAGGCGTTTCGAGAGTTACCCCTGGCATAGTCGGGCTGCTATCTTTACCCTGGCACGGAAAGCTCCATTGGAGCTCTGGTAACGCAGGATCGGCCAGTTGGCGACAAATGCGTGATCCGAAGACGAACAAAATTACTCTGGAGACGAAAACAAATGTCGAAACGTCATGCTTCAATCCACGCTGCGGTCCTCGGGCTTTCCACGCTCCTCGGATCGGCACTGGTCAGCCAGCCGGCTCAAGCGATTCAGGCGGGCCCGGACGAAATCTATTCGATCACGCCCTGCCGTATCCTGGACACGCGCATTGCGGTAGGCGTCTTTGCCGGGAGACTGGCACCCAACGAGGAACTGAGTATCCAGACCTGGGGGTCGATCATCATCAGTCAGGGCGGTACCGGCACCCAGTGCCCCGACATACCGGAAGACGCGACCGGACTCTTCATCACGGTGCAGGCAGTGAACCCTGCGGGCAGCGAGAACTTCCTTGGCGTGCGGCCGTTCAATACCGAAGAGCGGTCAACCGCGATCCTCTACAGCCCGAACGCGGGGACAACCGCCAATTCGCAATTCGTCGCGACCTGCTACGGTCAATGGTACTACGGCGCCTTTGGTAGCCTGCCCAACCCCTGCAGGTCGTTCAACCTGACGTTCAACAACGGGCCCAACGGCACGGTCGACGTCGTCGTGGATGTCACCGGATTCACCCGGGACGACCCCTCCTGACGCGCTTGGGTCGCGGCAAGTCGTTCGGTCCCCGCTCGTGCGGGGATCGCTCCAGAGGCAATCGCACGCGCTCGCATTGATACCGGCGGTTCAAGGCAAAAGCCTCGGCTGCGCGGACGCGGGCGTCGTGGCCAAACGGAGGTATTCACCGCGTTTCATCGACGGTGGCGATCGAAGTCAGCGGGCCACTGTGTGACTTGAACGCCCAACAGCTGCGATTGGGGTTTACCGCGGACGATGGCGCCCGTCAGCACTCGGTAATGCTCACCGCAAGGCCACCCTTCGACGTCTCCTTGTACTTGTCGGACATCTCCTGCCCTGTTCGTTTCATCGCCGCGATGCAGTTGTCGAGCGGCATGAAGTGCTGCCCACTGCCGCGCGCGGCCAGCGATGCCGCCGTGTAGGCCTTGATCGCGCCAAAGCCGTTTCTTTCGATGCAGGGCACCTGCACCAACCCCCTGACCGGGTCACAGGTCATGCCCAGGTGGTGTTCGAGCGCAATCTCCGCCGCGTTCTCGACCTGCTGCGGGGTTCCCCCGCGCACCGCGCACAGGCCCGCCGCTGCCATCGCGGCCGCCGACCCCACCTCGCCCTGACAACCCACCTCGGCGCCCGAGATGGAACTGCGGTGCTTGATCAGGCCACCGATCGCGGCCGCGGTGAGCAGGAAGTCCTCGACCTGTGCAGCGCCGCCACCCGCGTGCTGCACGAAGTAGTGAAGCACCGCGGGTATGACCCCGGCCGCACCATTGGTGGGCGCGGTCACGACCATATGCCCCGCGGCATTCTCCTCGTTCACCGCCATCGCATAGGCACACAGCCAGTCGTTAATGGTCGCCGCCGACCGGTCGGCCTCGAGCTGGGCATGCAGGCCCGCCGCGCGGCGGGCGAGGTCGAGGCCGCCCGGCAGGGTACCCTCGGTCTTCAGGCCGCGCTCCATGCAGCGTTGCATCGCCTGCCATATTTCTCCCAACCCACGCGTCAACGCCTGCTGTTCGACAAACACCAACTCGTTCGCCCGCTTCATCTCGGCGATGGAAAGTCCCGTAGCTGCGGCCATCTGCAGCATGGCGTGCGCCGAGTCGAACGGATAGGGACAAGAGGCCGCCGGGGACATCCGGACCGGGGCGACGAGGTTTCGTAGCTCTTCCCGGGTGCTGATGAAGCCCCCCCCGATGGAAAAGTAGGTCTCGGCCAACACGGCTTCGCCCGCGGCGTCGACGAACTCGAATATCAGGCCGTTGGGGTGCTCCGGCAATGGTTCGCGGCGATCGAAGACGATATCGCTCGCGGGGTCGAAACGGATGGAACGGCCCTCGCCGATCTCGATGCTGGACTGCCGCCAGATGCGCTGGGTGAGCGCGTCCATGTCCTCGCTCGCGACATCCTCCGGCGCGTAGCCATGCATCCCCAACGCAACCGCCCGATCCGTTGCATGACCCTTGCCGGTGAAGGCGAGCGAACCGCGCAGGATGCAGCGTACCCGATGAACGCCGTGAATGGGGTGGTCAGCGGCATACGCGCGCATCCGGCCAGAAAAATCACCGGCCGCGACCATCGGACCCATGGTGTGGGAGCTGGATGGGCCGACACCGATCTTGAACAGCTCCAGCACGCTGATGAACATTGCCAATGCAGCAGTCCTCCATCACCCACGCGGCCAGGGTCTGCGCGGCGCGGAACAAGCTCGCTGCGGCCTTGCCCGCCCGGGCGCAGAATGACGCCCGGGGACTCGGGAACTCAGCCGTGAAATGCCCGCGCGGCTTGGCCCATCGTCGGCAGGCGCCAGTCGCTGTCGCGAGCGGACGCGGCCATCTTACGCTGTATCGCAGGTTCGGCCTGGACCGGCGCAGGACCGAGGCGATCCGGGTCTTGCAGCAATCGCCGGACGTCGGATCGATGCGCACTGGAAGTATTGGCCCGATTCACGAAGCGAAGCTCCGCGGGCCCGTTCTCCACCTGGCTGATCGCGGTCGCGCCAAGGCCCCGGACACGCAGCTGGATGTCATGGCCGATCATCCGGATCCCGGGCAACCAGCGCGAGCACTCGAAGTCGGCCTGTACGCCGGACCGCTCCGGACGGTGGCCATGGATCACCAGGTCGATGCCCAGCCCAGCGAGCAACGCGGCGACCTCGGCACCGTGGCGCCGATAGTAACGCGCCGGGTCTGGCACATCGTGCAGCAGGGAGCCCCGCCCCTGCGCGCGGCGATAGGCGTATTGGGCAAGCTTCCCGGGGGCGTCGAGGGCGGGCTGGAAACAGTCGGCATTGTAATCGTTGAGGTCCTTGCCGTTGCCGCCACCCACTGCCTGAATGTGGCGCAGCAGCTTGACCGTCGGGTAGCCGTGAATGAACAGCATCGATCCCTCGACGTGGTACAGGCGCATGGTACGGATCAGCTCCTCAACCGCCCGTTGCTCGCGGCGCCTCAGACCCAGGCGTTCCCCGGACCGCAGTCGCCGCCAGATCTCGAGTTCGTGATTGCCCGCCACGAGGTGCAGCGAGCAACCGGCCGTATCGGCGGCACTGCGCAATCCGTTCCAGAAATCGACCACGGCGGGGTCCGGGGCGTGCTTGTGCAGCAGATCGCCGGTCTGGACGATATGAACGCCGCACATCCTTTTCTTGATATTGCCCCGCTTGCCGAGGAGCCCGGCAAAACGCAGCGAATCTCGAACGCCTTGCGTGTCGTTTTCGCTGTCGGGCAAGACCAGCAGCCGTCGCCGGGACGGGGGCTTGGTCGCTCGCAACGGGTATGTCCCGAGGCCTATCGCGGGCGCGCGCCGGCTCGTGCGGTGCTCGGACCCCCTGCGGGATGCATCGAGAGCCATCGCGCCCCCGCCGCGGGGTTCTGTAACGGCGCCGCAGATCGACACCGAGGGGTCGGGGCGAGTCGATGCGCCGGGCGCGATCTGGGGCGTCGGTCCCGACGCGATGACTGTTGCGGGCGGTGCTGGCGTCCAAGGGCCGGGTACACTGTCGCACGCCTCGGGCGGCGCTAAAGGCGCCTCGAACCGGGGCGCGGGTGAGCGAGACGGTCGCGGTGTGTCCGCCCGTTGACGCCGCCCGTTCGCAAGTGCATGCGGTGTTCGCATGGCACGGAGCATCCAAGCCCAGAGTGTCCTGTGTGTCTCGTCGGTCGGGCCGGGCGCCCGCCCCGCTCCGCCGAGGCGCAAGCAGGAACCGGAGAAGCGACCGATCCGACGGAACAACAGCAAGGCCCGGCGTCTGATGCGCCTCAGCCGCGGGTCGCGTTTCAGTGGCTCAGGCATGATCGAGGTGGGAGACGGCGTCGCGGTCAGTGGGTATCACAATATTCCAATATTAGATTAAGAAAACTTAAAAAGTATCTGTTTATTTTAGAGTTTGTCTCATAGATTGCAACCTCATCGCAGGATCGGGGAAGCGTTGTCCGGACGCGGGCCGCTGGTTCCCGAACGCACCCTATCATTGCGAAGAGGCGACTGGGATTGAAAACCTGTGATGACGTCGGGTTCTGCGACGGCGGTCGTCGCGACCTTTGTCAAGCTCGGCCTGACCGCGTTCGGCGGGCCGATCGCCCACCTGGGTTTCTTCCCCACCGGGAACGGGTGGAACGCCCGCCATGGATCGCCGACGGCCATTGCGCCGAGCTGCTCGGCCTTGTGCATTCGGAACGAAACATGGCTGGCCCGGGGACGGACGGCCATGCGGCCGTCGATCGTCTATGGTTTTGCGCAACAATGGGTGCAGATGCCCGAGTTCCTGCGGCTGGCCGGCGCGCCGGCACTGCTGTCGGCGGGCCTCGCCCTGCCCGGCGGTTGTCTGATGACGCGAGGACCGGTGCATGATCGGACAGCTCACCCACCGCCGATGCCAAGGAGATACGCCATGGAGACATGCCAATGAAAAAGACCGCCATCGCCCGCTGGACCGACCTGGAAACCGCCAAGCCGATCTATGCGCTGGTCGCCAACGTGGACCTGGTGGTGATCCGCTGGCCGGGGCCTGTCGCAGCCGGCGAGGCGGGGGTTTCGGTGCTCTACGGCCGGTGCCTGCACCGCGGCGCACTGCTGTCCGACGGCCATGTTCAAGGCGACGACCTGATCTGCGGCGTCCACAACTGGGACTACCGCTATCGTACCGGCGTGAGCGCCTACGACCCGAAGGAGCGGCTGGCAAGGTTCACGGCCTGGGTCGAGGATGGGCAAGTCTGGGTCGATGCCGACGAGATCGCTGCCTGGGAGCGTGACAATCCCCAAGCCTACCGACGCGACGTCTACCTCGGGCTCTATGACGATGTCCACGGCAGTCCCGACGAGCCCCACAACGCCTACATCCGCCAGCTCGCCCGCGAGGGACTGAGTAGGCTCGGTCACCACGGTCGCATCGACGCGATGGGCGTGCCCTACGACCAACTGCCGAAATGGCAAGACATCCAGATCCTGACCGCCCAGCTCGATCGTCTGCCACTGCTGGACGACGACCCTGTCGGCACACAGGTGGTCATTGGACCCAACGCCGACAAACCGCTGCGTCTGGAGATCCCGCTGATGGTCTCTGACATGAGCTTCGGCGCGCTGTCCGAAGAGGCCAAAATCGCGCTGGCAAGGGGCGCTGAACTTGCCGGTACCGGCATCTGCTCCGGGGAGGGTGGGATGCTCCCCGAGGAACAGGCCGAAAACAGCCGCTATTTCTACGAGCTGGCGTCGGCGCGGTTCGGTTACTCGATGGACAAGGTCGCCAGGACTCAGGCCTTTCACTTCAAGGGTGGCCAGGGTGCCAAGACCGGCACCGGTGGCCACCTGCCCGGCCGCAAGGTCATCGGCAAGATCGCCGATGTGCGAGGGCTCGCCGAAGGCGAGTCGGCAATCTCGCCACCACGCTTCCCTGACTGGCACGGGCTCGCCGAATACCGCGACTTTGCCGGCGCCGTGCGCGAGGCCACTGGCGGCATCCCCGTGGGTTTCAAGATGAGCGCGCAGCACATCGAGAAGGACATCGATGCGGCGCTGGAAATCGGTGTCGACTACATCATTCTCGACGGTCGGGGCGGCGGTACAGGTGCGGCGCCGAGGTTGTTTCGAGATAACATCTCGGTGCCCACCATCCCGGCACTGGCACGCGCCCGTCGGCACCTGGATCGCAGCGACGCAGACGGCGTCAGCTTGATCATCACCGGCGGGCTGCGGCTGCCGGCCGACTATGTCAAGGCCATGGCCCTCGGCGCCGATGCCGTCGCGCTCTCGAACGCGCCGATGCAGGCGATCGGCTGTCTCGGCATGCGCGCCTGCCATACCGACAACTGCCCGGTCGGTATCGCAACCCAGAAGGACACGCTGCGCGCCCGTCTCGAGATCCAACAATCCGCCGAACAGCTGCGCAACTTCTTCCTGGCCGCCACCGAGCTGATGCAAGTAATGACGCGGGCCTGTGGGCACGATCACTTGAGCAAGCTCAATCCAGACGATTTGACGACCTTCAGTCGGGAGATGGCGCACCTGACAGGCATCGCGTATGCCGGCGTCCAACTGGACTGACTGACGTTAGGGGTCGGTGCGCCCTGCGTCTGGTGCGCGAAGAAAACCGAACCCGCGGGGTGGCTTGGCCAAAGCGATCGGCCGCAGGGCGATGCGGTCGCCAGTGGAGAACCGCTCGCATCTGCGCCTTGCGCGCCCGCACCGCACGGGGAGACCCGGAGGCAGAGGGTTACGACCCGTCATGGCTCAGGGCTGTCCGTGATCCTGTGGCGAGACAGAATCGGGCGAGCGACCGATTGCCGGGATCCCGGGCCCGGTGTGCGGGCCCACCCACGCGATCGCATCGATCACCAGGACTTGTAGGGCAGGAACTTGCCGTTGAGGGTGATTACCACTCGGTCGCCGGCTGGATTCTCTTCCTTGTCGATATGCATGCTGTAGTCGATCGCGGACATGATGCCATCGCCGAACTTCTCGTGAATGATCTCCTTGATGGTCTCGCCGTACACGCCGACGATCTCGTACAGCCGGTAGATGACGGGATCGGTCGGCACGACCTGATCCCACTGCTTGTTCGGGAACTCCTGCAGCGCCGCCGAGACATCTGCGCCGAGCCCCAGGGCCTCGACCATCGGTTCGGCGTTGGCCTTGTCGAGGTGGTTCATGCCAAGGCAGGCCGACACCACGTACTCGGGAGCCAGTCCGGCCGCGGCCGCGATTGCCTCCCAGGTCATGGACTTGGCCTTCTTCGCCTCGAGAATGGCGTCGCGCATTGCAGCTTTGTTCATTTGGTCGATACCTCGTTGGATTGCGATCTGGAAAAGTCCGTGACCAGGACTTAGCAAGACCGGTGCCACTGACGATCGGCGGCCTTGGCGCCGGGGCCGGCGTGGCCGAAACAGCGATCGCAAGGGCGGCTGTCCCGCGCTTTGTCCGACATAGTCGACAATCTCGACACTTTGGCAGTCAAAACCGCGCACTGCGTCCCGCAAAGCCCCGGTCTCATGAAGCGACCGTCATGGCATGGTCTCTGCAAACCACCCTGCAAACGCACGGCTCGCAGGGGTTTGGCATGAGCGCGAACATCAGCATCGACTACATCACCCATACCTTCAAAGGGCAGCGTTCGCCCGCGCTGAAGGACATCGAACTGCAGATCAAGCCGGGCGAAAAGGTCGCGCTGATCGGCCGCAGCGGCTGCGGCAAGTCGACCTTGCTGCATATGTTGGCCGGTCTGCTGATGCCGTCGGAGGGCTGCGTGCGAATCCACGGTCACCAGGTCAGCAAACCGAGCGCAAAGTGGAACATGATGTTCCAGAAGCCTTCCCTGTACCCGTGGATGAGCGTGCGCGAGAACGCCGAACTGGGGCTGGTCTTTGCCGGGCATCGTGATCCGAAGAAGATTGATCGGCTGCTCGGGCTGGTCGGGCTGAGCGAAAAGGCCGACGAGAACGTACAGCGCCTGTCAGGCGGTCAGCAGCAGCGCGTTGCCCTCGCGCGCTCGCTCGCCACATCGCCCGAGGTCCTGCTGCTCGACGAGCCGTTCTCGGCACTCGACGCCTTCACTCGCGCCAGCCTGCAGGACCAGGTCGCCGAGATTGCCAGCCGCGAAGACCTGACCATGGTCATCGTCACGCACGACATCGACGAGGCCGTCGCGATGGCCGATCGCGTATTGATCATGTCCGCCAACCCGGGACGAATCGTCGGCGAGACGGACGTCGACCTGCCCTTCCCGCGGCAGCGCGCCGCGCACGATTTCAGCCTGCACCGTGAAGCGTTGATGAACCAGTTCGAGCGCCTGGTCGGCGACGATGCGAACCAGGCATCGCAGGAACCAACGCAGGGCTCGGCGCCAGCGGCGCAAGAGGCCGCCTGAGACCCCATACCGCAACAACAGGAACCAGACCATGACTGATATCAACGACGACGAACTCGACCATCTGCAACAGCACGAAATGAGCCGCCGCGACTTCATGCTCGACGCCCTCGCGATGGGCGGTCTGGCCGCCGGTATGACGCTGCCCGGTATAGGCCTCGCCAATACCGCGCCGCCCGACGACGAGGTGGTCCGCATCGGTTACCTGCCGATCACCGACGCCACCGCATTGTTGGTCGCTCACGGCATGGGCTTTTTCGAGGAGGAGGGTCTGAAAGCTGAGAAGCCGACCCTGATCCGTGGCTGGTCACCGCTCGTCGAGGGCTTCGCCGCCGGCAAGTTCAATCTGGTCCATCTGCTCAAGCCGATCCCGGTCTGGATGCGCTACAACAACAACTTCCCGGTCAAGATCATGTCCTGGGCACACATCAACGGATCTGCGCTGGTTGTCGGCAAGCACACCGGCGCGGAGGATTTCAAAGACCTCGGTGGACTGCAGATCGCAGTTCCCTACTGGTACTCGATGCACAACATCGTGCTGCAAATGGGCCTGCGCGAGGCCGGCCTGAAGCCGGTCATCAAGGATCAGAATGCGCCGCTGGCCGAAGACGAGGTCAACTTGATGATCATGCCGCCGCCAGACATGCCGCCGGCACTCGCGGCGAAAAAGATCGATGCATTCATCGTCGCCGAACCCTTCAACGCGTTCGGCGAACTCAAGGCCGGCGGCAAAATGCTGCGCTTCACAGGCGACATGTGGAAGAACCACCCTTGCTGCGTGGTCTGCATGAACGAGCAGACCGTCGCGGCCAAACCAGAATGGACGCAAAAGGTCATGAATGCGATTGTGCGCGCCGAAGTGTACGCACAGGAGAACAAGGAAGAAGTCGCGATGATGATGTCGCGCGACGGCAAGAAGTACCTGCCGATGCCGGGCAAGGCCGTGGTGCGTGCGATGACCTACTACGACGACGCGAAGTACGCCAATCCGGATGCAATCCGCAATAAGGCCGAGTTCGCCAACGGGCGCATCGACTTCTCGCCCTACCCGTACCCATCGGCAACGCGACTGATTGTCCAGTCAATGAACGACACGCTGGTCGGCGGCGACAAGACCTTCCTCAGTGGACTCGATCCGCAGTTCGTCGCGGACGACCTCGTGGACTACGAGCACGTCAAGATTGCAATGGCAAAGCACAAGGGCTGGGAGAACGCACCGGGTGTCGATCCGGCCAACCCGTTCGAGCGTGAGGAAGTGGTGAAGATATGAGCACGCCGCAGCCGGTGACGATCGCAACGCCGGACTACCGGCACGAGCGTGTCGACTGGGGAGCGATCGGGCACTTTGTGGTGTCCAGGCTCGGATACCCACTCGCCGGCATCGCGGTACTGCTCGCGGTCTGGTGGCTGGGCGGCTGGCTGATCGCCAGCAACCCGGACACCGAGTCGTTCGCTGACTTCGCCCCAGCCCCGGCGTTCGCCCGGCTGTCGGAACTCTTGGCGAGCGGCTACGTCTGGAAGTCCGCGGCGCCGAGCCTGGAGCGTATCGGTTTCGGTCTGCTGTGGGCCGTCGTGATCGGTGTACCGATCGGCGTCGGGATCGGCCTGTTCGCGCAGATGCGCGAACTGACGCATGTCCCGTTCCAGTTCCTTCGGATGATCTCCCCACTGGCATGGATGCCGGTCGCGGTACTGGCCTTCGCGACCTGGGACGGGGCCATTGTGTTCCTGATCGCGATCGCCGCGATCTGGCCGGTCCTCTTCTCTACCGCGCAGGGCGTTCGCCGCATCGACCCGCTGTGGTTCAAGGTCGCGAAGAATCTGGGCGCCGACGGCTGGCAGATGCTGCGCCGAATCATCCTGCCGGCGATCGGTCAGGACATCTTTGCCGGCGTCCGGCTCGCGGTCGGGGTCGCCTGGATCGTACTGGTACCGGCCGAGTACCTGGGCGTGACCAGCGGCCTGGGCTATGCAATCAACGACGCCCGTGACACGCTCGAGTATGACACCCTGGCCGCGATGGTGGTCGTCATCGGGGTGATCGGATTCCTGCTCGATGGCGTCTGCGTCGCGTTGATCAAGCACTTCAGCTGGCATCACCAGGACTGAGCCCCGCCCGACAGCTGCGCGCCCTTCTGGTGCGCACCAGGCGCCATCGAGGGGCGTATGCGCCGCCCTCTGACCCACCTGGACGAGCAAAAAGGCGTCGATCGACAGCCTGACAATGCCGACGAAGCTGGCGCGTGTCTTGCTTCGAGGCTGACCCTGGCAGCGAACGCGTGAGGGGACCATGACCGCTTCAGAGGTCGCAACGACCCCGGAATCCGAACTGCTGGTGGTGCAGGAGGCAGCCCGGCTGATCACGAAAACCACCGAACCCGCACCGGCGGTCAAGGGCATCCTGCGGCTGTTGTCTCAGCTTCTGGGTTTGAATCGCGGACGTGTTCTTCTGCCCGAGTCGGATGGCGGCACCCTCGAGATCCGTTACGCCTACGGCCTGACCGATGACGAGCGTGCGCGCGGTCGCTACATGATCGGTGAAGGGGTAAGCGGGCGCGTCTACCAGGCCGGTCAGGTGGCACTGATTCAGGACATCGACGACGAACCCACTTACCTCGCGCGCGCGGTGGACCGGACCACGTTACCCGACGAGGCAGTGGCCTTCATCGCGGTACCTATCGTCATCGAGGAGTACCCGGCCGGCGTGCTCGCCGTGCACCGCCTGCGTAAGCGCGAGCGACCCTTTCAGCGTGACGTCGCGCTGCTGCAGGTGCTGGCGACCTTCATCGGCCAGGCGCTGCGCGTCAACGAACTGATCGCAGAGCGTACGGCAAGTCTGCTGTCGGAAAATCGGCTGTTGAAGAACAAGCTCGAGAGCAAGGGTGCGCGCTACGGCATCATGGGACAGAGCCCGGCACTGCAGCAGGCGATCCAGCAGGCACTGCAGGTCGCCAGTACCGCGACGACCGTACTGCTGCTCGGTGAGTCGGGTACCGGCAAGGAGCGCTTTGCGCGCATGCAACACCTGGCCAGCGACCGCGCCGAGGGACCGTTCGTCAGTATCAACTGCGCGGCGATACCGGCGGCGCTGATCGAGTCCGAGCTGTTCGGGCACGAGAAGGGGGCCTTCACCGGAGCGATCGCCATGCAGCGTGGCAAGATCGAGCTGGCCTCGGGCGGCACCCTCTTCCTGGACGAGATCGGTGACCTCGATCTCGACCTGCAGGCCAAGCTGCTCAAGGTCCTGGAGCAGAAATCCATTCAACGCGTGGGCGGCAGCAGGGAGATCGAGGTCGACGTACGCATCGTCGCCGCGACCCACAAGAATCTACAGGAAGCGGTCAACGACAACCGCTTCCGCCTCGACCTTTTCTATCGCCTGAACATATTCCCGATCCGACTGCCGCCCCTGCGCGCGCGTCAGGGCGACGTGCCGATTCTCGGCCGCTACTTCCTCAACGCCGCGAACCAGGAATACGGGCGCAAGGTCAGTTTTGGTCCGGGCGCGATCGAGGTACTCGACGGCTACCCGTGGCCCGGCAACATCCGGCAGCTGGAGAATCTGATCAAACGCGCGGTGCTGCTGTCGGTCGATGGAACGATCGCGCATGACCTCGTCAAGCAGATCCTGGTCGACGAAGACGGCATCAATTCTCCCGACAGCGTGACGCAGCGTTCGGGCATCACGGGCTACCGGCCTACATCCCATGCGCCTCCCGTCGATTCGATCGCCGGGCCGAACGGCCTGCGGCCTTACGTCAAGGTGCGTGGCGACGAGGGGGTACAGATCCTGGACGCACTCGAGCGCCATCAGGGTAACAAGACACGCGCCGCGATGAGCCTCGGGATGACGCCGCGGCAGTTGCGCTATCGGATTCAGAAGCTCGGGCTGCGGGCCTGAGCCCGATCGGCAGGCGACAAAGCGGACAAATTGCCGGCATCGCCACCGACAATGTCGACAAAGTTCGAGCCGACCCTGTTCTTCCAGACGAAAGATTCAGTTAAGCTGATGTTTTAAA
>CBFCWF010000046.1:0-20850 GCA_965601425.1 uncultured Chromatiaceae bacterium | reverse complement strand
GACCAACACCGCGTGTTGGGTCTCCCCCAGCCGTTCGCGACCCTCGATGGACCCCAGCGCCCTCATCCCGGACCCCTCCGGCTGATACTGACCGACCGGTTCGATCGGCACCGCCTGGCCGTTGATGAACAACCGTTTGCCCTGGTAGCGAATCCGATCACCGGGCAGACCCACCACCCGTTTAATGTAGTCCAGCCGCGGGTTGACCGGCCAGCGGAATACCACGATATCTCCACGCTCGGGCTCGCCCAGCCCGATCAGCTTAGTCTTGGTGACAGGCATCCGAATCCCATAGGAGAACTTGTTCACCAGGATGAAGTCGCCGACCAGCAAGGTCGGCATCATCGACCCCGACGGAATGCGGAAAGGCTCCACCAGGAATGCCCGGAGCAGCAGCACGATCAGAAAAATCGGGAAGAACGAGCGTGCGTATTCGACCGCGGTCGGCAACTTGCCATCGGTCTTTCCTTTCGCCAATCGATAAACGAGCCATACCACGCCGCTGACCAGCGTCGCCAGTGCGAGGGCTGGCTCAATGCCGAATGCGATCACCACCCAGACGAGCAGCGCAAAAAAGGCGAAAATCAAAATCGTTTGCATGTTGCTTCCCAAACTCTTTGCAATGGCCGACGCAACCGGAGAAGCGCGGTGATTATTTGTCTTTCCCCACCTGGAGTACCGCGAGGAAAGCCTCCTGCGGTATTTCGACTCGCCCGACCTGCTTCATCCGCTTCTTGCCGGCCTTCTGTTTCTCCAGGAGCTTTCGTTTCCGAGTCACGTCGCCACCATAGCACTTTGCTGTCACGTTCTTTCGCAGCGCCTTTACTGTAGAGCGGGCGATGATCTTGCTGCCGATCGCCGCCTGAATAGCGACCTCGAACATCTGCCGCGGGATAATCTCCTTCATTCGCTCGGTGAGTTCGCGACCGCGCGCCTCGGCATTGTCGCGATGCACGATCAGTGACAGGGCATCGACCTTCTCCGCGTTGATAAGAATGTCGAGTTTGACCAGTGCAGCGGCCTGGAAGCGTTTGAACTCATACTCGAAGGACGCGTATCCGCGGCTGACGGATTTCAGGCGGTCGAAAAAGTCCAACACCACCTCGTTCATCGGCAATTCGTAGACGAGTTGCACCTGGCCGCCGAGATACTGCAGGTTCTTCTGCACACCGCGCTTTTCTATGCAGAGGCTGATCACGTTGCCGAGGTGGTTTTGGGGCACAAGAATGTGCGCCTCGATGATCGGTTCGCGCACTTCGCTGAACTTGCCGGGCTCGGGCAGCGCAGCTGGGTTTTCGATCTGTAGCACGCTGCCGTCATTCAGCTGTACCTCATAGACGACCGTCGGTGCAGTCGTGATCAGGTCGAGGTTGTACTCGCGCTCGAGGCGCTCCTGCACGATCTCCATATGCAACATGCCGAGGAAACCACAGCGAAAACCGAAACCCAGGGCCTGCGATGTCTCCGGCTCGTAATGCAGCGCGGCATCGTTGAGCTTGAGCTTCTGCAGCGCATCGCGAAAGGTGTCGTAGTCGTCGGAACTGACCGGATACAGACCGGCGAAGACCCGGGGGCGCACCGCACGAAAGCCGGGGAGCGGCGAGGCGGCGCGGTGGTGCTCGAGCGTCAGGGTGTCGCCGACGGGGGCCCCGTCGACCTCCTTTATGCCGGCGATCACGAACCCGACCTCACCCGTGGCGAGTTCCCGTTTGTCCAGCCGCTTTGGCGTGAAGACCCCAACCTTCTCGACCTGATACACGCGGCCGGTCGACATGATTCGCATCTTGTCCTTTGGATGGATGCTGCCGTTCACGACGCGGATCAGAGAGATGACGCCGACATAGGAGTCGAACCAGGAATCGATGATCAGGGCCTGGAGCGGTGCGTCGACCTCGCCGCGGGGCGGTGGGATCTTCGCCACCAGGGCTTCGAGGAGATCGGGAATCCCGATACCCGTCTTGGCGCTGACCTGCAGCGCATCGGTCGCCTCTATGCCGATGATCTCTTCGATTTCATTGACGACGCGCTCGGGTTCTGCAGACGGCAGATCGACTTTGTTTAGCACCGGCAGGACCTCCAGGCCCTGCTCTATCGCGGTATAGCAGTTGGCAACACTTTGCGCCTCGACACCCTGTGCCGCGTCCACCACCAGAAGTGCTCCTTCGCAGGCCGCCAATGAGCGAGAAACCTCGTAGGAAAAATCGACATGTCCCGGCGTGTCGATGAAGTTGAGCTCGTAGGTTTCTCCATCGCGCGCCGTATATTGCAGGGTCACGGACTGCGCCTTGATGGTGATGCCACGCTCGCGCTCGAGGTCCATCGAGTCGAGCACCTGGGCGGCCATCTCTCGTTCGGCCAGGCCACCGCAAACCTGGATGAATCGGTCTGCAATGGTCGACTTGCCATGGTCTATATGGGCGATTATCGAGAAGTTTCTGATATGACTGAGATCGGCCATTGAGGTCTTCGGGGTTGAATCCAAGCGTATGAAAAAACGGAACTTTCCACCGGAAAGTTCCGTTTCTGGATCCGAACCGCTGTAAAGCCGCCGAATTATAACGGATTAGACATGGGCCCGAAATAGTCGCTGATCCGGTCGATATCGGGGCGCAGCGCACAGACGACATGTTCGGCAAGCATCAGCACCGGTACTGATCCGCCGTGCAACCGACGCCATTCGGGCCGTGTGTCGACGTCTCGCCAATCCATCGACTGCGCGACATCTGGCCAGCCGCGGTGAAGCACGGACGCCAGCTCCTCGCAAAGGTGGCATCCGTTGCGGTAGTAAAAGACCGCAGCGACGACCGTCACCGATCAGTCTTTCAGGCGCAGCGCCATGAACAGCGGGCTCTCCCCCCGGCGCACCAGCACCGCGACCGTACGCTTGTCGTCCGAGCCCTCGATGAGTTCGCGGAGGTGTTTCGCACCCTTGACGTTCTGGCCGTCGAACATCATCACGATGTCGCCGCGTCGCATCCCTGCATCCTTCGCGGGGCCGGCACCCACGTTGTCGACCAGCGCCCCACCGGCGCCCTCCAGCCCCAGTTGCTCGCGCACCTCTGGCGCGATATCCATCACCGATAGACCGAGCTGGTCGATTTGATTGGGTTCCGCCTTTTCCGGTACCGAGCTGATGGTCTGCGAATCGTCGTCCGGCAGCCGGCCGACCGTGATCGCCAGGTCGCGCTCAGTACCATCACGCAGGATGCGCAGCTTCGCCTCGGCATCGACGCGCGTGGTGCCGACCAGCGGCGGAAGCTGGCTGGAATTGAGCAGTTTCTTTCCGTTGAAGGCGAGTATCACGTCACCGACCGCGACGCCCGCCTTGTCCGCTGGGGACCCCGCCATCACGCGCGAAACCAATGCTCCATAGGGCTGCGACATGCCGAAAGACTCGGCGAGGTTTCTATCGACGTCCTGAATGAGCACCCCGAGATACCCGCGCGACACCGTGCCGGTTTCGCGCAACTGGTCTGCGACGTTCATCGCCAATTCGATCGGGATCGCAAAAGACAATCCCATGAAACCACCGGTCCGGCTGTAGATCTGCGAATTGATCCCGATCACTTCGCCGTCCAGGTTGATCAGCGGCCCCCCCGAGTTGCCGGGATTGATAGCCACATCGGTCTGTATGAACGGCACATAGTTCTCGCTGGGGAGACTGCGGCCCTTGGCGCTCACGATTCCGGCCGTCACCGTGTGATCGAAGCCAAACGGCGAGCCGATCGCCAGCACCCATTCCCCGACCTTCAACTCGCTGCTCCTGCCGATCTTGACGGTCGGAAGATCGGTTGCATCGATCTTTATCAGCGCCACATCACTGCCCTTGTCAGACCCGATGACCTTCGCATCGTAAGTTCGGCGGTCACTGAACCGTACCTGAATCTCATCGGCGTCAGACACGACATGGTAGTTGGTCAGGATGTAGCCGTCCGAGGAAATCACCAGACCCGAGCCGAGCGACTGGCTCTCGCGCTCGCCAAACTCCTCGAGTCCTTCGCCGAAAAAGTGCTTGAACAGCTCGTTGAACGGGCTGTCTTCCGGCATGTCGGGCATGGAGAAGCCCTCGGGCAGCTTCTTGCTGATCTCTGACTTCTGCTGAGTGCTGATATTTACCACGGCCGGGCTGTTCTGCTCGGCCAGTGTGGTGAAGTCGGGTAGATCGCGCGCCCAGGACTGGGCACTGAGCAGCATGCCCGTCAGGCACAAGAGCACAAGCGCGTCGATCCGATGCATGAGGGTATTCTTCATTCGCGGTTCCTGATCGATTTCGGTGGATGTCCCCACGGGGACAAGAGGTCGTCGGGGCTGAAGCTTCGCGAGCGATTCGCAAATCGCAGTAACCGAATGCCATTTCTCCCGCTGGCCTCCTGGCCAGCGGCGATCCTGCGGACCAGCCCCAACGCCAGGGTCAGGCCCAATAGACCCAGCAGGACGGCACCAAGTTCCGAAGACCAGCCGACACGTGGAAAAATCCCTTCACCAATGATCGCGCCGGACAGCAGACCGCCCAGTGGCGCTGCGTAAAGCAAGAGTGACCCACGTTGCAGGGCACCTTCGTCCAGGCCGACGACCACGCGATCGCCCACCTGCGCGCCAATCTCGTTGGGAATACGAAAGCTGAGCCGGCGCTGTGGCAACCAGGTCGCCAGCAATGATGTGCCGCAACCGTGTTTCGCACTGCAGGCGCCACAGGCACCCCGGCGCTCCGTCACGATTTCTGCGAGACCAGCCGAAACGCGCGCAACGCTCGCCTCCTCTTCGATCATCTGGCCACCGCCTGAACTTGCCGCGCAAACCAATGCAGCGTTTTCGGAGGCACTTCGCCCACCACGACGACCTGGTGATCACCGACTATCCGGCCGACTGCCATCGCCACACCGACCGACGATTCCCCGGTCAACGTCGTCTTGCCGCCGTGTGGCTGAATGTACACGGACACGCTGGCCAGCCCGTCGGAAAAGATGAAATGCTCCATCTCACCCTGAGCGTCTGCCAAGGCCCGGCGGCGATGGACATTCAACAGGAACCCGGGCGGCAGTTCGTCGAACGTCCAGGCGGGCGGGGCCAACCGTGCCTGCGGCACTGTTGCCGGCGCACCGCCGCGACGGGAGTCTCTCGGCGGGGCCTCGCGCTCGATCGTGGCAACGTCAGGGCCGACCTCGAGCTGCACAAACATCATCTGGGAAACGGGCCGCTGCGACTCGTCGAACATAATCGAGCGCAGCGGCAGCGACGACTCCTGGTCCACGTACAACCGATAGCCGTATCGCAGATCGTCGCGCGGCTGTATCAGGATCTGATGGGCGTCGCGTCCTGCGACACGACTCGGCGCGAGCCGTTTCATCACATAGAAGGTTTCGAGCTGCTCTGCGCTAACGCCGCGCAACGGTGAAAACGAGCGGCCGCGGCCGCGGCGCTCTATATTGACCTGGTCTTCATGCCCGGGCACCACGCAGGCCACCGCCTTGTCGCTGCGGATGATTTCACGTGCTGTCCCGTTCAGCGAGACGACCCTTTCCTTTTCAGCGCCTGCCTCGACCCGGTGCACGATATACATCGCATCTAGCCGGTCGCCCGCATGAACGACGAAGCGGCCCTCATAATCGAGCAGACGCACCGCCTCGTCCATACGGTCGAGCAACACATGCGGTGCGAGTTGTTCAGTTGACGCCGCAGAGGCGACCAGCAGGCCAGCAAGTGCCGAAAGGCACCTGCTAGCGGGCGTCATAGCCGACCAAGCCGACATGCGGTACGGGGCCGTTGATCCCCGTTCGCCCGCCGAACTCATGATGCTCTATCACGAGCCGGTTCAGGCGCTCCTCGAGGGCAGGATCCAATGCCTGCCAGCGCGCCCCGAGCTCCGGTCGCCGCTGCTCGACATCCGGCGCATTCTCAGCAATCACCAATGGCGCGAGTGCCTCTCGCGGCACGTCGGCAGTCAATGCCACGGGCTGGTTTTCGGGCGCGGCCCGGGTCAGGATCTGCGGTGCGAATACCACCGCGAGCGCCGCGACGGATGCGGCAACCGCCAAGCCGCCGAGCGGCCTCAACCAGCGCTGTGTCTGTCTTGCCGGCGGTGCGAGCACCACCGCTTCATCTTGTAGAGCGGCCCGCACCCGTTCCGCGACATCGGTCGCCAATACCGCGGACTCGCCTCGCATGACGTCGCCAATCAATTGATAGCGGCCGAATCTCTCGCGTTCGTCGACACCGGCCGTCAGGATGCTGGACACTGCGTGTCGCTGGGCGTCGTGATCGAGCTCTCCGTCCAGCAGTGCCGAGGTCAGATCAACATGCTTTTTTGTCATTGCCCATGCTCTCTCGATTACTGCGCTAGCAGCGGTTTGAGTTTCGCGTCGATCGCCTCGCGCGCCCTGAATATCCGCGAGCGAACCGTTCCGATCGGACAATCCATCGCCTGCGCGATCTCGTCGTAAGTCAAGCCGTCCAGCTCCCTGAGCGTAATCGCGGTTCGCAGATCATCGGGCAGCTCGTCGAGGGCTGCCTGGATCGTGCTCGCGATCTCGCCCTGCAATGCCAGACGCTCCGGCGTGTCCTGTTCCTTAAGCGCCCCGCCCATGTCCATCTGTTCGGCGGTCTCCGCCTCGATATCGTCTCCCGGCGGCCGTCTCGACTGGGCCGCCAGATGATTCTTGGCCGTGTTGATCGCCACACGATACAGCCATGTGTAAAAGGCGCTGTCGCCGCGAAACTTGGGCAGTGCCCGATACGCCTTGATAAACGCCTCTTGCGTAACGTCCAATGTCTCGGCCGGGTCGCGGATATAGCGCGCGATGAGGTTGGCGACCTTGTGCTGGTACTTGAGCACCAGCAGATCGAAAGCCTTTTTGTCCCCGCGCTGAACGCGCTCGACGAGGACCTGATCTGTCTCCCTGTCACCACTCACCTGCGCCGTGCCCTGCCCGAATGCCGGACGCAAACACGCACGGTCTTCACGATGATGTTGACCGTAGGCGCGCCGCAAAGTTCGCAGGCTGGGGCGATTCGGGGGAATCTGGCCATCAGAGGTTCTATTCTTCCTTCCGAGCGCGACTTTTGGCGGCATCGCGTGACTCACCCGACTGCCAGCGATTAACCTAGCGGAAACGGACGGCGGCAAAGCGCTGCCGTCGGGTCGATAAACGCCAATTATGGCGACTCAGACGCGGGCCATCAACGCCATGACGCAGTCAGAAACAAGATTCTTCGACGTCCTCATCATCGGCAGCGGGGCTGCCGGGCTGAGTCTGGCCCTGCGCATGCCGCCAGACGTCCGGACGGCGGTGGTGTCCAAGCGCGAGCTGAGCGAGGGCAATACCCTCTATGCGCAGGGGGGCATATCCGCGGTTCTCGATGCGAGGGATTCCGTGGATTCCCACGTGCAGGATACGCTGGATGCGGGAGCCGGCCTGTGTGATGAAGCTGTCGTCCGGATGGTGGTCGAACATGGCCCCAAGAATATCCGCTGGCTATTCGAGGAAGGCGTCGAGTTCACACGCACGCCACCAACCGGAGATTCGGGCTACCACCTGACCCGGGAAGGCGGCCACAGCCACCGTCGAGTGGTGCACGCGGCCGACGCGACCGGACATGCGGTGGAGACCACGCTGGTGCAGCAGTTGGGCCTGCGTCCCAACGTCAGCGTCTTCGAGCATCACATCGCGATCGATCTGGTGGTCGCCGAAGAACGCGACGGCCGGCGCGTGCGGCGCCGCTGCCGCGGCGCGTACCTGCTCGATATCCACGCGGAGCGCGTTGTCCCGGTGTCAACTCGCGCGGTCGTCTTGGCGACCGGTGGTGCGAGCAAGGTCTACCTGTATACCAGTAATCCAGACGTAGCGACCGGTGACGGCATCGCGATGGCATGGCGCGTGGGCTGCCGGATTGCCAACATGGAGTTCATCCAGTTCCACCCGACGTGCCTTTATCACCCGGCTGCGAAATCGTTCCTGATCAGCGAGGCAGTCCGCGGTGAAGGCGGCAGACTCCTGTTGCCGGACGGCAGTCGATTTATGGATCGCTTCGACGCGCGGGCCGAACTGGCGCCACGCGACGTCGTCGCGCGCGCGATCGATCACGAGATGAAACGCCTTGGCGTCGAGTGCGTCTACCTGGATATCAGCCACAAACCGGCAGCCGAGATCGAGCAGCTTTTCCCCACCATCCACCAACGCTGTCTGGAACTGGGCTTTGATATGCGGACAGAGCCGCTGCCCGTCGTCCCAGCCGCCCATTACACCTGCGGGGGGGTAAAGGTCGACCAGTTCGCCAGGACAGACGTCGGCGGGCTTTATGCGATCGGTGAGACCGCATACACAGGCCTGCACGGCGCCAACCGAATGGCCAGCAACTCGCTGCTGGAATGTCTGGTCTTCAGCGAAATCGCGCTGGCCGACATCTTGCGAGAACTCGCGTCCGGCGGTGACCAGGGGCCTGACATCGCACCCTGGGACGAAAGCCGGGTCACCGACTCAGACGAAGAGGTGGTCGTTTCCCACAACTGGGACGAATTGCGCCGCTTCATGTGGGACTACGTCGGCATTGTTCGCAGCAACAAGCGCCTGGAACGTGCGTACCGCCGGGTCCGGCTGCTGAGACACGAGATCAGCGAATACTACGGTAATTTCCGGGTCTCCAACGACCTGCTGGAACTGCGCAACCTGGTCGAGGTGGCGGAACTCATTATCCGCTCGGCACAGCGCCGGCGAGAGAGCCGCGGACTCCATTACAACATCGATTTTCCCGATCGCGACGAGAATCAGACCACCCCCACGGTGCTGATACCCGACAACTACGTGCCGCGACGACCGGCGAGCTGAACCATCGCCTCGGCGCTCAGCTCACGCCTGCTCACCGCCGCTTCCGGGACGGAAGTCGATCAGCGCCCGACGCAGCTCCCAGTGTGCGGTTTTCGATAGCACTGCCGCAGGAACGAAAAGATCGAGCTGCCCCACCCCATGTGCAGTCAGCCGCGCAGTGACCAGCCAGGGGCGCACCAGCCCAAGCTCACATTGCGTGATCGCGACCCGGCGGCCATCTGCCAGCACACAGTCCAGCCGCCCATCGGGCCGCACCAGCAGATTGACCGGACGTCGGCGCCGAAAACGCTGCACGACCAGCGCGGCAACAGTGAGCAGCAGCAGAACCCAGATCAGTCGCCAGGGCAGTGCCGCCCGGCTCAGCAACACCAGCCCGCTGCCCAACAGCGGCAACCCGACAGCCGCCGCCCAGGTCGCTCGGTTCAACGGAAGCGCAATGGCACGCATATGACCTCCCTGTCATTGCATATCCCGGAACGCATCGCATCGGGGGATTTCCGGGCTAGTGGGGCTCTGAGAGTAACCGGGCTTACCAAGCAGCCCGCTAGTCCGAACGGAAAAGCCGGAAAAAATTCTCACTCGACTGCCGGGCGAGCTGTTCGGTGCTCACACCGCGAAGTCCGGCGATAGTTTCGGCGACCTTCCCCAGGTAACGCGGTTCATTGGGTTTGCCCCGGTAGGGCACCGGCGCAAGGTAGGGCGAGTCGGTCTCGATCAGTATTCGGTCGTCAGGGACCTTGGCGGCAACCGTGCGCAGTGCTTCGGCGTTCCGAAAGGTCACGATACCGGAAAACGAAATGAAAAAATTCATTGCCAACGCCGCTTGCGCCATATCCCAGGTCTCGGTGAAGCAATGCATCACGCCGCCCACCTGCGCTGCCTGCTCCTGGCGCAGGATCTCGATGGTATCCTCGCGTGCCTCGCGGGTGTGAATGATCAGGGGTTTGGCAGCCTCGCGCGCAGCACGGATGTGCGTGCGGAACCGGCGTCGCTGCCAACCGATATCGCCTTGTGCACGAAAATAATCCAGTCCCGTTTCGCCGATCGCGACGTTCTTTGGGTGGCCGGCCAATGCAACCAGCTCCTCGACCGTTGGTTCACGATCGTCAGGGTCGTTCGGGTGCACCCCAACCGAGATCGAGACCTGTGGATAACCCTCGACCAGCGCCAGCATCTCTGGATAGGATTCGAGGTTGATAGAGACGCAAAGCAGGTGCGACACACACGCATCGCGCGTCGCCGACATCAAGGCCGAAAAATCGCCGCCGTACGGGGTCAAATCGACTCGGTCGAGATGGCAGTGGGAATCGACGTACATCCAAGGGCCCCTGTCAGTCAATCGGTATGGGCGAACAAAGAGTGCCTGCCCTGACCGCGGGATTCAAGCGCGCAAGAGCAGTGGAGGGGCCGCAGTGGAGGGGTCGCACTGGCGGGGCGCGCCGTGTCACCCGGACTGAGACACGTCACATGGTATGGGTGGGTTTATCCGACTGCAGTGCGCCGCCGAGGTAGCCTTCGATCTTGTTCCGCGCCATGCCGCCGTCCTGATCGCTGAACTGGACACCGATGCCGGCGGCACGGTTGCCCTCGGCACCCACCGGGGTGATCCAAATGATCCGACCCGCGACCGGCAGGCGCTCCGCCTCGTCCATCAGGCTGAGCAACATGAACACTTCGTCGCCGATGCTGTATTTTTTCGAAGTCGGGATGAACAACCCGCCGTTCTTGACGAACTGCATGTAGGCGGCATAGAGCGCATTCTTGTCCTTTATCGTCAGCGAGAGGATTCCCTGTCGGGCGCGCGGCATGTTGGGCACGGACATCTCTAATGAACTCCGGGGCGCGTTAGCTGCAACCACTGGTTGGCGATGTGTTCGAGCATCATCTGTGTATTCAGGTTCCTCGACGTATCACGATCGAGCTGCAACAGGTCACCATATAGCAAGTGCAGCGATCTCAAGTCTACGGCGTCGCACAGGCTTTTCAAATCGGCGCGCAGTTTCGGATCGTGGATACTGGCCTGCGGCAGGCCGCTGGCCAGTCTGATCAGGTCCGTCAGATACCGCTTCAGCCCGCCGAATACGAGGGTTAGCGGCCGTTTTTCCCATTCTTCAACTACTCGCAGCGGATTCGTCTGGCGCCGCATCAGTGATTGAAGTTCGCCGCTCAGACGCCGCCCTTCCTCTATCCAGCCCTCCTGCTGGGCCTGCAGCGCGCGCAACGGCGCCCCGCCGCTCACCGCCAACAAGGCTTCGAGTTCGGTATCCTCGAGCTGCGAACCGAGCCAAGCGCGCACCATCGAGCCCGCCGGGATCGTGAATTTCACGGCATGGCAGCGGCTGCGAATCGTCGCCGGCAGTCGATCCGGATGGGAGCTCACGAGGATCATCACCGAGCGTGAGGCCGGCTCCTCGAGGGTTTTCAGCAGCGCGTTGGCCGCCGCCCGGTTCATCGCTTCCGCCGGCTCGAGAACGAAGACCCGATAACCGCCTTCTTGCGCGGACAATACGCTCCGCGCGATCAATTCGCGGACCGCATCGATCTTTATCATCTTGCCCGGTTCGCCGGGCATTATCCGGTAAAGGTCCGGATGATTGCCGGCATCGCTGAGACGACATGCAGCGCAGCGACGGCAGGGGCTGCCATCGTCTCTCGGCCTTGGACACACCAATGCGTCACTGAGGTGCCGGGCGAAGTCTGCCTTGCCGATGCCCGCCGGGCCGTGCAGCAGCAGCGCATGCGGGAGGCGCCCGGCCGCACGGGCCGTGACGATGCGTCGCCACTGCTCAAGTTGCCAGGGATAGAGATCGGAAACCATCAGTCATCAGTCCGGTCGAGGTATGCGTCGATCTCGGCACTGATCTGGCCGGAGACTTC
Source organism: uncultured Chromatiaceae bacterium (assembly GCA_965601425.1). Classification (GTDB taxonomy): domain Bacteria; phylum Pseudomonadota; class Gammaproteobacteria; order Chromatiales; family Chromatiaceae; genus Thiosocius. The sequence continues at coordinate 9,151 of CBFCWF010000046.1, read as the reverse complement.
GTCCAATGTCCGGGAGGCGTCGATCACGCGGAAACGCCGTGGGTTATCCCGCGCCAGGCTCAGGTACCCCTCGCGCACCCGCTCGAAAAAGGCTATCGCCTGGCGCTCGAAGCGATCCGGCGCAGAACGCCTGCGTGCGCGTTCGAGACCCATCCGGACGGGCACATCCATCAACAATGTCAGGTCCGGCCGCCGCTCGCCCTGCACCCAGCTCTCCAGCGCCGAAATCCGATCGAGCACGATGCCGCGACCGTAGCCCTGGTAGGCATAAGTCGCGTCGGTGAAACGATCGCACAGCACCCACAGATGCGCCTTTAGGGCCGGCTCTATGCGTGCGTGCAAGTGTTCGGCACGCGCCGCAAACATGAGCAGCAGCTCGGCATCGTCTGACATGCCGTCGTGCCGGTGGTCGAGCAACAGCCCGCGTAGATCTTCGCCAAGCTTCGTTCCGCCGGGTTCCCGGGTCACGAGCAGATCGTGACCACGCGCCCTGATGCGCTCCTCCAGCAGCGCGAGGCAGGTGCTCTTCCCTGCACCCTCGATGCCCTCAACGGTGACGAAGCTGGGACGCGTCATTTCCTGAGCTGGTATTTCCTGACCGCGGCATTGTGCTCCTTCAGGGTGTTTGAGAAGACATGGCTGCCGTCCCCGCGGGCCACGAAGTAGAGGCTTTTCCCCGCCGCGGGCTGGACTGCGGCCAGGAGCGCGTCGCGGCCCGGCATGCAAATCGGTGTCGGCGGCAGACCCGCTCGCACATAGGTGTTGTAGGGCGTATCCGTACGCAAATCCTTGCGTCGTATGTTGCCGTCGAAACTGGCTCCCATGCCGTAAATCACGGTTGGGTCCGTCTGCAGTCTCATGCCCTTGCGCAAGCGCCGCGCAAATACGCCGGCAATCTCAGCGCGTTCGTCTGCCTGCCCGGTCTCCTTCTCCACGATCGAAGCGAGAATCAGCGCCTCGTAGGGGCTTTTGATTGGGAGGTCGTCGGCACGCTTCTCCCAGGCAATCCTCAGCTCGTCGTCCATCGTACGCAGCGCGCGGCGCAGGAACTCAAGGTCGCTCATTCCACGCGTAAACTGATAGGTGTCCGGGAAGAAACGTCCCTCGGGATGCTCGCCCGGGAGGCCGAGCCGCTCCATCAGTTCGGCATCGTCCACGCCTTCGAGCGTTTGTTCCAATGATGCATGTGCGGCTAACGCGGCACGCACCTGCCGCATGTTCCAACCCTCCAGCAGAGTCAAGCTGTAGGTCACGGACTTTCCAGACACGAGCAGGGCGAGCAGCGTGTCTGGCAAGAGGTCGTCGCTCAGCCGATATTCGCCGGCACGGATAAGTTGAGCCTGGCCGGTATAGCGCCCGTACCATTGCAGGTATTGCGCGTTTGCTACGATGCCTGCGTCCTCGAGGTCGCGCGCAACCCGACCCAGCGTCGCACCTCTGGGAACCTCGTAGATCACACTGCCATGCGGAATGTGCAGCGGTGTTTGGATGAAACTCTGGTACTCCATCCATGCCCAGCCGGCCAGCAGGCTGACTGCCAAAATCGAGAACCCGGCCAGCTTATTCATCCGCCCGCACCTTCGCGCCCGGGTGATGACATTGCCGGCGGGTGTGCTCCATCAACGGGTGTTCGCCGAGCGAGGTGTCGTAGCTCGTAGAGTCGATGCAGCCAACCCTCACTACCCCGATCAAGGAGTTGGTCAAATAGACGGCATCCGCCCGGTGGAGTTCCTCGGGCGACAGGAATGACTCCTGGACCGGAAAACCGTGACGTCTCGCGATTTCCAGCGCCAGACGTCTCACGACACCGGCGACGCCGGCACGCGCGATCACCGGCGTACGCAGCGCATCGCCCGATTGCACGAAAAGATTGCTCATGGTTCCGCAGGACACGTTGCCGCTCTGATCGAGCATCAGCCCCTCATCGATTGCCGGGTCTTCCCACTCGGCGCGCGCCAAGACCTGGTCGAGGCGGTTGAGGTGCTTGATCTGCGCGAGTGCCGGATTATCGCTCAAGCGATGGTTGCATTGACGGACTGTCCAGATGGCCCCCGCGACAGCCCCGGCCCAGTCGAAAACCCGCAACAGCCGTTGCGGCCGCACCGAAGCCGGGCGCAGGTAACCGCGGACCGACCTGCCGGCCGTCCAGTACAGTTTGAGTGCCGCAAGTGCCCGGCCGGAACACAGTCGCCGGGCTTCGGCTTTGAAGCGCTCGAAATTCGGCAGAGGGAGGCGTAGACGCTGACAACCCAGCGCCAGTCGCTCGCAGTGCAGGTCCCAAAGACAGGGCTGACCGTCCACAACAGCGATGGTTTCGAATAGGCCGTCACCGAACTGGAAGGCCCGCTCGTTCAGCCAGTCCCCGGCTACAGCAACGCCGTCGATGAGTACTTCCTCGTGCATCAGGCCGAGCGACCGCCGCAAGCGGCGGCCACTAGTCTGTAAAGCGGCGGAATACCAGGGTCCCGTTTGTCCCGCCGAACCCGAACGAGTTCGAGATCGCGACATCGACCTTCGATTCACGCGCTTCATGCGGGACATAGTCCAGATCGCACTGATCGTCGGGATTGTCGAGATTGATCGTGGGAGGCATTATCTGGTCTCGCACCGAGAGCACCGTGAAGAGCGCCTCCGCGCCACCGGCGGCACCCAGCATGTGACCGGTCATCGACTTGGTTGAACTCACCGCCAGCTTGCCGGCATGGGCACCGAACGCAACCTTGACCGCCAGGGTCTCCGCCACGTCGCCCGCGGGCGTAGAGGTCCCATGCGCATTGATGTAATCGACCTGGTCGGGGTTCACTCCGGCGTCGTCCAGCGCGAGCCGCATGCAGTCTGCAGCACCCTCGCCGCCTGGCGACGGCGAAGTCATATGATATGCATCCGAGTTCATCGCCGAACCGGCGAGCTCCGCATAGATACGGGCACCCCTCGCCTTCGCATGCTCGAGATCCTCGAGCATGAGTACGGCGGCACCGTCGCTGAGCACGAAACCGTCTCGATCCCGGTCCCAGGGTCTGCTGGCCGCCTGTGGATCGTCGTTTCGAGTCGATAGCGCACGCGCTGCGGCGAAGCCGCCCAACCCAGTCGGCGAGGTTGCCATTTCAGCACCACCAGCAACCATCATGTCCACGGTTCCATACTGGATCATGCGCATTGCGTCACCGATGTTGTGCGCACCCGTGCTGCAAGCGGAAACGATCGAGATGTTTGGCCCCTTCAGACCGCACATGATGGACAGGTTGCCCGCGACCATGTTGATGATGTTCGCCGGCACGAAAAACGGGGAGATCTTGCGCGGCCCACCCTTGAGGTAGGCGCCGTACCCGGTCTCTATGCCGGTCACGCCGCCGATGCCGGAACCGATGGCCACGCCAATCCGCTTCGCGTTGCTGTCGTCGATCTCGACACCACTGTCTTTGATCGCCTGAAGACCGGCAGCTATCCCGTAGTGAATGAAGGCATCCATCTTGCGCGCTTCCTTCTTCGGGATGTACTGCTCGACATCGAACCCATAGATCGGGCCGCCGAACCGGACACTGAACGGCGCAATGTCGAAATGCGTGATCGGCTGGATACCGCTCCTGCCGGCAAGAATGTTTTCCCAGCCGCTCGCAACATCCAGACCAACCGGCGAAATCAGGCCGAGACCTGTGACGACAACCCTTCTCTGTGACATCTGGGAAAACCCCTGTGGACTGACTACTGATCAAATCAAACGGCCGCAGCCCCGCGACGCGGAATCTACGGCCGGATATCGAACAGTGATTGCAAGATCAGCTTTGGGCTTTCACGTAGTCGATCGCCTGCTGTACCGTCGTGATCTTCTCGGCCTCTTCGTCGGGGATTTCAGTTTCGAATTCCTCTTCGAGGGCCATCACGAGTTCGACCGTATCGAGTGAGTCAGCGCCGAGATCGTCGACGAAAGATGCAGAAGGCACTACCTCTTCTTCTTTGACTCCCAACTGCTCGACGACAATCTTTTTTACGCGTTCTTCGATAGAGCTCATTCTGTCAATTCCTCCACAGGTGCGTGATCTAGGACGCCACGCGGTGACGTCGTATTGTATTCAGTTTGTCGACCGCTTCAAAGCACTTGGGTGCAAATTCGTAGCCAATTGGTCGCTGGGAAATAGCCTTGCAAGAGGCGTCATGCCATGTACATCCCGCCGTTCACATGTAGGGTTTCCCCGGTGATATAGGCTGCCGCGTCAGACACCAGGAACGCCACCACCGAAGCAATTTCCTCAGGACGCCCCAGCCGACCGAGTGGGATGCTGCCCAGCAACAACTCGCGTTGAGCATCAGGCAATTCCCGGGTCATGTCGGTGTCGATGAAGCCCGGGGCAACCGCGTTCACAGTGACGCCCCGCGACCCGACTTCCTGGGCCAGCGATTTGGTAAAACCGAACATCCCCGCCTTTGCTGCCGAATAGTTCGTCTGTCCCGCATTTCCGCTGGCACCGACCACAGATGCGATATTGACGATGCGGCCGGTCCTGGCCTTCATCATTGCACGCAAACAGGCCTTGCACAGTCGATAGACCGATGTCAAATTCGTGTTCAACACCGCATCCCAATCGTCCGCCTTCATGCGCATCAGCAGATTGTCGCGCGTGATACCTGCGTTGTTGACCAGGATCGTAACTGACCCGTATTTGTCGGTGATCTCCTTCACGACGGCATCGACCGAGGCTTCGTCACCGACATCGAGCCGCATTCCCTGGCCCTTGATGCCTGCATCATCAAACCTTTGCGAGATAGCCGCGGCACCCGACTCGGTGGTGGCGGTGCCGATGACTGTCGCACCCCGCTCCCCCAACATATCGGCTATCGCTCGACCGATTCCTCGGCTGGCCCCCGTCACGAGCGCGATCTGCCCATCAAGCATTGATTGCCTCCACTGCCTTATCCAGGCTTGCCGGATCGAATACGGCCATGGCGTCGAGTGATCTGTCGATCCGCCTGGCCAGACCGGTCAGCACTTTACCCGGCCCTGCCTCCACAACCAGCTGTACGCCGCGCCCGGCCATCTCGCGAACAATATCGACCCAGCGCACCGGGTTGCACAGCTGTTCTAGCAGCAGCCGGCGGATTCCCTCGATATCGCCCGCCTGTGAAGCATCGACATTGTGCAGTATCGGGACCCGCGGCATGTTGAAGCTTATGTCCTGCAGGGCGCCCTCGAGACGCGTCGCTGCCGGCTGCATCAGGATGCAATGCGAAGGCACGCTCACATCGAGCAATACGGCCCGCTTCGCGCCGGCAGCCCGGGCCAGCTCGACAACGCGGGCCACCGCCGCGGTGTGGCCTGCAACAACCACCTGTCCCGGGGTGTTGAAATTGACCGCCGCAGCGACCTGGCCCTGCGCACCCTGCTCACAGAGCGCGCGTACCTGTTCATCTTGCAGGCCCAGAATCGCTGCCATCGCGCCTGTGCCGGCAGGCACCGCCTCGTCCATGAAGCTGCCGCGTAGTGCCACCAGCCGCGTGGCTTCTGCAAGGTCGAAAACCCCTGCCGCAACCAGCGCCGTGTACTCACCCAGGCTGTGTCCGGCCATCACTGTCGCCGGTCGGTCGAGTCGCTGATCCAGCGCCCGCATCACGCCGATCCCGGCGCACAACATGAGCGGCTGGGTTATGCGCGTGTCATCGAGCTTCTCTTTCGGCCCATTCTGGCTCAGCGCCCACAGATCAACGCCCAGTGCCTCCGATCCCTCGGCAAACGTCTCTCGCACGACGGGATCGGCCGCGGCAAGGTCCGACAGCATGCCGACGGATTGCGACCCCTGCCCTGGAAAAGTAATCGCGAATTTCTTGCTCATACGCTTACCGGTCAGAACTTCAGCAGCACGGAACCCCAAGTAAACCCGCCGCCGAACGCCTCGAGCAACAGCACCTCGCCGGGCTGTATGCGGCCGTCTCGCACCGCGGTATCGAGTGCCAGCGGCACCGATGCCGCGGAGGTATTGCCATGTTGGTCCACGGTCACCACTACCTTGTCCATCGACATGCTCAGCTTACGGGCCGTCGCGTTGATAATCCGTATATTGGCCTGGTGCGGCACCAGCCAGTCGACATCGGACTTCTTCATGCCGTTGGCATGCAGCGTCTCGTCGACGATGCGGCCGAGGGTGTTCACCGCCATCTTGAACACCTCGTTGCCCTTCATGTGGGTGTAGTGCGGATCCCCCTCTGCGTCGGGCAGATCGAACCCCCGGGAAACACCCCCCGGTACGTGCAGCAGATTCTCGTAGGCACCGTCGGCATGCAGATGGCTGGACAGGATGCCCGGCACGTCCGATGCTTCGAGCACGACCGCCCCGGCACCGTCGCCGAACAGCACGCAGGTACCTCGGTCCGTCCAGTCGATGACTCGCGAGAAGGTCTCGGCCCCAATCACCAAAGCGCACTTTGCGGCGCCGGTGCGAACGAACTTTTCCGCGACGCTGAGGGCATACACGAAGCCGGTGCAGACTGCCTGTATATCGAACGCCGCACAGCCGTGGATGTCCAGCCGCTGCTGCACCAGGCAGGCGGTACTGGGAAAAATCTTGTCAGGCGTGGTCGTGGCCAGAATGATCAGGTCGATATCACCCGGGGTCTTCCCGGCAGCCTCAATCGCGCGCCGCGCAGCCTGCTCGGCGAGATCGCAGGTCGTCTGGCCATCCACTGCCACATGCCGCTTGACGATGCCGGTACGCTCGCGGATCCACTGGTCGCTGGTTTCGACCATCGCCTCGAGATCCTTGTTGCTCAGTACTTTTTCGGGTAGGTAGCTACCGGTGCCGGTGATACGCGCAAACTTACTCATGCGGTTGCCGAGACATCCAGGTGCTGACCCACGCGCTGTTCGATTCGAATCGCAATGTCCGCAAGGATCTCCTTCTTCGCAATAGCGATCGCGTGTTCGAAAGCGAGCTGATCCGCGCCACCGTGACTCTTGACCACGATACCGCGCAGTCCAAGCAGACTCGCCCCGTTGTAACGCCTCGGATCGATGCGTCGGCGGAGGGCCTTGAGCACCGGCAAGGCCACCAGCCCCGACACTTTGGTAAACACATTACGCTTGAACTCCACCATCATGAAATGGCGGATCAGCTTGGCCACGCCCTCGGTGTTCTTCAACGCCACGTTCCCAACGAATCCGTCGGTCACCACGATATCCAGGTTGTCGCGGAGGTAGATGTCGTCGCCCTCGACATAGCCGATATAGTTGAGCTCGCCCTTACTCAGCAATTCGTGGGCTTCCTTGACCTGCTCGTTGCCCTTGATCTCTTCCTGGCCGATGTTGAGTAAGCCGACCGTCGGCCGGTCGATTCCCTCGACCGCGGAAACCAGTTCCGACCCCATCGCCGCGAACTGATACAGGTGCTGCGCCTCACAATCGACGTTGGCGCCGAGATCCAGCACCCATGTCCGGCCGTCAATCGAAGGCATCGAGGTAATGATGGCCGGGCGGTCGACATGGGGCAGAGTCTTCAGCACGAAGCGTGCAGTCGCCATCAGTGCACCGGTGTTGCCGGCACTCACGCACGCATCGGCCCGGCCCTGTTTGACCAGATCGATAGCGACCCGCATCGACGAATCCTTCTTGCCGCGCAGGGCACGCGAGGGGAGTTCGTCCATTCCGACCTCCTGCGACGCGTGCTCTACGGCCAGCCGCTGAGGCAAGCCGGAGGGTGGCAGATGTTCCCGGATGGCGTCCTCGCGGCCGACGAGTATCAACCGGCAATCCGGGTCCTTTGCGAGAAAGCCCAAAGCGGCCGGCACGATCACGCCGGGACCATGATCGCCACCCATGACATCCAATGCAATCGTAATGGCTTGGGTCACGAGCGTGGCAGCTGTTCGATGGGTGAGGCCGTCACCGACGACGAGCCGACTACTTGTCGACGACTTTGCGGCCGCGGTAGAAACCGTCCGGGCTGACATTGTGGCGCAGGTGCGTCTCGCCGGACGTCGGATCGATCGACAGAGCCTCCGGCTTCAGTGCATCGTGCGAGCGCCTCATGCCGCGCTTGGAAGGGGTTTTTCTGTTCTGTTGGACCGCCATTTTTCCTGTCTCCTTAAAGACAATTCAGTCGTGATTCTCTTTGTCGCCCTTCCAGTCTGCCAATGCGGCGAAAGGGTGCTCCGCCTCGCCTTCGGCCGCATCCTGTCCCATATCCGGCGGCGCATTAACCTCACTGAGCTGCACCGTACAATCCGCGCGCGGATGCATCGGCGCGGCCGGTGTGGCAAGGATCAGATCGTCCTCGATCAGTGTGCGCAGTGCCAACCTTCCATCTTCGACAAGCAGCGGTTCGACGTCATCCGGCAGTCGTTGGGCCTCGTCCGGGCCAGAAACGACCACCAACAGCGAATCGGATTCCACGTCCTGCCGCATGCTGCCCAGACAGCGCTGACATTGCAATGACAAGCGCGCACTCACCCGGACCCGCACCACGGGCCTGCGCTCGGCATCGATCGCAAACGCCAAAGCAAACGCCGCTTCGCCTTCCGAAGAAGTGAGAAGCGGCGCAAGACGAGGCATTTCGGCCAGCGGGACCGCACCCTCGTAGGCCTTTCCCAGGGCGCACAAGCGCAGGGGATCGGCGAAGTCGGGCAAAAGCGACAACATAAGCGCGGGATGATATGTAAATTCTCGCGCCGAGGCAACAGAAAAGGTTATGGATTACGGGCGCTTAGTGGGCGCCTTTTTCAGCCCCCAACGACTGCGAGCAGCACCCCGGCGGCAACCGCCGAGCCGATCACCCCGGCCACATTGGGTCCCATGGCGTGCATCAGCAGGAAATTGTGATGGTTTGCCTCGAGACCCACCTTGTTGACAACCCGGGCAGCCATCGGCACCGCGGAAACGCCAGCCGCCCCGATCAGCGGGTTCACCTTGCCACCCGAAATACGATGCATGACCTTGCCCATCAGCACGCCCGCGGCAGTCCCGACACAGAATGCAACGGCGCCGAGCGCCAGGATACCGAGTGTTTCTACGCTGAGGAACTTGTCTGCCTGCAGTTTGGAGCCCACCGAAAGACCCAGAATGATCGTGACCGCGTTGATGATTTCATTTTGTGCGGCTTTGCTGAGGCGATCGACGACCCCTGACTCGCGCAGCAGGTTGCCGAACGTCAGCATCCCGATCAGCGGA
>CBFCWF010000045.1:0-20884 GCA_965601425.1 uncultured Chromatiaceae bacterium | reverse complement strand
GGCGCGATCGGCGCCGCATTGACCCTCGGGCTGCGGTCCGGCGGGGTATTGCTCGCACTGCTGGTGCTGCCTTTGTACATCCCAGTCCTGATTTTCGGCGCCGGGGCGGTCGAGGCGACGGTATCGGGACTGGGCGGCGACTCGCACCTGTCGATGCTGGCCGCGATCCTGGTCGCAAGCCTCGTGCTGGCGCCGCTCGCAACGGCGGCCGCGTTGCGCGTGGCCGAGGACTGACAAGACGCGATCTGCCCAGGTCTGAGGTTTTTGCGCCCCCCGTAGGACTCCGGTAACCTTTGGGCGCCGTCGACACGGGCCGGACGGTCCGAAACCCCGACGGGATCTCAGAGAATCGCTGAGGGTTGGGGCAGAATGCCGGGTCGTGGCGGTCCACGACGTCATCGCAACAATCGGGGCAACCAACGAGATACGAGGCACGATGTCTTCGCGACTGGTCAACTGGTTCAAGTTCTCATCACCGGCGGCCTTTTACCCGCTGGCGCGCAAGATCGGCACGGTTTCTGCCGTGATAGCCGTCGTGCTGATCGCGATCGGCCTGTACATGAGCTTTTTCGTCGCTCCGACGGACTACAAACAGGGAGAGGGCTACCGGATCATTTTTGTTCACGTGCCGGCGTCCTGGATGTCGATGTTTATCTATCTCGTGATGGCCGGCTGGGCGGCCTTGGGCCTGATCTTCAACACCCGGCTATCGGCGATGATGGCCCAGGCACTTGCCCCCACCGGTGCGATGTTCGCATTTCTGTCGTTATGGACCGGGTCATTCTGGGGTAAGCCCATGTGGGGCACCTGGTGGGTCTGGGACGCGCGCATCACCTCGGAACTAATCCTGCTGTTTTTGTATCTCGGTTATATGGCGTTGCGGGCCGCGATCGACGACCCGCGGCGCGGCGATCGGGCCAGCGCCATCCTGCTGCTGGTGGGCGTGGTCAATGTTCCGATTATCTATTACTCGGTGCAGTGGTGGAACACGCTGCACCAGGGCTCGACGATCAGGATGAGCGAAGAGAGCACGATGGACGAGACAATGCTGATCACGTTGCTGATCATGACGCTGGGCTTCTGGGCCTACTCGATCGCGGTGGCCATGGCGCGGCTGCGCAGCGTGATCCTGGAACGCGAGCGCTCTGCGAACTGGGTGCGGGAACTGGCCAACGGGGGGCTGTGAGATGGCCGAATTCCTGGACATGGGCGGATACGGGCTCTACGTGTGGGGATCGTTCGGCGCCACCGCGCTGCTGATGATCGCCGAGCCGCTGCTGCTACGCGGCCGCTCCAGACAGATCAAGAGGCGCATCATGCGCCTGGCTCGACTCGAACAGGAGACGCAACAATGAAGGCTAGACACAAGCGTTTCGGGATCGTCGCGGTCGGCCTGGCCGCGCTCGGCCTGGCGACCTTCCTCGTGCTGAGGGCGCTCGAGGGCAACCTGTCGTACTTTTTTTCCCCCTCCGAGGTGGCGGAAGGCAAGGCACCGGCCGAACACATCTTTCGGCTCGGCGGCCTGGTCGAGGCCGGCAGCGTGCAGCGTGAGCAGGGCGAGTTGACGGTCACCTTTGTCGTGACCGACATGGCACAACGAGTCCCGGTCGCCTACCGCGGCATCCTGCCGGACCTGTTCGCCGAGGGCCAGGGCGTGATCGCTCAGGGGAAGATGGGCCCGGACAATGTGTTCATTGCCGAAGAGGTGCTGGCGAAACACGATGAGACCTACATGCCGCCCGAGGTTGCCGCTGCGCTCGAGAGCGCCGGCAAGATGGGTGAGCGTCACCCGGGAGGCAAATCGCTATGATTCCCGAACTCGGCCAGATCGCGCTGCTGATCGCGCTCGCCCTGTCGGTCATCCAGTCCGTCTTCCCGCTGGTCGGCGCCCAACGTGGCATCACCGCCTGGATGATGCTCGCCTACCCAGCCGCCCGGCTGCAGTTGCTGTTCGTGTTCATCGCCTTCGCGCTGCTCACCTACAGCTTTCTGACGCACGATTTCAGCGTCGCCTATGTCGCCCACAATTCGAATACGCAGTTGCCAACCCAATACCTGTTTTCCGCGGTTTGGGGCGGTCACGAGGGCTCGTTACTGCTGTGGGCGCTGACCCTGTCCGTGTGGACCGGGGCGGTCACGCTTTTCAGCCGCAGTATCCCGCTGGCAATGCTGGCCCGGGTGGTCGGTGTGCTGGGGCTGGTCGCCGTCGGCTTCCTGTTATTCATGCTGCTCACGTCCAACCCGTTCGATCGCCTTGCGGTTCCGCCGCCGGACGGGCGCGACCTGAATCCGCTGCTGCAGGACTTCGGACTGATCATCCACCCGCCGATGCTCTACATGGGCTACGTCGGGTTCGCGGTGCCCTTTGCGTTCGCGATCGCAGCGATGCTGGGCGGACGCCTGGACGCGGCCTGGGCACGCTGGTCGCGTCCCTGGACGAACATGGCCTGGCTGTGTTTGACCATCGGGATCGCGCTGGGCAGCTGGTGGGCCTACTACGAACTCGGCTGGGGCGGTTGGTGGTTCTGGGACCCGGTCGAGAACGCGTCCTTCATGCCGTGGCTCGTCGGCACCGCGCTGATGCACTCCCTGGCCGTGACCGAGAAACGCGGCGCGTTCAAGGCCTGGACGGTGCTGCTCGCGATCTTCACATTCTCGCTCAGCCTGCTCGGGACCTTCCTCGTGCGCTCCGGGGTGCTGACCTCGGTGCATGCATTCGCGTCGGACCCCGAACGCGGCGTGTTCATTCTGATGTTCCTGATAGCGGTCGTCGGTTCGTCGCTGGCGCTCTACGCGGTCCGCGCCAACCAGATCAAGAGCACCGTGCGCTTCGAGCTGCTGTCACGTGAGACCGGCCTGCTGCTCAACAATGTGCTGCTGGTGGTCGCCGCAGCGAGTATCCTGCTCGGCACGCTCTACCCGTTGGCGGTCGATGCGCTGGGCCTGGGCAAGATCTCGGTCGGCCCCCCTTACTTCAACAGCGTTTTCATCCCGCTCACCGCCCCGCTGGCGATGCTGGTCGGTGTCGGCGCGCTGGCACGCTGGAAACGTGACAGCTTCGAGAATCTCTGGCCCAAGCTGCGCGTCGCGTTCATCGCCGCGCTGGTGCTCGGCGTCGCTTATGCGGCCTTGGCGACCCCGCAGTTCCTCTGGCAGGCGGCGTTCGGCATGGTGCTGGCGATCTGGGTCGCCGGTTCGACCCTCACCGCGATTCGCGAGCGCCTCGGGCCGCACCGCAACTGGCGCCACATCCCGCGCGGCTTCTGGGGCATGGTCTTGGGCCATACCGGCATCGCGGTGTTCATCGTAGGGGTGACCCTGACGTCGCTCTACTCCACTGAAAAGGACGTGCGCCTGGCGCCGGGCGAGTCTTACGAAATGGGCGGCTACCGCTTCGATTTTTCCGGTGTCGACGTGACCAAGGGCCCGAACTATACGGCCTATCGCGGCAACCTGGTCGCGAGCCGTGACGGCCAGGAGGTGGCCGAAATGCACCCGGAGAAGCGTATTTACTTGGTGCAGACGATGCCGATGACCGAGGCCGCGATCGACCCCGGCCTGACCCGCGATCTGTTCGTCGCGCTCGGTGAAGATCTCGGTGACGGGGCCTGGAGTCTGCGCATCTATCACAAGCCTTTCGTGCGCTGGCTGTGGCTCGGCGCGCTGCTGATGGCCATCGGTGCCGGCATCGCGGCGACCGACCGACGCTACCGCACGCTTGCACGGCGTAGCCGCCAGGCCGACGTCGACGCCGCAGGGGCCAGGGCATGACCCGAGCGATCTTCCCGCTCGCGGGCTTCCTTGCGCTGGCCGCGCTGTTCTGGTTCGTGCTGGACAAGATGAACCAGGGCGAATACAACCCGCGCGAAGTGCCGACGCAATTCATCGGCCGGCCGGCGCCGGCGTTCGCCCTCCCCGATCTGCTCGATCCGTCACAGACGGTGCGACCGTCAGACATGGCGGGCAAGGTCTGGCTGCTCAACGTCTGGGGCACCTGGTGTCCAGAGTGCTGGAAGGAGCACGAGTACCTGGTTTATCTCGCACAGCGCAAGAACGTGCCGATCGTCGGGATGAACTGGCGCGACGAGGCCGCAGACGCAAAGGCGATGCTGACACGTCTCGGCAACCCGTTCGTGAAAATCGCATTCGACCCGAACAGCAATGCGGCAATCGACTGGGGCGTGTACGGCGCGCCCGAGACCTTTCTGATCGACGCCGAGGGCATCGTGCGCGAGAAACATACCGGTGCGGTGAATGCCGGCATCTGGCGCGAGAAATTCGAGGCCTACTTCGAGGCGCCCGCCGGGGGCAACGCCTCGTGAAGCGGCTGCTGCTATCGATCCTCTGCCTGCTGATCAGCACCGGCGCCCTGGCGCGGGTCGAGGTGCACGACTTCGACAGCCCCGAGCAGGAACAACGCTATAACAAGCTGATCGACGAACTGCGCTGCCTGGTGTGTCAGAACCAAAATCTGGCCGATTCCAATGCCGAACTGGCCGTCGACCTGCGCCGCAAGACCTACGAAATGGTCAAGCAGGACAAGTCCGAGCAGGAGATCGCCGACTTCATGGTCGACCGCTATGGCGACTTCGTGTTGTACCGACCACCGCTCAACAGCAGCACACTGCTGCTCTGGACGGGCCCGTTCATCATCCTGTCGATCGGCGTGGCCCTGCTGATCCGCACCATCCGCCGGCGACGCGCCGACGCGACCGTCGATGTCGACGAGGTCACGCTCAAGACGGCCGCCTCGCTGCTCGAAACAGACCGCGACAAGAGGGATTCATGACCCTGTTCTGGATTATTTCCGCCGCGATGATCATCGCGGCCCTGGCCCTACTTGCGCCCAGCGTGCTGCGGCGGCATGGCGCCACGTCAGACGTGACCGAGCAGTTCAACGTCGCGATCGCGCGCGAGCACCTGACGGAACTGCTGAAGCAGAAAGAAGCCGGCGACCTGTCGGACGAAGAGTTCACGCAGGCCAAGCACGACCTGGAACTGGCGCTGGCACAGGACCTCGAAGGCACCGGAACGGGTACGACCGGCACGGACGGCGCTGGGCGTTGGGCGCTGCCGGTCGCTGCGCTGCTGATCCCACTAATCACCGTCCCGCTGTATCTGAAGATCGGATCACCGCAGATGATCGGCGACCGGGCCGCCGCCGAGACCGCTGTGGCCGGGCACGGTGGCAGCGGCGACGGCAGCGCATTGCCGCCACTGAACGAGCTGGTCGTCCAGCTGCGCGAGCGCATGGAGGCGAATCCTGAAAATGCGGAGGGCTGGTTCCTGCTCGGCCGCACCTACATGCGCTTGCAGCAATACCCGGACGCGGTCTACGCCTTCGAGCACGTCGTTGAGCGGCTGCCGAATGAGACCGCCGGGCTGCTGTCGCTGGCCGACGCAATGGCGATGCGCGACGGCGGCCGCGTGGGCGTGCGTTCGGTCGAGCTGCTCGAACGCGCGCTGCAAATCGACCCGAACAGCACGACCGCACTCTGGCTACTGGGCAACGCGGCCGCCGACCGGGGCGACAAGCCAGCCGCCCTCGACTACTGGCGCCGCGCCTATCCATTGCTGGCCGACCAACCGGCGATGCAGTCAGAGCTCGGTCAGATGATCCGTAATGCCGGTGGCGAACCGCCGCCGACCGCGGACGCCCTGCCATCCATCATGGGGGCGGCAGGGACTGCCGGGGCCGAGGCGAGGGCACCCGCGGCATCGACTACCGAGGTTGCGACCGAAGTAGCCGGTGACGGCATCGTGGTCGAGGTCGCGCTGGCGCCGCGGCTGATGGAGCAGGTCGCGCCGACCGACACCGTCTTCGTGCTGGCCCGAGCGGACAGCGGCCCACCGATGCCGCTGGCAGTGGCGAGGCACCAGGCCGGGGAGCTGCCACTGAAGGTGACCCTCACTGACGGGATGGCGATGATGCCGGCGATGAAGCTGTCCGCGTTCCCCCGGGTCAAGATCAGCGCGAAGGTATCGAAGAGCGGCCAGGCAGCTACGCGTCCCGGCGACATGGTCGCGCCGGACGCGCTGGTCGACAGCGATGATCCGCCGGCAAGCGTACAGCTGCTGATCAACGAGATAGTGGAATAGTCACGACGGCCCGGTACGACTGGACGCACCGTCGCGTTGCCCGGCTTCCCGCCGCCTGTGTGACCCGGGAAACGTCCGGCTCCAATGGGCCACCGATTGCCGGAGTGAGCGTTCGGCGCGGTCGCATCGGCCGTGCACACAGCGACCGGGCGCCGCCCCGCAACGCGTTCAGCCCATGTAGCTTAATGCCTCCTCGCCCGGGTGGGGCAATCCGGCGATCTGCCAGGCCTGGCGGCAACCGCCGAATGCCTTGCTCACGGCCTCACGATCCACGCCGAGTTTGCGACAAAGATTGCGCATCGGCGGCATTGCCCCGGTCCGGAAGTACTTGTCACGGACGAAATCGATGATCAGCCAGTGGGTTGCACCGAGGGGCCCAATCCCGAGCTGATTGGCCAGCTCCTGTGCTATCGCCCGGTTCCAGCCCCTGTGATCGAGTAAGAACCCGTCATCGTCCAAGGGCAGGCCTTTGATCAGGACATCTTGTGCGCGCTGCGCTGCTGCGAGGGACATCGTGCTTCTCCTTTGGCTATCGTCTGGTGCCTGAAACGGACACGGCGAGGCGGTCTGACGCCGCGATTCTTCGACCGCATCACGAACGGTTTAACCTTAGACCAATATTATTGATATGGGTATTGATTTTTTGAATCGGGCGTACTTGGCGACCACCTATCCGGCGCGCGACCCTGTATCGGGACATCGATTTGACCGACAACAGTGCCGGGGCGCGCGAATCGGGCGATAATCAGGCGGCGCAGTGCGGGAGTCCATCATGACCAGTGTCCTCGTCCTTGGCCTGCTTCTGGGCCTGCAGCACGCGGTTGAGGCCGACCATCTGGCCGCGGTCGCCAGCCTGGGTACCCGCGGCGGCGATCTGCGCGACGCCGCACGGCTCGGGGCTGCCTGGGGCATGGGCCACGGCCTGACGCTGCTGTTGTTCGGTGGCGCCGTGGTCCTGATCGGTGGCAGCATCGGGCCGGGGCTCGCGCTGATCCTGGAGTCCATCGTCGGACTGATGCTGATCCTGCTCGGTACCGACGTGTTGCTGCGGATCTGGCGCAAGCGCGTGCACTTTCATGTCCACCGCCACGGCCGGAAGACCCACTTCCACGCGCACAGCCACGCACCGGGCGGGGTTCACGCCGACGACCCGCACCAACACAGCCACAACTGGCGTTTGCCGCTGCGCCCGATGTTCGTCGGAATGGTGCACGGCATGGCCGGATCGGCGGCGCTGATGGTTCTGGCGCTCGGAAGCGTGCAGTCGATCGGCCAGGGCATGACTTACCTGGCGCTATTCGGTATCGGCTCGGCTGTCGGGATGACCACATTGGCGGTCGTCATCAGCCTGCCGCTGCGCTGGTCGGCGCACAGCCTGACCTGGGCGCACAATGGGTTGACCGCGACACTCGGCCTGTTCACGGTCACGCTGGGGACCTTGCTGCTGCAGCAATCGACCCAGGCGCTGCTGTAGCGGCAACCGATTGCATCGATTGTGGGGACCGTGGCGCGACAGAGGCGCAACGCCATTGAGGTCGAGACCGAAAATAGGCGAGAATGGCGCCGCGCCGCGCCCGTAGCTCAGCTGGATAGAGTACCGCCCTCCGAAGGCGGGGGTCACAGGTTCGAATCCTGTCGGGCGCGCCAATTTCACATTATGCTGCGTGCGCGGCACTGGCGGGGCGGGCCGCATTTCACCGATCCAGCTCGGCCAACCGCCGTGCCCCGCTCGCCTGATTCAAATTCCCTATGCGCCTGTTGACCAAAGCTCGACGCAAGTTTCGGCAGCTCCGCACGCCTTCCGAGCTGAAACACCAGCAAAAGCTGCATCCAGATTTCGCATTGAGGGCGGGCAGTGAGGCCGGGGCGCATGACATCCTCTGGGGAAAGCGACGCATCGGCCGCGCGCATCCTCTATCGCACCTACCGACCGCCATCGGGCGACGTGATGGCTACATCGTCGCCAGCGGTCCCTCGCTCGGCGAGATGGATCTCTCCAGATTGCGTGGCCGGGCGTGCTTCGGGGTAAACGGCAGCATCGTGAAGACGGCGGCATGCGGTCTCCCGCTGAGCTACTTTGTCGTAACCGACAAGAACTTCGCCCGCGATCGCTTCGCATTGCTCCGGCAGGGCATCACCTCGGGTGCCAACTGCCTCTTCAGCTTTCGCGTCCTCAACGAGATCGCCGAACGCGAACCGTCGCTGCTCGCCAGCGACCGGCTGTTTCTGATCCAGGAGATCAACGCGCGCTACGGACACGCAAAACTGGATCCGGTCGCGTTCGATGCCTGGGCCGAACGCGAGGCAGGGCTGTTGCTGCACGAGTCGCGTCGCCTGGCGCGCGGCTGGGTGGGTTTCAGCAAATCCGTGGACAAGGGCGTGTTCACCGGCCAGACCGTGGTTTTTTCCGCACTCCAGGTCGCCTGTGCGCTCGGTTTCCGGCGGGTATTCATCCTCGGCATGGATCTCGGCGGCACAGGGACGCTCGCCCGATTCTACGAGTCGGGCGACAATGTCGTCGGCAGCCGGCTGGACCTGGATTTCGATCACTACATCGTCCCCTCGTTCGAGCTGGCGCGCGATCTTTGCGAAGCGGACGGCGTCGAACTCTACAATGTTTCGCCGCAGAGCCGATTGCCCGGGTCGATCGTCCCGAAGATCGATTTTGCACAGATGCTCGAGCTGTCGGGGCGCTGAAGCATGTACCGCCCGGAGCCGGCCCGCCAGCCGCAGGACAGCGCGCGATGAGACGTCCGGTCAGGGTGCTGCAGATCACCCGGGCTGCGATCGACGGCGGATTCGATTTCTACCGGGAGATCAGCCAGGCGTTCGCCGGGGATGGGTTCGAGGTCACCACGGTGTTCGTCCGCGGCGCCCTGTCACCGGGAGAGATACAGCGCTATGCGGGCAAGGTCGTACTGTTGGATGCAAAACACCGCAGACGTTTTCGACATCGCTGGATCGTTGCCCTCAAGCTGTGGCTCATGAGCCGCCGAGCACCATTCGACATCGCGATCTGTCATCATCACAAGCCGGCCGTGGCCGTCAACACGCTGAGTCGCCTGGTGCCGTTGCAGCGGATGTACTTCGTCGTGCATGACTTCAACTACTTCGACCGCGACACGACGCATGGTCCGCGCAGACGGCGGTTCGTGTTGAACGCACTCGACCCACGGTGCAAATTCGTCGCGGTGTCGGAGGCGATGCGCAATAATATCCTTCAGTGCCTGCCGCAGCTCGACCCGGCACGCTGCACCGTCATCCCCAACGCGATCGACGACGTACGACTCGCGGCCGAACGCATCGGGCGGGACAGCGCACGCGAGGCACTCGGGATCGACCCGGACGCGTTCGTGTTCGGCACGATCGGGCGGTTGGTACCCTACAAGGCGCAAGACGAACTGATCGCCGCGTTTTCCCAGGTCCATGAGCAGATACCCGACGCCCGCCTCGTGATCATCGGGCGAGGCAAGGCACGGGAGCGGCTCGAGGCACAGATCCGCGAACTCGGTCTGGCGCACAAGATCGACCTGACCGGCTTCCTGCCCAAGGCGGCCCGTTACATGGCGGCGTTCGACGTGTTCGTTTTTCCTTCACACGACGAGCCGTTCGGCCTGGTACTGCTCGAGGCCATGGTCCATCGCCTGCCGATCCTCGCCGCCGACAGCGGGGCCGCACCCGAGATCGTGCCGCGGTCCGACGCGCTGTTCGCTACCGGCGACGTGGCCGGGCTCGCCCAGAGGCTACTCGAGGTCCACCGGCTGTCGCCGACCGTCCGCGAGGCGCTGGGCGAACTCGGCTACCATCACCTGCAGCGGCATTTCAGCCTGGCCCACTACAGAGACAGCTACCGCCGCCTCTGGGACGTCGCGGACTGAGCCCGGGCCTCAATGCCGCAGCCCCGGGGAACCGGCGGGCATGGCGCAGCGCGCCGGCGTGTCCGCTTGCGGGGGCTGCTGTCGCCGCCGGCCGACAGCCGGGCCTCCAAGCGCGGATGCAGCGCGTTCTGCGCGGCCAAAGCGCCGGAAATCTGAGTTGTGTCAATTCCCGAGGCGTTGCGAGGCGTTAGTTTGGGCTTGCGCGAACGACGGAATCACAATCTTGGACCGATAGGGAGAGGCGCTATGGACATTCAACTGGCTGACGTGACCATCCACGTGGACGAAAATCTTGGACCCGAGCAACGGGCCGGTGTCGAGTCGAAACTGCGCGCCATCGACGGCGTCGTGAGCGTGCACAACGCCGATCGCACTCCGCATCTCGTGGTGGTCGAGTACAACCCGCAGAAGGTGCAGTCGAGCGCACTGCTGGACGCGGTCAAGAGCGAGGAGGTACATGCCGAGCTGATCGGCCTGTAGGGCCACCGGTGACCGCGGGGGGCGACCGGTGTACGCGTCGCGCCGGTTGCCGCGTTTCGTACCGGGTGCGCGCCCGCCCGGTTTCCGCAACGAGCCTGTGCCGGCGACCGTTTGCGTGCCGGGGTCCGGGGCCGCCTATAATCCGGGCATTCGATCATCGACAGCCCGCAATGACAGCCCAATCTAGCCACGCCAGCATCCTGCTCATCGAGGACAACCGCGATATCGCGGAGATGGTCGGCGCGTACCTCGAGGCGCGCGGCTACGAACTCGACTATGCGGCCGACGGCGTCACCGGACTCCACCTGGGGGTAGTCAACGACTATGACGCCATTGTGCTCGACCTGATGCTGCCGGGAATGGATGGGCTGGCCGTTTGTCGCAAGCTACGCGACGATGCGCGGCGCGATACGCCGTTGCTGATGCTGACCGCCCGCGACACGCAGCAAGACAAGATCAGCGGGCTCGACGCCGGCGCCGATGACTACCTGGTGAAGCCATTCGATATTCGCGAGCTCGAGGCGAGGCTGCGGGCGCTGGTGCGCCGGCGGCGCGGCGCGATCGCGAGCGAAACCCTGCGGGTCGCCGACCTGTCGCTGGACACCGGAACACTGGAGGTACAGCGTGCGGGCCAGCGCCTGACATTGACGCCGATCGCGCTAAGGTTGTTGACGGTGCTGATGCGGGCGTCGCCGCGCGTCGTCAGTCGGGCAGACCTGGAGCGCGAGGTCTGGGGTGACCTGTTGCCCGACAGCGACACGCTGCGCAGCCACCTCTACAACCTGCGCAAGTCCATCGACAAACCCTTCGATCGTCCGTTACTGCATACGGTGCACGGCGCCGGATATCGCCTGGCCGCCTCGGATGCAGATTAGCGGCGGGCTGAAAAAGCGCCTGAGTCGCACCTTTCTGCTGCAGGCCGCGGCGATCAGCATCGCCGCGGTCGTCAGCGTGCTACTCGCCGCGGGCGTGATCAAGCATGTGTTGGTGACCGAGGCGCTGCGCCTGGAGGCCGAGTATTTCTGGGCGCGCTACGACGCAGACCCGCGGTTCGGGCTGCCAGAGACACGCAACCTGAGCGGCTTTCTCGCACCGGTGGGCAGTGACCGCGGACTGCCAGAAGGCCTGCAAGGGGTCGTGGATGGATTCCACGATGTGCCCAGCGGGGCGGACTTCACCACCGTCTACGTGACCACCCGCGGAGGCCAACGCCTGTACCTGGTGTTCGACGGCGAGCGGGTCAACGAGCTGGCCGCTTACTTCGGCCTGATTCCGCTGATGATCGTGTTGCTGATTCTCTATCTGTCCGTCTGGCTCGCTTTCCGTGCCTCTCACCGCGCAGTTTCGCCCATCACCTGGCTGGCGCGTGAAGTAAACCGCCTGGATCCGGACGCGCCCGATGCGGAACGCTTCGCGGCGGCACAGCTGCCGCAGGATGCCGACGACGAAGTCCGAGTGCTGGCCACCGCACTCGGCGGGTTCGCCCACCGCCTAGACGCCTTCGTCGAGCGCGAGCGCACCTTTACCCGCGATGCGAGCCACGAGTTGCGTACGCCGCTGACGATAATTCGCGTTGCGACCGATCTGCTGCTCGAGCGCGATGACCTGTCGGAACCCGTGCGCGATGGCGTGCAGCGCATTCGCCGCTCGTCCGGTGAGATGGAAGAACTGGTCGAGTCGTTCCTGCTTCTGGCCCGTGAGGCCGATCAGGGGCTCCCGGAAGCACCGGTCTGCATCAATGCGGTCGTCGATGCCGAACTGGAGAAACTGCGCCTGATCGCGCGCGACAAGCCGGTCGAGACCGGGTTGGAAGCCGACTGCCGCCTGGTCGTTCAGGCCCCGGAACAGGCGGTGTCGGCGGTCATCGGTAACCTGCTGCGCAACGCATTCAGCTATACCGACCATGGCCGGATAAGGGTCGTCATCAGGCCGCGTCACCTGATCATCGAGGACAGCGGCGTAGGGATGAGCGAGCAAGCAATCGAGGAGGCGTTCCGGCCGTATTTTCGCGCCGACCCGCAGCGCGCCGGCGGGCATGGCGTCGGGCTGACCATCGTGCGGCGTTTTTCGGAACGGTACGGATGGCCGGTCGAGATCAGCAGCCGTCCGGGCAGGGGCACCCGGGTGAAGGTGGGCTTTCCCTCCGCCCTCTGCAAGGTGGTGACGCCGGCTTCAGCGGGCTGAACGCACGCCTTTCCGGCCAGACAACCCCCGGCCGGGCGCCATCTTCACGTTTTGTTCACACCGCGAAGACCCCGGCTTCACGCGGACCAGGCTAAGGTTCTCTCCACGATCATGAATGCGAGAGGCGCAAACCATGGCAAAAGTGACGGCGATAGGTTTTGTGGAGCAGGGTCTGGTACCGGACAAGGTCAGTCGCGCCGGCATCCGCCGACTGCTGAAGGCGCGTCTGAAAGAACTGCGCCCCGACGACTGCGAGCACGTGGGCCAGCGCAGCGAGGCGTTCGTTGCGATGATGGAGCAGTCGCCGGTCGCCCTGCTGCCCGAAAAGGCCAACGAACAGCACTACGAGATACCGGCCGAATTCTACCGCCAGGTCCTCGGGCCGCATGGCAAATACAGCTGCGCCTATTGGGGCGACGGGGCGCGGCATCTGGCCGGTGCGGAACAGCGGGCGCTGGAGCTGACCTGCGACCACGCGAGGCTGCACGACGGGCTGGAAATACTCGAACTTGGCTGCGGCTGGGGTTCTCTCACCCTGTTCATGGCCGAGCGTTTTCCGCATGCGAGCGTCACGGCCGTGTCCAACTCGAACTCGCAGCGTGAACATATCATGCAGCAGGCCGAACAACGCGGCCTCACCAACGTGTCGGTGATCACCGCCGACATGAACGATTTCGATACCGATCAGCGCTTCGACCGCGTGGTGTCGGTGGAAATGTTCGAGCACATGCGCAACTACCGGCGGTTGTTCGCTCGTATCAACGGCTGGCTCCAGCCGGGCGGCCTGTTCTTTATGCATATCTTCTGCCATCGGAACTCGCCCTATGAGTTCGTCGACCGCGGGCCAACGGACTGGATGAGCCGGTATTTCTTCAGCGGCGGTATCATGCCGAGCGATGAACTCCCGTTGCGCTTCCAGCAGGACCTGAGTCTGGTCGGGCGCTGGCGTTGGAACGGCAGGCACTATGAGAAGACACTCAACGCCTGGCTGGCGCGTATGGATCAGCGGCGTGAAGCGGTTTTCCCAATCCTCGAGCAAACCTACGGCCCCGATGACGCCGAGACCTGGTGGGTCCGCTGGCGCCTGTTCTTTATGGCCTGCGCCGAGCTGTTCGGCTACGCCGACGGCAACGAATGGTGGGTAAGCCATTATCTGTTCGAGCGGGCCGAGGCCTGAGCCGGGAGAGTATGACAATGAGCATTTTTCTGAACTTCGCACTGTTTCAACTGGCCTGGTTTGCGTGCGTGCTGGGTGCCGCGCACGGTGCCCCCTGGCTGGGCCCGCTCGTCGTGGCGGCGTTGGTCGCCTACCATCTGCGTCAGGTACCCGAGCCGCGGAGCGAGATGGTCTTGCTCGGGATCGCCGCGCTGACCGGGCTCGTGTTCGACTCCCTGCTGGTCGCGGCCGGCTGGCTGAGCTACCCCGCCGGGCAGTGGCACCCGATGCTGGCGCCGTACTGGATCGTCGCCATGTGGGTGGGATTCGCGACGACGCTCAACGTCAGTATGGCCTGGCTCAAGGGTCGCAGCTACATCGCTTTCGTACTCGGCGCGGTCGGCGGCCCGTTGGCCTACCTGGGCGGCGCCAAACTGGGAGGCGTGAGCTTCAACGACGCCACCGCCGGGCTGACGGCGCTGGCCATGGGCTGGGCAATCATCATGCCCCTGCTGATGCTCGCGGCACAGCGGCTGGACGAGTGGAAACCGGCAGTGGCGCGCCGCTTACCCGCCACGGTACGGGAGTCTCGCGGCCATGCCTGATCTGAACGCACTAATGCTCGCGCTGCTGGCGATACTCACCGCGGGATTGCTGACCTGGGCGATCAGCGTCCGCAAGGCCGACGTCGGCATCGTCGACAGCCTGTGGTCGATGATGTTCCTGGTCGCGGCGGTGGTCTACCTGGTGACCGCCCCGGCACCCGGCCCGCGCGCCGCGCTGGTAGTGGCGATGGTCGGCCTGTGGGCCATCCGGCTGTCGGCCTACGTCACCTGGCGCAATTGGGGAGAACCGGAAGACTATCGCTATCGCCGCATCCGTGCGAGCAATGAGCCCAATTTCGCTTTCAAGAGCCTCTATCTGGTATTCGGTCTGCAAGGCGCGATCGCCTGGGTCATTTCCTTGCCCCTGCTGATCGCGATACACAGCAGTGGCCCACTGGGCCTGCTCGACTACCTGGGGGTGTTCTTGTGGGGCGTCGGCATGCTGTTCGAGGCCGTGGGCGACTGGCAGCTGGCGCGCTTCAAGGCCGACCCGGCCAACCGCGGCAAGGTGCTGGACACCGGTCTCTGGCGTTACTCGCGGCACCCAAACTACTTCGGGAACGCGTGCATCTGGTGGGGTCTGTTCCTGACGGCGCTGGCCGCCGGCGGATGGTGGACGGTGATTTCACCTCTGCTGATGACCTTTCTGCTGCTCAAGGTATCCGGTGTCGCGATGCTGGAAAAAGACATCGGCGAACGCCGTCCAGCCTATCGCGACTACATGCAACGGACCAATGCATTCCTGCCGGGGCCAACGCGGCCGGCCGGTGACGTCGACCCGGAATCGGAGGCGCGCACATGAACGTCATCAAACCTGTACTGATAGCCGCCGGCACGGCCCTGCTGCTGAGCGGGGTCGCGGCAGCAACCAGTGAAACCGCCAGCGATCTGAGCTTCCGGGTGTTGCTGGACGGCAAGCCGATCGGCTCGCACGATTTTCGCATCACCGAGCAAGAAACGGAGAAGGTGATCGAGAGCAACGCCAGTTTCGATGTCAGCCTGTTCTTCGTGCCGGTGTTCAGTTACCGGCACAGCAACACCGAGGTCTGGCGCGACGGCTGTCTGGTGCAGATCGATGCGGAAACCGATGCGAACGGCAAGCAGTTCCGCGTCGAGGGCCGAAAGGATACATCGGCTTACCGCATCGGGACGAACGCCGGTGCTGCCGCCTATCCGGCCGACTGCCTGATGAGCTTCGCCTACTGGGACCGTCAGATGGTGCAGCAGAACCGCCTGCTCAATGCGCAGACCGGCGAGATCGTCGAGGTGGATATCGAACCGCAGGGTCAAACGATCCTTGATCTCGATGGGCGAAACATCGCCGTCGATGGCTATCGCATCCGCGCAGCGGCGCACGATGTGGATATCACAGTCTGGTACAGTCGGCGCGACGGCCGGTGGGTGTCCCTCGAATCACGCCTGAAGAACGGACGGCTGATGCGGTACCTCCCGGCCGACAACAGGCTGCTCGCCTCCGCGGCGAGCGACGGCCGACCGGAGGGTCGATGACGTGCGCATCGTCAGACTGTTGGGGACCCTGCCCCTCGCCCTCCTCCTGGTCGCCTGTCAGTCGGCGCCGATGACCTCAATCGCCACGGTGGAGCAACTCGATATCGAGCGGTTCATGGGGGACTGGTACGTGGTCGGCAATATACCGACCTTCATCGAGCGCGATGCATACAATGCCGTCGAGACCTATGACCTTAAGCCCGACGGCCGGGTTGCAACGACATTCCGCTTCCGCAAAGGCGGATTCGATGGCCCCGAGAAGGTCTATCGGCCGACCGGGTTCATTCGCGACGACAGCAATGCCGTATGGGGCATGCAGTTCATTTGGCCGATCAAGGCGGAGTATCTGGTGCTCTTTGTCGACGACGACTACCAGCGGACCATTATCGGGCGCTCGAAACGCGATTACGTGTGGTTCATGGCACGCACGCCCTCGGTGAGCGAGGCGGAATTCGACGAACTGCTGCGGGTCGCGGAGGCGGCTGGTTACGATCGCTCCATGATCCGCCGGGTGCCGCAACGCTGGCCGGAGGGCTGAGTCCGTCATCGTCGGTCCGCGGATGCGCTGGCGGCGGACTGATCGCCAGGGAAATCATGCCAGGCCAAGGTGCGGGACCACTAGGCGGTATCCTCGGCCGCATCGGGCCGTATCCGGACGTCCAGTGGGCGACGGGTGTCAAGATGCACGTCACGCTGCGGAAACGCGATCTCGATGCCGGCGTCGCTCATCGCGCGGTTGATCGCGAGGTTGATCTCTGTCGCCACGCGCAGACGTATGTCGATGTCGTCCATGAAACACCGCAACGACAGCTGTAGCGCGTTGTCACCGAACTGCTCGAACACAACCAGCGGCACCGGATCGTCGAGTACCCGCGGATGGTCCGTGGCTATCTTCTCCATGATCCTGATCGCCTTTTCCACGTCGCTGCCATAGGCCACTCCGACATTGATCACCAACCGGGTCGTCTGATCGCTGAGCGACCAGTTCAGCAGTTCCTGGGTAATGAAGTTCTTGTTCGGCACCAGCAGTTCCTTGCGGTCCCAGTTGCGGATAGTGGTTGCGCGGATCCGAATACGTGTCACGACACCGTCAGTGTTCCCGACCGTAACCACATCCCCGACCCGAATCGGGCGCTCGAACAGGATGATCAGACCACTGATGAAATTGGCGACAATCTCCTGCAGTCCGAAGCCGATACCGACGCCGAGCGCGGCAAAGATCCATTGGAACTCGGACCAGCTGCCGCCCAGTGTATTGAACATCCAGACCAGTCCGAAGGCCACGATCACATACTTGGTCAGGGTGACGACCGTGTAGCGACTGCCCTGCGACAGGTTGAGACGCTGCAACAGCGCAATCTCGAGAAACGCCGGGAGTTGCCGTGTCGCGATGAATATCAGGCCGAGTATCAGGATCGCCAGGCCGATGCTGGCGAGCGTAATCGGAACCGGCTCGTCCGCGCCGGGCTTGCTGTAGGTCCA
Organism: uncultured Chromatiaceae bacterium; assembly: GCA_965601425.1. Classification (GTDB taxonomy): domain Bacteria; phylum Pseudomonadota; class Gammaproteobacteria; order Chromatiales; family Chromatiaceae; genus Thiosocius. The sequence continues at coordinate 3,491 of CBFCWF010000045.1, read as the reverse complement.
GAGCGTGACGTCGTCCAAGACCCGCAAGGCCGGCAGCATGTCGTCCCAGATGAACCAGGTGCCAATGATACCGACGAACAAAAGGATATTGTTCACCATCTTGCGACTGGTTTCGTCCAAGGCCTTGAAGTCCACCTTGGGCTCTTCGACGCCGGCCGCGAGCATCGCCCCAGCCTCCGCAATCGCGGATTGCCGCGGCTCATCGGCCTCCTGGCCGGCCTCGCGCTTGGCGAGCATCGCATGCAACCTGAGCCGGCGCTGATTGACGACCAGCCAGCGAACGACGAGCTGATGCGTCAGGATCACGAGCAGCACCAGCCAGGTAGTGTTCAGGATGTGGCCGATAATGGTGCCCGCGGTGAACATGAAACCGGCGAGCGCCACCGCTGAGGCGGCCAACGGAGAACTGACCAGCAGCACGAACCATACCCTGCGCAGGCGGAATAGCCAGCCTTCCGGGTTGTGTTCCGACAATAATGCGAGGGTGCCTCCGGTGGGCCGCGACAATCGAAAAAAGAACACCGCAAACAACAGCATGGTCACAAGGAACAACAGGCGTCCCAGGCCGCTGCCCCAGGCATACTGGCCTACGCCCAGCGTGACCGTGGTGAACCCGGCAAAGACCATCAGCAAGGGAGTGAACCAGGCGAGGTCTCGATACAGGCGACGCAGCCCATCCTTACGCCAACCGAAGTGCGCATCGGCGATGCTATTCGGGGCGACGAACAGCCGCAACGCCCTGAATTCGAACAGCAGGGGGCCGAGAACCATCAGTGCCCGTCCGACGTCTTTGGTGAACACATTCGCCTCGTACGCACCGCGCAACTCGTAGCCGATCACGAAGATCGCCAACGACCAGGGCAGTGCGAGCAGCAGAATGAGACCGAAGCCACGCAGCGTGTCGCCGACCCGGTCTCGCATGATCACGCCGACGTTCCGGGCGGTGTCGCGCAATGCCGCCAACAGCCGTGGACGCCTGAGCCGCAACAGCAGGGCCACGACCAGCGCCAGGCCGATCCAGGGGGACGAGGTGAACGCGTGGTGAAGCGTCTGGATCAGCGCATCCCAGCTCTCGGGGTCGAACAACCTCTCCAGTTGGGCCGGAATCAGCTGGATCGTGTCCAGCCCCGCGGGCTGCGAGCTGCGCACCCACAACAGGCGCTTGTCGAGAAAGGCGTCGAAGCGTCTGGCGGTTTCAGCCAGGCGACTCTTGGCGAAATCGAGTTCGCCGAGATGACGCAGATAGGTGCGCTGGACGGACAGGGCTTTGTCGATCAGTGCCCGCCGACTCTGCGCCAATCGGCGCAACGCTGGCGAGATCTCCGCAGACTCGGCGGGCGGGATCTGCGAGGAAAGCTTGCTGACGTAGGCGGACAGGTCGCGAAGGTCGGCGCGCTCCTCCTCGAGCATGATCTGGGACAGCATCGCCTTGGCAATCCGGTTCGCGCGCGCCTCGGCCTCCTTCTCCAGCTGGTCGATGTCCGGCAGGTTGCGTCGCTGTTCCAGCAGCAACTGACCGAGCGCCTGGCTCACACCCGCCACCTGAGTCTTCTGCTGGGTACGGCTGAACGTATCCTCAATCCGCTTGGTTTGCGCCAGCGCGTCCAATTCGGCGCCGCTGATCCCCCCGATCGCGTCGGCCAGCTCGTCGATCTGCTCGCCGAGGGCGGCATTGCGGGCAGCCAGGTCCGCGACCAGGGGATGCTCGCTCGCCGCCTCGCGCTCGGCTGCCCGCGCGTCCGACTTGGCCTGCTCGGCCTCTTTTCGGCGCTGTCGGTTCGCGGCGCTTTCCAGCGCCTGTACGCGGCGCTGGGTCCCTTCCAGCGCCAGCTCGCCCAGATCGCGTTGGGCCTGCAGCAGGTCGAGACGAACCGGTAGGCTGGCCACTTCCTGCTCGAGCTTCAGGACCTCGGCCCTGAGGCGCTCCATCCGGGCCCGTGCCGCCCAGCGCCGGGCCATGGCCAGATCGGTGGACTGATCTGCGCCGGCCCGCGGCACCTGGCCCGACGGCAGCTGTTCGAGCTCATCCTGAGCCTCGCCCAATTGCCGGCGAATCACTGCCGGCCTGTCTCTCTCCCTCTCGATTTCCGCCTTGATTTCGGCAAGCTTCGACTCCTGCACAGCCAGCTCGGCCTTCTCCCCTCGCAGCTCGCGTTCGATCTCGGCGAGTGACATCCCCGATACCTCGGGTAATGCGGTTTCGCCCGCGTCCGATCTTGCCGCGATCTCGGCGCGCAGACGCGCGAGCTTCTCGGGACCGCGTTCGATTGCCTCCAGGAAGTCATCGATAGATGCGCGGTGGGCGGCCTCGGTTTCGAGGTTGCTGATCGCGTTGCGGTAGACCTCGGCGAGCTTCGCTTTTCTGGCCTCGTCCAGCCCGGGTGCAGCGGCAGCGGCATCTGCGCGCTCCCGAATGGATTCGATCGATAAGGATTCGACCGGGTCGTCTCCGGGCACCTGCGACAACGCGCCGGGCACGGCGAGGATCGATGACAGGCACAGGAGCAACAGTCGGACAGCCAGCAAGCGGGGCCGTGACGGAAAAAATTGGACCATTCAACTCCACCCGGGCAGCTGCATACCACCCGCTTTGCAAGCCAATATTTGCGTCGGCCAGGCGGCCAGGGACCGATGCCCGACCCAGCGCAGACTGAAGCATCGAATGGGGCTTTTCAAGCAGAACCAGGTCGCACCGGCACACACCTCAGCGGCATCCGAAATCGAACGGCACAAGGCCCGAGGTGCCATGGACGGGCAGGGTTCAGCGCGTCGGGGACCCGCAGCCGATCGCGCTCAACTGCCTATCGCGGCCAGCGTGCGCGTGGCGCGAATCCACTGATACCAGTCAACCATACCCTCGCCACTGGTCGCCGAGACGCAAAGCACCTTGATGCTGCGGTTCACACGGCGTGCGTAGGCGATGCATTGATCGACATCGAACTGCAGATAGGGGAGCAGATCGACCTTGTTGAGCAACATCAGGTCGGCCGCATGGAACATGTCAGGGTACTTCACCGGCTTGTCCTCACCCTCGGTGACCGAAAGGATCACGACCTTGTACGCCTCGCCGAGATCGAACGCGGCCGGACAGACGAGGTTGCCAACGTTCTCGATGAACAGCACGCTGTCGTCCTTCGGCTGCAGATGCTCCAGGGCATGGCCGATCATATGGCCATCCAGATGACAACCCTTGCCGGTATTGACCTGTAAGGCCCTGACACCGGTCGCACGGATCCGCTCGGCGTCGTTGGAAGTCTGCTGGTCGCCCTCGATCACCGCCAGATCCAGTTCGTGGGAAAGGTCCTCGATGGTGCGCGTGAGTAGCGTGGTCTTGCCCGACCCGGGGCTTGAGACCAGGTTCAGCGCGAGCACGCGGTGCCCGGCAAACCAGCGCCGATTGGCCTCGGCATACTGGTCATTCTTGGCCAGGATGTCGGTCTCGATCTGGACCATGCGCGACTGGCTCAGACCCGGGGCATGGGCACCTGCCG
>CBFCWF010000044.1:0-21029 GCA_965601425.1 uncultured Chromatiaceae bacterium | reverse complement strand
CAATCCGCGAGGGCGGCCGTACCGTCGGCGCCGGCGTCGTAGCCAAGATTATCGAGTGATATCAATGACCAGTCAGCGTATCCGTATCCGTCTGAAGTCCTTCGATCATCGGCTGATCGACCAGTCCGCGCGCGAGATCGTAGATACCGCGAAGCGCACCGGTGCCCAGGTGCTGGGGCCGATTCCGTTACCGACCAAGAAGGAGCGTTTCACCGTGCTCGTCTCGCCGCACGTCAACAAGGACGCGCGCGACCAGTACGAGATCCGTACCCACAAGCGCCTGATGGACATTGTGGACCCGACCGACAAAACGGTCGATGCCCTGATGAAACTCGATCTGGCGGCAGGCGTTGATGTTCAGATCAAGCTGAACTGAGGTTAGAGAGATGGCGATTGGAATCGTAGGCCGAAAGGCGGGGATGACCCGCGTATTCACCGAAGATGGTGCTTCGGTGCCCGTTACCGTGATCGAGGTCGAGCCCAACCGCGTGACTCAGGTGCGTTCGCCCGAAAGCGACGGCTACGGCGCCATCCAGGTGACCGTGGGCGCCAAGAAGGCGTCGCGCCTCAGCAAGCCGATGGCCGGCCATTACGCGAAGGCGAACGTTGAGGCGGGGCGGGGGCTCTGGGAGTTTCGCCTCGATGACCACGAAGGCGATGTTCCCGAGGTGGGTGCTGCGATCGATGCGGCCATGTTCGAGCCCGGTCAAAAGGTCGATGTGCGAGGTGTCAGCAAGGGCAAGGGCTTCCAGGGCGGCGTCAAGCGTCACAATTTCCGCACCCAGGACGCGACGCATGGCAACTCGCTGTCGCATCGTGCCGCGGGGTCGATCGGCCAGTGCCAGACGCCCGGCCGCGTTTTCAAGGGCAAGAAAATGGCCGGGCAGATGGGTGCCAAGCGCGTGAGCACGCAGAATGTCGAGGTCGTTCGCGTCGATAAGGATCGCAATATCCTGTTGGTGCGTGGCGCCGTGCCCGGCTCGCGCGGCGCTGACGTGATCGTCACGCCCGCGATCAAACTGAAGAACAAGGGTTGAGAACATGGACCTGAACGTACAAGGCGGATCCAGCATCGCGGTATCTGATGCGGTGTTCGGCGCCGATTTCAAGCCGAACCTGGTGCACCAGGTCGTCGTTGCCTACATGGCGGCGGCGCGCTCGGGCACCAGGGCACAAAAGAATCGCTCGGCGGTCAGCGGTGGCGGCGCGAAGCCGTTCCGCCAAAAGGGCACCGGCCGAGCACGCCAGGGTACGATTCGCAGCCCGATGTTCCGCTCCGGCGGCGTAACCTTTGCCGCAGTCCCGCGGAGTTTCGAGCAGAAGGTCAACCGGAAAATGTATCGTGGCGCCCTGCGCTCGATCCTTTCGGAACTGGTTCGACAGGATCGTCTGATCGTCGTCGATGCGTTCACGCTGTCGGCCGCCAAAACCAAGGAACTGGCTGCCAGGCTGGCGGAGATGGGCGCGCTCGATGCGCTGATCGTCACCGAACAGCTCGATGAGAATCTGTTACTGGCCAGCCGGAATCTTTACAACGTCGACGTGCGCACGCCGAACGAGGTCGACCCGGTGAGCCTGGTTGGGTTCCAGAAGGTCATCGTCACCGCGGGTGCCCTGAAGGCCCTCGAGGAGAAGCTGGCATGAGCAAAGAACATCTGATGGGCATTCTGCTGAGCCCGATCGTCTCCGAGAAGAGCGCGATGGCTGCGGACAGGGCGAACCAGTTTGCATTCAAAGTGATGCCCGGTGCGACCAAGCCAGAGATCGCGCAGGCCGTCGAGCTGATGTTCGATGTGAAGGTCGACCGGGTGCGGACGGTCAATGTCAGGGGCAAGGAAAAGCGCTTCGGTTCGCGGTTGGGGAGGCGCAACAACTGGAAAAAGGCCTATGTCCGACTCCAGGAAGGCCACGACATCGATTTCGCCGGCGGCGCCTGATGGCGGCGACGGTATAGATAACGGATAGAACAATGGCAATCGTCAAGACAAAACCGACTTCACCTGGTCGTCGCCACGTCGTCCAGGTCAAGAGCCAGGGGCTGCACAAAGGCGCCCCCCACGCGCCGCTGCTCGCGAAGAAGAGCAAGACGGGTGGCCGCAACAACGGTGGCCGCATCACGACCCGCCACAAGGGTGGTGGTCACAAGCAGCGCTATCGTGTCGTCGATTTCAAGCGCGACAAGGACGGCGTGCCGGGCGTGATCGAGCGTCTCGAGTATGACCCGAACCGCACGGCACATCTCGCGCTGGTGAAGTATCTTGATGGCGAGCGTCGCTACATCATCGCAGCGTCCGGGCTGAAGGTCGGTGACCGAATCAGTTCAGGCCCCGAGGCCACGATCTCGGTTGGCAACTGCATGGCGCTGCGTAATATCCCGGTCGGCAGCACGCTGCATTGCATCGAGCTCAAAATCGGCAAGGGTGCACAGCTCGCGCGCAGCGCCGGTGCCTCGGCCCAGCTCGTGGCGCGCGAGGGCGACTACGCCACGTTGCGTCTCCGCTCTGGCGAGATGCGCAAGGTGCATGCGGACTGTCGCGCGACCCTCGGTGCAGCGGGCAACTCAGAGCACAATCTGCGCAAGCTCGGCAAGGCCGGCGCGAGCCGCTGGCGCGGTGTGCGTCCGACGGTGCGTGGCGTTGTGATGAATCCGGTGGATCACCCGCACGGCGGGGGTGAGGGCCGGACGTCCGGAGGCCGGCATCCGGTCAGCCCGTGGGGTACGCCCACCAAGGGATACAAGACGCGTTCCAACAAGCGTACCGACCAGTTCATCGTACGCGATCGTCGGCGCAAGTAATCAGGTGAGAGGTTAGAAGGCAATGCCACGTTCAATCCGCAAAGGTCCTTTCATTGATCTCCACCTGCAGAAGAAGGTGGATGCCGCTCGGGAGAGCAATGACCGACGCCCGATCAAGACCTGGTCGCGTCGCTCGATGGTCAGTCCAGACATGGTCGGTATGACGATCGCCGTATACAACGGCAAGCAGCACGTCCCAGTGCTCGTCTCCGAGAACATGGTCGGACACAAACTCGGCGAGTTCGCGCTGACCCGCAATTATCGCGGGCACGTCGCGGACAAGAAGTCTCGGTAAGGAGAGAGTCATGCAGGCTGTAGCAAAACTGCGTTTTGCACGCATCTCGGCCCAAAAGGGGCGTCTGGTCGCCGACCAGATTCGCGGACTTCCGGTCGAGCAAGCATTGAACGTGCTGGCGTTCAGTAAGAAGAAAGGCGCCGCCATGATGAAGAAGGTGCTGGATTCCGCCGTGGCCAACGCGGAGAACAACGAAGGTGCCGACGTCGACGAACTTAGAGTCAAGGCCGTGTGGGTTGACGAAGGGCCGACCATGAAGCGCATTCGTGCGCGGGCCAAGGGTCGTGCCGCTCGTATTCTCAAGCGCACCAGCCATATCACCGTCGCGGTAGCGGACGAGTAAGCGGACAATATTATGGGTCAAAAAGTACATCCTAACGGCATTCGCCTGGGCATCGTTTCGGACTGGACGTCGAAGTGGTATGCCGACAGCAAGAACTACGCCGACCTCCTAAATACCGATCTGAAGGTGCGCGATTTCCTGAAGAACCGGCTGCGCCAGGCGTCGGTCAGCCGTATTCAGATCGATCGGCCGGCGAAGAATGCGCATATCACCATCCACACGGCTCGACCGGGACTGGTGATCGGTAAGAAAGGTGAGGACATCGATGCGCTGCGCAAAGAGGTGGCCGGGCGTATGGGCATCCCGGTGCATATCAGCATCGAGGAGATCCGCAAGCCTGAGCTGGACGCTCAGCTGGTCGCCGAGGGCATTGCGCAGCAGCTCGAGCGTCGCATCATGTTCCGGCGTGCGATGAAGCGCGCCGTGCAGAACACCATGCGGCTGGGTGCACAAGGGATCAAGGTGAACATCGCGGGTCGCCTGAATGGTGCCGAGATCGCGCGCAGCGAATGGTATCGCGAGGGCCGTGTGCCGTTGCATACCCTGCGTGCCGACATCGACTACGGATTTGCGGAGGCGCAGACCACCTACGGGATCATCGGGGTCAAGACCTGGATCTTCAAGGGCGAGGTGTTCGGTGACCGCGAAGAAGAACAAGATGCCGCGGCGCCTGGTAAGAAAGCGTCGCGCGGGTGAGGTGAGAAATGCTGCAGCCAAAACGTACCAAGTTCCGGAAGCAGATGAAGGGCCGCAACCGAGGACTCGCACAATCCGGAAATAGAGTCAGCTTCGGCGAGTTCGGACTGAAGGCCACCGGCCGTGGGCGCATTACCGCACGCCAGATAGAGGCGGCGCGCCGAACCATCACGCGCACCGTGAAGCGTGGCGGGAAGCTGTGGATCCGGGTGTTTCCCGACAAGCCGGTGTCCAAGAAACCGCTCGAGGTTCGCATGGGCAAGGGCAAGGGTAACGTCGAGTACTGGGTGGCGCAGGTTCAGCCTGGGCGCATGCTGTACGAAATCGAGGGTGTGAACGAAGAGCTAGCGCGCGAGGCATTCGAGCTGGCCGCGGCGAAGCTGCCCGTTCAAACCACATTTGTGAAACGGATGATCCTTTGATGAAAGCGTCGGAACTTCGTGAAAAGTCGCAGGCCGAGCTGGGCGACACCTTGCGTGACCTGCTCAAGGAGCAGTTCAACCTGCGTATGCAGCGTGGCACGGGGCAGTTTTCCCGCCCGCATATGATGAAAGACGTGCGTCGCAACATCGCACGCGTGAAAACGGTGATGAACCAGAAGCGCCAGGCAGGTGAAGCATGAGCGAGCAGGCAGCAGCCGACAACCGTACCCTGCAGGGTCGCGTGGTCAGTGACAAGATGGACAAAAGCATCACGGTCGAGATCGAGCGCCGTGTCAAGCATCCCCTGTACGGCAAGTTCGTACGCAAGACCACCAAGGTCCATGCGCACGACGAGAACAACGACTGCCAGATCGGCGACCTCGTGGTCGTCGAGCAGTGCCGCCCAGTGTCCAAGACCAAGAAATGGCGCTACGTGAAGCTGATCGAGCGTCCGAGCTAATCACAGAACAAGTCTACGAATTGGAATTTGGTGGGGTAGTGTCATGATCCAGATGCAGTCTTTGCTAAACGTCGCCGACAACAGCGGCGCGCGTCGCGTTCAGTGCATCAAAGTGCTGGGTGGTTCCCATCGGCGCTACGCCGGAATCGGGGACGTCATCAAGGTGTCAATCAAGGATGCCAACCCGCGTGGCAAGGTGAAGAAGGGCGACGTGTTCAATGCCGTCGTCGTGCGCACCCGAAAGGGTGTCCGGCGTCCGGATGGTTCACTCATCCGGTTCGACGGCAACGCGGCCGTACTGCTGAACAATAAGCTCGAGCCGATCGGGACCCGCATCTTCGGGCCGGTCACCCGCGAGCTGCGCAGTGAGAGATTCATGAAGATCATCTCGTTGGCCCCCGAAGTGCTCTGAGGAAACCAAGATGGCAAGCAAGATTCGCAAGGGCGACGACGTCATCGTCGTGGCCGGCAAAGACAAGGGCAAGCGCGGCACCGTGCTGCGCGTCGGTGAGGACCGGGTCGTCGTGGAAAATATCAATCTGGCTCGCAAGCACGTGAAGCCAAACCCGAACCGCGGAGAGCAGGGCGGTATCGTGGACAAGGAGATGCCGCTGCACGTGTCGAACGTAGCGTTGTACAACCCGGCCACCAGCAAGGGCGACCGCGTGGGCTTCAAGACCCTGGACGACGGCCGCAAGGTGCGCATATTCAAATCCAACGGCGAAGTCGTTGACGTCTGAGGCGATAGCGATGGCAAGGCTACAGGATCAATACAAAGAAACGGTCGTTCCCCAGCTCATGGAGAAGTTCGGCTACAGCACCGTGATGCAGGTTCCGCGTATCGAAAAGATCACGCTGAACATGGGTGTCGGCGAAGCCGTAGGCGACAAGAAAGTGATGGAGTTCGCGGTCGGCGATATGGAGAAAATCGCAGGTCAGAAGGCCGTCGTGACCAAGGCCAAGAAGTCGGTTGCCGGCTTTAAGATCCGCGACGGCTGGCCAATCGGCTGCAAGGTGACGCTGCGGCGCGACCGCATGTACGAATTTCTCGATCGGCTGATCAATATCGCGATCCCGCGTATCCGCGATTTCCGCGGGCTGAGTGCGAAGTCGTTCGACGGCCGTGGTAATTACAGCATGGGCGTCAAGGAGCAGATCATTTTCCCCGAAGTGGAATACGACAAGATCGATGCGCTGCGTGGCATGGACATCACCATCACCACGACGGCGAAGAACGACGACGAGTGTCGGGCGTTGCTCGATGGCTTCAATTTCCCGTTCAAGTAGAGGCGGCAGGGCAAGATGGCAAAGAAAAGCATGTGGGCCCGCGAGGCCAAGCGTTCGAAGGTCGTGGTCAAGTACGCGAACAAGCGCGCAGAACTCAAGGCGATCATCAACGATCGCAGCAAGTCGCCGGAAGAGATCGACGCGGCGGTGGTCGCGCTGCAGAAGCTGCCGCGCGACGCAAGTCCTTCCCGCCAGCAGCGGCGCTGCCGGGTGTCCGGTCGTCCCCACGCGGTCTACCGCAAGTTCGGCTTGTGCCGCAACAAGCTGCGCGAAGCGGCCATGCGCGGTGACGTACCGGGGTTGAAAAAGGCGAGCTGGTAGAATCCAGACTGGCATTCGCCCGAAAATTCGGCTACAGTGCACGGCTCCCTCACGCAGGGGGCCTTTTCGTAACATCGGGTATCACGCTTCGCAACGGAGCGGTTTGACCCAAAGGAGTCTCACAATGAGCATGTCAGATCCGATTGCGGATATGCTGACCCGCATCCGCAACGGCCAGACTGCTGGCAAGGCAATCGTCCGTATGCCGGCCTCGAAGCAGAAAAAGGCCGTCGCCCAGGTCCTCAAGGACGAAGGCTACATCACCGATTTTGCCCCGGCCGAGCTGGATGGCAAGCCGGCCATCGAGATCACCTTGAAGTACTTCCAGGGCGAGCCGGTCATCGACTACGTCAAGCGAATCAGTCGCCCAGGTCTGCGGATCTACAAGAGCCGCGACGATCTGCCAAAGGTCCGTGGGGGCCTCGGCATCGCAATCGTCTCCACCTCGAAAGGCGTGATGACCGACCGCGAGGCCCGCAAGCAGGGTCATGGCGGCGAAGTCGTCGCCTTTGTTGCCTGACGGAGGATGCCATGTCACGAGTAGCAAAAGCACCGATCGCCGTTGCGAAGGGCGTCGACGTCAGGATCGACGGGCGGCACGTCACCGTCAAGGGCCCCAAGGGGGCGCTGGAGATGGACCTGCATCCCACCGTGTCGGTCAGCCTGGAAGACGGTTCGTTGACCGTTGCGCCGGCGAATGACGGCGACTGGGCCATGGCCGGAACCATGCGGGCCCTGCTTGGCAACATGGTCCAGGGCGTGAGCGAGGGCTTCCAAAAAAAGCTGCAGCTCGTCGGCGTGGGTTATCGCGCGCAGGGCAAGGGCAAGGTCCTCAACCTCAGCCTGGGGTTCTCGCACCCGATCGACTTTCCGGTTCCCGAGGGCATCACGATCGAAACGCCGTCACAGACCGAGGTCGTCGTGTCGGGCAGCGACAAGCAGCGCGTCGGCCAGGTGGCCGCCGAGATTCGGGCATTCCGTCCGCCGGAGCCTTACAAAGGCAAGGGCGTTCGCTATGCGGACGAGCACGTGATCCGCAAAGAAGCGAAGAAGAAATAAGAGGTTAGGAAGATGGAAAAGAAAACAGCCCGTCTTCGTCGTGCCCAGCGGGCACGCGCAAAGATTCGCGAGTTGGGCCTGCACCGCCTGACCATCCACCGCACACCACGCCATATCTACGCGCAGGTCATCGCGCCGAACGGCGCCGGGGTCGTAGCGACTGCCTCGACCGTGGACAAGGCGGTCGTCGCAGACATCGACGGCTCCCGCGGCAATGTCGCGGCCGCCGCGGTCGTCGGCCGGTTCGTCGCCGAGCGCGCCAAGCAGAAGGGCGTCGAGCGGGTCGCGTTCGATCGTTCGGGTTTCCGCTATCACGGTCGGGTTAAGGCCCTGGCCGACGCTGCCCGCGAAGCCGGGCTTGAGTTTTAAGGGGTCTTTGCAATGGCTAATTTCGAAACCAAACCCACGGGCGACGATCTGATCGAGAAGCTGATCAGCGTCAATCGCGTGGCAAAAGTGGTCAAGGGTGGCCGGGTCTTCGGCTTCGGTGCACTGGTCGTGGTCGGGGACGGCAATGGCAAGGTCGGTTTCGGTACCGGCAAGGCCAAAGAGGTGCCGGTGGCGATTCAGAAGGCCATGGACATGGCGCGCCGCAACATGAAGTCGATCAAGCTGAAAAACGGGACGCTGCAATATCCGCTGATGGGCCGCCATGGCGCGGCGAAGGTCCATATGCAGCCTGCCTCCGAGGGTACGGGCATCATTGCCGGCGGGGCCATGCGGGCAATCTTCGAGGTTGTCGGCGTCAACGACGTGCTGGCCAAGTGCATCGGCACGAACAACGCGATCAATGTCGTGCGCGCCACGATGAACGGGCTGGTCAACATGGACGACCCGGAGTACGTCGCGGCCAAGCGTGGCAAGACGGTCGAAGAGATCCTGGGGTAACTGACATGGCCGAAAAGAAAACGATGAAGGTCAAGCTGGTGCGCAGTGTGCACGGTCGCCTCGAGACGCATCGTGCCTGCGTGCGTGGACTGGGGCTGCGCCGTATACACCAGGTTGCGGAGGTCGAGGACACACCGGCCACGCGCGGCATGGTGAACAAGGTGTCTTATATGGTCAAGGTGCTGGAGGAGGCGTGACATGCGTTTGAATACTCTGAAGCCCGCCGCGGGCAGCAAGACTGACCGCAAACGCGTCGGTCGTGGGATTGGCAGCGGCTTCGGCAAGACCGCGGGCCGTGGTCACAAGGGCCAGAAGTCGCGCGCCGGCGGTTTCCACAAGACCGGATTCGAGGGCGGGCAGATGCCGCTCCAGCGCCGCCTGCCGAAGGTCGGCTTCCGCTCCCGGATGGCACAGGCTACCGGCGAGCTGCGTCTGCACGAGATCGCGAAGGTCGAGGGCGACTTGGTCGATATGGACGCGCTGCACCGCGCGGACATTGTCCCGACTGGCGTCACGCGCGCAAAGGTAATCCTGTCGGGTTCGATCGACCGCGCCGTCACGGTGCGCGGCATCGGCGTGACCAAGGGCGCGCGCGCCGCGATCGAGGCCGCTGGCGGCAAGGTCGAGGACTGACGTCGGGTCATGGCACTGAATCCCGCGACTACCGGCGGCATGAACCTGGGGCGGCTCACCGAGCTGCGCCAGCGCCTGCTGTTTCTGCTTGGTGCGCTGATCGTCTACCGTATCGGGACCTTCATCCCGGTGCCGGGGGTCAATCCCGCCGCGCTGGCGGCCCTGTTCGACCAGCAACAGGGCACCATCCTGGACATGTTCAACATGTTTTCAGGCGGGGCATTGAGCCGTGCCAGCCTGTTCGCACTCGGCATCATGCCGTATATCTCCGCGTCGATCATCATTCAGCTGATGACGGCGGTGATACCCAAGCTGGAGCAGTTGAAGAAAGAGGGGGAGGCCGGACGTCGTAAGATCACCCAGTACACGCGCTACGGCACGCTGGTCCTCGCGACGTTCCAGGCGATCGGGATTTCCGTTGCTCTGCAGGGTCAGTTCGGGCAGGGCCTGGTCGTCAACTCGGGCGTCGGCTTCGTGTTCACCGCAACCGTGTCGCTGGTCACCGGCACCATGTTTCTGATGTGGCTCGGTGAGCAGATTACCGAGCGCGGGCTCGGCAACGGCATTTCGATGATCATCTTCGCCGGGATCGTCGCCGGGCTGCCGGCCGCCTTCGGCTCGGTCATCGAGCTGGTCCGCAACGGCGAGATGAACGCGCTGTTTGCGTTGTTCCTTTTCACGCTGGCGATCGCGGTCACCGGATTCGTCGTCTTCGTTGAGCGCGGTCAGCGCCGGATAACGGTCAACTACGCGAAGCGCCAGCAGGGCCGCAAGATGTACGCGGCGCAGAGCAGTCACCTGCCGCTGAAGCTCAACATGGCCGGCGTGATACCGCCGATTTTTGCGTCCAGCATCATCCTGTTCCCGACGACGCTGGCGCAGTGGGCTGGCAACAACGAAGGCATGCGCTGGCTGCAGGACATCGTCGCCAAGTTGTCGCCGGGCGAGCCGATCTATGTCGCGATGTACGCGGCCGCGATCATCTTCTTTTGCTTCTTCTACACGGCGCTCGTGTTCAATTCGAAGGAGACCGCGGACAATTTGAAGCGTTCCGGTGCCTTCATTCCCGGCATCCGTCCGGGCGAGCAGACCGCGCGTTACATCGATCAGGTGATGTCGCGACTGACCCTTGCCGGTGCGATTTACATCACGCTGGTCTGCCTGATGCCGGAGTTCCTGATCGTCGGCTGGAACGTGCCGTTCTACTTCGGGGGAACCTCGCTGCTCATCGTGGTCGTCGTCGTGATGGATTTCATGGCCCAGGTACAGGCGCACGTGATGTCGCATCAGTACGAGGGGCTGATGAAGAAAGCGAATCTGAAAGGCATCGGTGGCACGGGCGTGCCTCGCTGACCGATGACTGGGACTAGGAGATAACGATGAAAGTCCGTGCCTCTGTAAAGAAGATGTGCCGCAACTGCAAGATCATCAAGCGCAAGGGCGTAATTCGGGTGATCTGCACCGACCCGCGCCACAAGCAGCGCCAGGGTTAAACGCAGCATTGCTAAAACGTTGAAAAGTGGGTAGAATTTCGCGCCTTCGCGCGCAGCCCGCCCGCGAAACTAGGAGATTGTGACAATGGCTCGTATTGCTGGAGTCAACATTCCAGACCGCAAGCACGCGGTGATCGCACTGACCTCGGTGTATGGCATCGGTCCGACGCGTGCCCGGCAGATCTGCGAGGCGGCCGGTGTGGCGCAGCAGCGCAAGATCATCGAACTGACCGAGGAAGAGGTCGAAAGGCTGCGCGCCGAGGTGGCCAAATTCGCCGTCGAGGGTGACCTGCGGCGCGAAGTGTCGATGAACATCAAGCGCCTGATGGATCTTGGCTGCAATCGCGGCATCCGTCACCGTCGCGGCTTGCCGCTGCGCGGTCAGCGCACCCGAACCAATGCGCGAACCCGTAAGGGCCCGCGTAAACCGATCAAAAGATAAGCGTCAGCTCAGGTTATCAGGAAAAGGCATATGGCCAAGACCCCGACCCGTACCCGTAAAAAGGTCAAGAAGGTTGTCACCGACGGTGTTGCACACGTCCATGCGTCGTTCAACAACACCATCATCACCATCACAGACCGGCAGGGTAACGCCCTGTGCTGGGCCACCTCGGGTGGTTCAGGTTTTCGCGGTTCGCGCAAGAGCACGCCGTTCGCCGCTCAGGTCGCGGCAGACCGCGCCGGCCAGATGGCCAAGGACTACGGTGTCAAGAACCTGGACGTCAACGTCAAAGGGCCGGGGCCGGGCCGGGAGTCGGCCGTCCGCGCACTGAACAATGCGGGTTTCAAGATAACCAGCATCTCTGACGTGACCCCGATACCGCACAATGGCTGTCGTCCGCCGAAAAAGCGCCGCGTCTGATTTGGAGTTTGAGTAATGGCACGTTATATAGGTCCCAAATGTAAGCTGATGCGCCGCGAAGGTACGGATCTGTACCTGAAAAGCCGCGTTCGCTCGGTGGATTCCAAGTGCAACATGGAAAAGGTCCCTGGCCAGCAGAGCGACCGTCGTCGTCGCCTGTCGGATTACGGAGTCCAGTTGCGCGAGAAGCAGAAGGTGCGCCGTCTTTACGGCGTCCTCGAGCGCCAGTTCCGCAACTATTACAAGGAAGCGGATCGGGTAAAGGGGCCGACTGGCGAAAACCTGCTGAGGCTGCTCGAGAGCCGCCTCGACAACGTCGTTTACCGGATGGGCTTCGGTTCCACGCGCTCCGAGGCGCGGCAACTCGTCGCCCACAAGGCGATCACCGTCAACGGCAAGGTGGTCAATGTGGCCTCGTACACCGTTCGTCCCGACGACGTCGTTGCGGTCACCGAGAAGGCGCAGAAGCAGGACCGCGTCAAGAACGCGCTGGGCCTGGCCGAGCAGTACGGACTGCCCGAGTGGGTCGAGGTCGATGCCAAGGGGATGAGCGGCACCTTCAAGCGCCTTCCCGACCGTGTCGAGCTCCCCGCTGAGATCAACGAACAGCTGATCGTCGAACTGTATTCCAAGTAAAGGAACTGAGAGGGCCATCCATGACGGAGTCCGTCACCGAATTCCTGAAGCCGCGCATCGTCAATGTGCAGTCAATCAGCCCGCAGCATGCAAAGGTGTCGCTGGAGCCGCTCGAGCGTGGCTTCGGCCACACGCTCGGCAATGCGCTGCGCCGTATCCTGCTGTCGTCCATGCCGGGCTGCGCGGTCGTCGAGGCCGAGATCGAGAACGTACTGCACGAGTACAGCGCGATCGAGGGGGTCCAGGAGGATGTCCTCGAGATCCTGCTGAATCTGAAAGAACTGGCGGTCTTGATGGACGACCGCGATGAGGCGATCGTCAGCCTAAACGCCAAGGGGCCGGGAATCGTCACCGCGGCCGACATCCAGTTGTCGCATGGCATGGAGATCTCGAACCCGGAACTCGTCATCGCGCGACTCACCGACAAGGGTGAGCTGAGCATGACGATGAAGGTGCGTCGGGGACGCGGTTACGAGCCCGCGGCCAACCGCGAGAGTGCGGCCGGTGACGACCGGCCGATCGGCCATCTACAGCTCGACGCGACCTTCAGCCCGGTGCGCCGCGTCGCGTACTCGGTCGAGGCAGCGCGTGTGGAACAGCGCACCAACCTGGACCGACTCGTCATCGATATCGAGACCGATGGCACGATCGACCCGGAGGACGCGATCCGGCGCTCGGCAACGATACTGCAGGACCAGCTCTCAGCGTTCGTGAAGCTGGACGAGACTGCGGCCACGACAGGTGAACCCGAGCGCGCCGAGCCGACCGTCGATCCGATCCTACTGCGTCCGGTCGACGATCTGGAGCTCACCGTGCGTTCTGCGAACTGCCTGAAGGCCGAGAACATCTTCCTGATCGGCGACCTGATCCAGCGCACCGAGGTCGAGCTGTTGAAGACCCCGAACCTGGGCAAGAAGTCGCTGACCGAGATCAAGGACGTGCTGGCCACCCGTGGCCTCTCGCTGGGCATGCGGCTCGAGAACTGGCCGCCCGAGAACCTCGAAGAACTGATGGCACGCTGAGAAGCGTTTGATTAAACCGATTATTTAGGAAGTCGACCCATGCGTCACCGCAAAGCCGGACGGCAACTCAACCGCAACAGCTCGCACCGCAAGGCCATGTTTCGCAACATGACCGCGTCGCTGATCGAGCACGAACTGATCAAGACCACGCTGCCGAAGGCGAAGGAGCTGCGCCGTGTCGCCGAGCCGCTGATCACGATGGCCAAGGACGACAATGTGGCCAGGCGGCGCCTCGCCTTTGCACGCCTGCGCAGCGATGCCGCGGTCGGCAAGCTGTTCAGCGAACTGGGACCGCGCTACAGGGAACGCGAAGGTGGCTATCTGCGCATCCTCAAGTGCGGTCATCGACCGGGTGACAAGGCGCCGATGGCGTTTGTCGAACTGGTCGACCGACCGGCCGTCGAGGTGGAAGACGTCGAATAGGCCCCGAACTCGGGAGCTACTGAAAAACCGGGCCTCGACGCCCGGTTTTTTTATGGCGGTGCCGTAGAATGGTCGCATGGACCCGGTGCGCCCGATATTCCTGTTTACCGATTTCGGCTGGTCCGGCCCGTATGTCGGTCAGATGACAGGTGCGCTGATCGCGCTCAGCCCGCAATCGCCGGTGATCAGCCTGATGCATGATGCGCCGGCGATGCGCCCGGATCTGGCCGCCCACCTGCTTGCCGCCTGCTGTCGGTACCTGCCTGGCGGTTCGGTCGTCGTGGCCGTCGTCGATCCCGGCGTGGGGGGGCAGCGCGATGCACTGATCGTCGACACCCGGGACGCGAGTTTCGTAGGCCCGGACAATGGCCTGTTGGCACGTCTCCCAGGGATCACGGGGGTGCGGCGTATCGACTGGCGCCCATCGGCGATGTCCAGCAGTTTCCACGGACGCGACCTCTTCGCGCCGGTCGCCGCGCGGGTGGCCGCCCACCGCACGGTTGCCGCGACGCCGATCGCGCCGGCCGGCATGGTCGGAAACGACTGGCCCGACGAGACCCGGGAGATCGTATTCGTCGATGCCTACGGCAATCTGATGACCGGGTTGATCGCAAAAAAAATCAATAAGAATAGGAAGTTGTTAGCATCTGGCAGGGCCCTCGCTTATGCCGAGACCTTTTGCCATGTCCCCCGCGGCGAGCTATTCTGGTATTGCAACTCGCAGGGTCTGGTAGAGATCGCCGGGAACGGCGTCTCGGCGGCCGGGGCGCTGTCGCTCGCACCCGGTGACGAAATCCTGTTGGATTGATGCGCTGCGATGGACCGGGCGGCGCCCTTCTCGGCAGGTCGGCCAGTCGTTTTGCGATCCTTGCACGGACCCGGCCCGTCGGTATCCCGCGATAATCGGGCCTGGTTCGTTCGCCGGGCATCCGTTTGTTCCGTCCATGCAGCGTCGTCGGTGACGCGACGGTCGATGGTCGGCGTAGCGGATGCGCGCCATACGGCGGCATTTGCGGGCCGTCACCGCCTGTCGCGCGCGACGACTGATCGAACGGCGGATAGCTGCGCACATCTTGGGGAGAGCTGGCATGAAGCGAGAACAGGGTTTTTCGCTGCTCGGGCGGTTAGTCGGGGGCAAGGCGCCGGTGACTGCAGGCGACGCGGCCGGCATCGCGGCGGTGGACCGGGCGGCTGCCGCGCCGACCAACCTCAGCGGTTCGGCGCTGGAGCAGGCCTACCGCGATCTGCTGCTGGAAAACCAGGTGTTGGCTGAGACCAATCAGCGCCTGCACGAGCGCCTGCTGCGACGCGAGAGCGGCGCCGAGGAATCGCCGGCGACAAGGCAGCTCATCCAGGCGCAGCGGCATGCGCTGGCCGAGCGCAGCCGGCGGTTGCGCGAACTCGAGTATGCGAACAAGCAGTTGCAGCGCGAACAAAAGCAGCTGATTAACGAAAACCGCCAGCTCTCGGCGAGCCTGGCGCACCAGGTTCAGGGTGTCCAGCCATTGCAGCGCGGGGATTCGGCGAGTCGCCGCGAGCTCGAGGAGGCGCGCGACGCGCTGCGCGAGAAGACCGAGCAGTTACTGCGCCTGACCGACGAATTCAAGCGATTCAAGGCTCGCAACGGGCCGTCGGGGCCGGCCTCGGGATAATCGATCAGCGCCTTGTCAGTGACTGCGCGAGGAAGCGCCCGGTATGCGAATGGGGTGTTTCGGCGATCTGCTCCGGCGTGCCCGTCGCAATGATCTCACCGCCCCCGTCGCCGCCCTCCGGGCCAAGGTCGATGATCCAGTCGGCGGTCTTGATCACGTCGAGGTTGTGCTCGATGACGACCACGGTATTGCCGTGGTCGCGCAGCCGGTGCAGCACGCCGAGCAGCTGGCGCACGTCGTGGAAATGCAGGCCCGTGGTCGGCTCGTCCAGGATGTACAGCGTGCGACCGGTGTCGCGCTTGGACAGCTCGCGCGACAGCTTGACGCGCTGGGCCTCCCCGCCGGACAGCGTGGTCGCATTCTGTCCGAGCGTGATATAGCTCAGGCCAACGTCCATCAGCGTCTGCAGCTTGCGCTTTATCACCGGCACCGCGTCGAAGAAGCTCAATGACTCCTCGACGGTCATGTCGAGCACCTCGTTGATGCGCCGCCCCTTGTACTGGATTTCCAGGGTCTCACGGTTGTAGCGTTTACCCTTGCAGACGTCGCACTGGACGTAGATGTCCGGCAGGAAGTGCATTTCCACCTTGATCACGCCGTCGCCCTTGCAGGCCTCGCAGCGACCGCCCTTCACATTGAAGCTGAAGCGGCCGGGACTGTAGCCGCGTGAGCGCGCCTCGGGCACCCCGGCGAACAGCTCGCGGATCGGCGTGAACAGGCCGGTGTAGGTCGCGGGGTTGGAACGCGGCGTGCGTCCGATCGGTGACTGGTCGATGTCGACCACCTTGTCGAACTGCTTCAAACCGCTCACCTTCTTGTGGGCCGCGACCTTGTGGCTGGCACCATTCAGCGCATTCGCGGCCAGCGGAAACAACGTGTCGTTGATCAATGTCGATTTGCCCGAACCCGATACGCCGGTCACGCAGGTGAAGAGGCCAAAAGGGACCTCCAGTCTCACGCGCTTCAGGTTGTTGCCGCTCGCGCCCTCTATTCGCAGCACGCGTTTGCGTTCGAAGGGATGACGCTGCGCCGGGATCTCGATCTCTTCGCGGCCGGCGAGAAAGTCGCCGGTGATCGAGTCGGACACCTTGCAGATGTCCTCGACGCGGCCCTGCGCGATCACCCGCCCGCCGTGCACGCCGGCGCCCGGCCCGATGTCGACGACGTGATCGGCGCTGCGGATCGCATCTTCGTCATGCTCGACGACGATCACCGTGTTGCCGAGGTCGCGCAGGTAGGTCAGCGTGTTCAGCAGACGCTCGTTGTCGCGCTGGTGCAGCCCGATGGAAGGCTCGTCCAGCACGTACATGACCCCGACCAGGCCCGCGCCGATCTGGCTCGCGAGCCGAATACGTTGCGCCTCCCCGCCGGACAGCGTTTCGGCGCTGCGGTCCAGGGTCAGGTAATTCAGACCGACGTTGACCAGGAAACGCAGGCGATCGTTGATCTCCTTGACGATCTTGGCGGCGATCTCGCCCTGTTTGCCCGGCAGGTCGAGTTGCTCGAAGAAGGCAAGGCTGTGCTCCACCGCCAACGCGGTGATCTCGGGCAGGTTGCGCTCGCTAACGAAGACGTTGCGCGCGCCTTCGTTGAGCCGGCTTCCGTCGCAGTCCGGGCACGGGTGCGACGAGATGAAGCGTGCCAGCTCCTCGCGCACCGCGTTGGACTCGGTCTCGCGATAGCGCCGCTGCATGTTGTTGATGATCCCCTCGAACGGGTGGCGCTTCTTGACCGGTCGGCCGCGTTCGTTGAAGTAGCTGAACTCGATCGCCTCCATGCCGCTGCCTCCGAGCACCACCTCGCGCACCTCCTTGTCCAGCGCCTTCCATGCCGCCTCCGGATCGAAGCCGTAGTGCTTTGCCAGCGAGCGGATCATCTGAAAGTAATAGGCGTTGCGCCGATCCCAGCCACGTACCGCGCCGCCGGCCAGCGACAGCTCTGGATTGCCCACTACCTTGTTCGGGTCGAAGAATTGCTGCACGCCGAGGCCGTCGCAGGTCGCACAGGCCCCAACCGGATTGTTGAACGAGAATAGCCGGGGCTCCAGTGCCTCGATGCTGTAGCCGCAGATCGGGCAGGCGAAATTGGCCGAGAACACCAGATCGGGTTGCGGCCGCTCGGGATCGGCGTCCATCCAGGCGACCCGTGCCACGCCCTCGGCCAGGTGCAGCGCGGTCTCGAACGACTCGGCGAGGCGCAGCCGCAGGTCTTCGCGGACCTTGAACCGGTCGACCACGACCTCGATCGTGTGCTTCTTGTGCAGTTCGAGATCCGGCGGATCGTCGAGTTCGCAGATCTCGCCATCGACACGGGCGCGGATGAAGCCCTGGGCATGCAACTCGGCGAGCAGTTTGTGGTACTCGCCCTTGCGCTCCGAAATCACCGGTGCCAGCAGCAGCATGCGGCTTCCCTCGGGCAGGGCCAGCACCTGATCGACCATCTGGCTTACCGTCTGTGCCTCGAGGTGCTCGCCATGCCTCGGGCAGCGCGGCGTGCCGGCACGCGCGAACAGCAGCCGCAGGTAATCGTAGATCTCGGTGATGGTACCGACCGTAGAGCGCGGGTTGTGGCTGGTGGTCTTCTGCTCGATCGAGATTGCCGGTGACAGGCCCTCGATCTGGTCCACGTCGGGTTTTTCCATCATCGACAGGAACTGCCGTGCGTAAGCCGACAGCGATTCGACGTAGCGCCGCTGGCCCTCTGCATAGATGGTGTCGAAGGCCAACGATGACTTGCCGGAACCGGACAGGCCGGTGATCACGATCAGCCGGTCGCGCGGCAGCTCGAGATTGATGTTCTTTAGATTGTGGGTGCGGGCGCCCCGGATATGAATCGTGTCCATGATCGCTGCTGCAACGGCTCAAACCCCCCGATTCTACGGGAGCCGCGGGCGTCGTGAAACGTCGATCTGGACATGCCCCAGCCCGCATCGTCCAGTGTCGGCCCGGGGGCGCCTGCGGGTGATTCCGGGTAACATACGCGGAAATCTTTTCCGGGTACGGCGGTGCGAGAGAAGTCGACGATAAAGATGAGCGCGGGCGAGATGCGCGCGACTGTCGGCCTGGCCGGTGTGTACGGCGTACGCATGCTCGGTCTGTTCCTGATCCTGCCGGTGTTTGCGCTGTTCGCCGAGGGCCTGCCCGGTGCGACGCCGTTCCTGACCGGCCTCGCGGTCGGCATCTACGGTCTGACCCAGGCCGCGCTGCAGATCCCATTCGGTCTGTTGTCCGACCGCATCGGCCGCAAGCCGGTGATCTTCGGCGGCTTGTTGCTGTTCGCGCTAGGCAGCGCGATCGCGGGGTCGGCCGACGATGTCTGGTTGGTGATCATCGGTCGCGCCGTGCAGGGTGCCGGCGCGATCTCGGCCGCGGTGATGGCACTGGCCGCGGACCTGACGCGCGAGGAGAACCGCACCAAGGCGATGGCAACCATCGGGATGACCATCGGTTTGTCATTCATGCTCGCACTGCTGGCGGGCCCGCTGCTCGGCCGCCTGATCGGTGTCAGCGGTATCTTCTGGTTGACCGCGGTGCTGGCCCTGGTGGCCATCGCGCTGGTCGCGCTGGTCGTACCGACCCCGACCCGCAGCATGACCCATCGAGATGCAGAGGCCGTGCCGGCGATGTTCCGGCGGGTGTTCAGTTTTTCGGACCTGTGGCGACTGGACCTGGGCATATTCTCCTTGCACCTGATTCTCACTGCGCTTTTCCTGTCGATACCCCTGGTGCTGCGCGACCTGGGCCTCGCGCCGGTGCAACACTCGACGCTGTATCTGCCGGTGATGCTGCTCTCGCTGGTCGCGATGGTGCCGTTCGTGATCATCGCCGAGAAGCGCGGGATGATGAAGCAGGTGCTGCTTGGTGCGGTGGCGGCGCTGTCGCTCGCCCAGTTCGCGCTGGGCATGTTCGCCAGCGCATTCTGGGGTTTCGTCGGCGCGCTCTTGGTCTTCTTCACCGCGATCAACCTGCTGGAGGCGGTGATGCCGTCGCTGGTCTCGAAGGTCGCACCGGTCGATGCGAAGGGCACCGCGATGGGCGTGTACTCCACGTCACAGTTCGCCGGCGCCTTCGTCGGCGGGCTGGTCGGTGGCACGGTGCACCAACACTTCGGGCTGACCGCGGTGTTCGAGGCCGGTGCGCTGGTCGCGTTGATCTGGCTGCTGGTCGCCAGCGGTATGCGTAAGCCCGGCCGCTACAGCAGCCGCCTGGTCAATCTCGACTCGGTCGACGACGGCGGTGACCTGGTCGATCGCCTACTGCGCGTGCCGGGTGTCGTCGAGGCAGTGGTCGTCGCCGACGAGGGGGTCGCATATCTCAAGGTCGACCGCGAACGGCTGGACGACGTGGCGTTGGATGAAATTGTCGCCCGGCCGGCGTAGACTGCCGGGCAATTCGCAACACCCGGCGGTGCGGGTACGCGACTGCCGCCCAGAGGAGGAACCATGGCAAGCAGAGGCGTGAACAAGGTTATTCTGATCGGCAATCTGGGGCAGGATCCGGAGGTCCGGTACATGCCCAACGGGGGGGCAGTGTGCAATATCACGGTAGCGACCTCGGAGACCTGGAAGGACAAGAATACCGGCGAGAACCAGGAAAAGACCGAATGGCACCGGGTGGTGATGTTCCGCCGGCTGGCGGAGATCGCCGGCGAATACCTGAAGAAGGGGTCGAAGGTCTACCTGGAGGGCAAACTCCAGACCCGCAAGTGGCAGGATCAGCAGGGCCAGGACCGTTATACCACCGAGGTCATCGCCGACCAGATGCAGATGCTCGACAGCCGCGGCGGCAGTGCCGATTTTGCACCGTCCCAGTCGCGCGGTGCTTCGTCCGGCGGGGCGCGTCCGCAGCAGTCCCAGCCGGAACCCGTCGACAACAGCTTCGAAGACGATATCCCCTTCTGAGGCCTACCCGGTTGTGCCGCCCGCTGCCGTCCGGCTCGCTGTACTGTGGGGGCGCATGTCTCCGCGGTGCCTGTGTCTTGTCGTTCCCCCCGAACCCCCGCCGCGGGTCGATCTGTGTATAGCCTGCTGATTCTCTTTTTCGCGGTCGCGATCGTGACTTCGTTCCTCTGCTCGCTGTGGGAGGCGGTGCTATTGAGCATCACGCCGTCTTATGCACAGATCAAGGTGCGCGAGGGCGGCCCGCTCGGTCATCGCCTGCAGTCGTTCAAGGAAAACATCGATCGGCCGCTCGCGGCAATCCTGACGCTCAACACGATCGCCCATACGGTCGGCGCCATCGGCGTCGGCGACCAGGCCGCCAAGCTCTGGGCCGATGCCCATCCGCTGATCACCGGGCTGCTGGTCCCGGCGGTGATGACGCTGGCGATCCTGGTCTTGTCGGAGCTGATCCCGAAGACGCTGGGGGCGAACTACTGGCAGGAACTGGCGCCGTTCACCGCGCGCTCGCTGGACCTGGTCATCCGCCTGCTGTCGCCGCTGGTGTGGTTCAGCCAGTTCGTGACCCGGGCCTTGAAGAAGGAGGACGTCGGCAGCGCCTTCACGCGCAGCGACTTTCTCGCGATGGCCGATATCGGGGCCAAGGATGGTGTCTTCGAGCAGCACGAGTCGGACATCATCCGCAACCTGCTGCGCTTCCGCTCGGTCTGCACGAAAGACGTGATGACCCCGCGTACCGTGCTGCAGGCCGCCCCGGCCGACCAGACCGTCGGCGGGTATCTCGAGAAGGATCCGGCGCCGCGCTTCTCGCGTATCCCCCTGTACGAAAACGACTCGCCCGAC
>CBFCWF010000043.1:0-21051 GCA_965601425.1 uncultured Chromatiaceae bacterium | reverse complement strand
CGGCGTCGCCGGTGCCGTCGAACACGCCGTTGGTCGCGCCGTTGCCATAGCCGTAACCGTTGTTGCGGTTGTTGTCCCAGCCGTTACCCCAGAACGCAGAAGCCTGAGCGGTAGCCAGCACGGCGGCGATAGCGATGATTTTTTTCATAACGGAGATCTCCAGTTAATGTCTGTTGGGCATCAGCCCGTGAGTTTTGTTCGTGCCGTCTTCGCTTCCGTTGGCTGGCGATAAGCGGCGTCGATGGAGAAGTAGTATATAAGTATTTACTGAAATGTCAATATTCTTGTTCCATCGGATGGTTCGCGATCGACCGCCGCCCGGGTCGTCGGCCGGAAGATCTTGGCGATAAAGACGTTTTTGGCTATGGTTGGAGCCCTGACAGATCCCGATATTCTCCGGCTGATGACCTTCCCCGCACATCACAGGACGTACCTCCCGCACACGCGATGGCGGCGCTGAACCCCTCGCCGCGTGTCTCGACGGTTTTTCATGTGTGGAGAGTGAGTCATGACCCCCAACGAATTCGATGCCCTGGTAGCGCAGGGTTTTAATCGCATCCCCGTGGTGTGCGAGGTGCTGGCCGACCTCGATACACCCCTCAGCGTCTATCTAAAACTGGTTGAAGGCCCTTTCGGCTTCCTGTTCGAGTCTGTCCACGGTGGCGAGAAATGGGGCCGCTATTCGATCATCGGGCTACCTTGCCGCACCGTTTTGCGGGTTTCGGGTGACAGGATCACCGTCGAGAGGGATGGCGAGCCGGTGGAGAGCGCCACAGCCGAGGATCCGCTCGCATTCATCGAGGCATTCCGGGCCCGGTTTCGCGTGCCCGAACTCCCCGGGCTGCCGCGTTTCGGCGGCGGCCTCGTAGGTTATTTTGGTTACGAGACCGTGACCTACATCGAGCCACGTCTGCGCAATCCGGACAAACCCGACCCACTCGGCTGTCCGGATATCCTGCTGATGGTGTCCGACGAGCTGGTCGTGTTCGACAACCTGAGCGGGCGTATGTATTTGATTGTGCATGCCGACGTGGGTCGCGGCGACACCCTGGCGGACACCAACCGACGGATTCGGGGTCTGATCGAGCGAATGCAGCAGGGCGCCCCGAGACATCGCCCGCGCCGCAGCCGCGACGTCAGCGAGACCGATTTCGTGTCCGGGTTCACCGAGCGTGGCTTCAAGCGCGCAGTCGAGCGCATCAAGCAGTACATTCTCGACGGCGACTGCATGCAGGTCGTGATCTCGCAGCGACTGTCGATCCCTTTTCAGGCACGGCCGCTGGACCTGTACCGGGCCCTGCGTGGTCTGAACCCGTCACCCTATATGTACTTCCTCGACCTCGGCGATTTCCAGATCGTCGGTTCCTCGCCCGAGATCCTGGTGCGTCTCGAGGATGGCGAGATCACGGTGAGGCCAATCGCCGGCACGCGGCGGCGCGGTCATACCGACGAGGAGGACCGGGCGCTACAGGCCGAGCTGCTGGCCGACCCGAAGGAGTTGGCCGAACACCTGATGCTGATCGACCTCGGTCGCAACGACACCGGGCGCGTGGCGCGCATCGGCAGCGTCAAGCTCACCGACAGGATGGTGGTGGAGCGCTACTCGCACGTGATGCACATCGTCTCGAACGTCACCGCCCAGCTCAACCCTGGGATGAGCGCGATCGACGTACTCCGCGCGACCTTCCCGGCGGGCACCGTATCCGGCGCGCCGAAGATCAGGGCCATGGAGATCATCGACGAACTCGAACCTGTCCGGCGCGGCGTCTACTCGGGTGCGGTCGGCTATCTGTCCTGGAACGGCAATATGGACACCGCGATCGCGATACGGACTGCGGTGATAAAGGATGGCCAGTTACATATCCAGGCGGGCGCCGGCGTCGTGGCGGACTCGATTCCCGATCTGGAATGGAAGGAGACCATGAACAAGGGCCGGGCGGTGTTCCGCGCGGTGACGCTGGCCGAGGCGGGGCTGGACAGCCACCCCTGTGATGACGGGGAGGGTTGAGCATGTTGCTGATGATCGACAACTATGACTCCTTCACCTTCAACATCGTGCAGTATTTCGGTGAGCTCGGTGTCGATGTGAAGGTCGTCCGCAACGACGAGATCGATGTCGCCGGTATCGCCGCGCTCGCCCCGCAACAGCTGGTGCTTTCTCCCGGGCCCTGCACACCGAACGAGGCGGGGGTTTCGGTCGCGGCGATCGACGCGTTCGCCGGAAGGATTCCGATCCTCGGCGTCTGTCTGGGCCACCAGGCGATCGGTCAGGCGTTTGGTGGTCAGATCGTCCATGCACGGGAGGTCATGCATGGCAAGACGTCGCCTATCCACCATACGTCCGCCGGGGTGTTCAGCGATCTGCCCAACCCGTTCGAGGCAACCCGCTACCATTCCCTGGTCATCGAGCGTGCGAGCCTGCCGGACTGTCTCGAGGTCATTGCGTGGACCGAGCGGAGCGACGCGGTCGACGAGATCATGGGGGTCAGGCACCGTGAGCTGGATGTGCAGGGCGTGCAGTTCCATCCCGAATCGATCCTGACTGAGCACGGGCATCGCCTGCTGAAGAATTTTCTCGATCGCAGGTAATCAACAAGACGAGGAGACCATCATGGACATGAAGCTGGCGATTGCCGAGGTCGTCGGGCACCGCGATCTGAGTACCGAAGACATGGCCGACGTTATGCGGACCATCATGACCGGTGGCGCAAGCCCGGCACAGATCGGCGGTTTCCTGGTGGGTCTGCGTATGAAGGGCGAGACAATTAACGAGATCGCCGCGGCGGCGGCGGTAATGCGTGAACTGGCCTCGGGCGTCGACATCAGCGGCCTCGCTCACACCGTGGACATCGTCGGGACAGGCGGCGATGCGTCGGGGACGTTCAACGTATCCACCGCCAGTATGTTCGTCGCGGCCGCTGCCGGCTGTCATGTCGCGAAGCATGGTAATCGCTCGGTATCCAGCAAGTCGGGGAGTGCCGATGCGCTGGAGACGGCCGGGCTGCGGCTGGACCTTACACCAGCCCAGGTCGGTCAATGCGTCCGCGAGGTCGGAGTTGGTTTCATGTTCGCACCGGGGCATCACGGCGCGATGAAGCATGCGATCGGGCCGCGACGGGAGATGGGTGTGCGCACCATATTCAACATCCTCGGTCCGCTGACCAATCCGGCCGGGGTGCCCAACCAGCTGCTTGGCGTCTTCAGCGACGATCTCCTGGAGCCGGTCGCCGAGGTCCTGCGTCGCCTCGGCAGCCGGCATGTCATGGTCGTGCATTCGAATGACGGTCTCGACGAGATCAGCATCGGCGACGCGACCGAAGTCGCCGAACTCTGGGACGGCGCAGTGCACCGCTACTCGATACGACCGGAAGACTTCGGGTTCAGCCGCAGCCCGCTCGAGGCGGTCTGTGTTGATGGTCCGGAGCAGAGCGTAAAGACCATCATCAGCGTGCTGGACGACACGCCGGGTCCGGCGCGCGACATCGTCGTGCTCAATGCCGGTGCGGCGATCTACGTTGCCGGATTGGCCGGTTCTCTCAAGGACGGCGTGCGCAAGGCCGACCAGGCAATCGCCAGCGGCGAGGCGCGCCGCCGCCTCGACCGCCTGGTCGTAATGTCGCAGGGCTTCGAATGAACGGCACCCCGGACATCCTGAAGAAGATTGTTGCGCGCAAGCACGAAGAGATCGCTGTGCGCCGGACGCGCATCGGCGAGGCGGAGCTTGCCGAGCAGGCGAGGGGTGCCGATACGCCGCGTGGCTTCGCGGCCGCGCTGGCGGCGAAGGTTGCGGCCGGACTGCCGGCGGTAATCGCCGAGATCAAGAAAGCATCGCCGTCCAAGGGGGTGTTGCGCGAGGATTTTCGCCCGGCCGAGATCGCGCGCAGCTATGCGGCCGGCGGCGCGGCCTGCCTTTCCGTGCTGACCGACGTGGATTTCTTCCAGGGCAGCGATGCGAACCTGCAGCACGCGCGTGCGGCCTGCGAGCTGCCGGTGATCCGTAAGGATTTCATTGTCGATCCCTACCAGGTGGTCGAAGCACGCGCGATCGGTGCCGATTGCATCCTATTGATCGCGGCCTGCCTGGACGACCGACAAATGGACCGCTTGAACGACCGTGCGCAGGAACTCGGCATGGACGTATTGATCGAGGTGCATGATGAGCAGGAGCTGGAAAGGGCGTTGCGCACGGGCAACCTGCTGATTGGGATCAATAATCGCAACTTGCGCACGTTCGAAGTCACGCTGACGACCACCCTCGATCTGTTGAACCGGATCCCGGGCGACCGTCTGGTGGTGACCGAGAGCGGGATCCTCGCGCCCGAGGATGTGCGCCTGATGCGCCAGCACAAGGTCAATGCGTTCCTGGTCGGTGAGGCCCTCATGCGTGCCGACGACCCGGGTGCCCGGCTGGCCGAGCTGTTCGCCTGAGCTCGGCACGGCGGTTTGCCCGGCGTGGCATCCACGCGGGGCCGCACCTGCACTTCGGCAGGGTCAGCGGGTACCGAATACCACGATCGTCTTGCCCTTCACGTGGATCAGCCCACGTTCCTCGAGCTCTTTCAGGACGCGCCCGGCCATCTCGCGCGAGCAGCCGACGATGCGCCCGATCTCCTGACGAGTGATCCGAATTTGCATGCCATCGGGGTGAGTCATCGCATCGGGCTGGCGGCACAGCTCGAGCAGGGTGCCGGCGATACGTCCGGTCACGTCGAGAAACGCCAGGTGGCTGACCTTCTGACTGGTCGCCGCTAGGCGCTCGGTGAGCTGACGGCCGAGGGCGTACAGGATGTCTTTGGCGTAGCTGCGCAGGTCGCCACCAAACAGTTGCTCGAGCTTGCTGTAGGAGATCTCGGCGAGCTCACAGGAGCTTCGTGTGCGGACCATCACCGAGCGCTTGGGCATGGGCATGAAAAGGCCCATTTCGCCGATGAAATCCCCTTTGTTGAGGTAGGTCAGGATGATTTCGCGGCCGTCCTCGTCCTCGATGAAGACGGTCACCTGGCCGGAGACCAGGTAAAAAAGGCTGTCGGCCGGGTCGCCCGGATGGATGAATTCGGTTTTGGCCGGGTAGCGCCGCCGGTGGCAATGTCCGAGAAACGGCTTCAGCCATTCCGGATCCCGCGGCGGAGGCTGCGCGATGCTGCTGTGGGGGTCGGCTTGATAGTGGTCGGCTTGGGGCATGGCGGCTCGATACGAAGCTACGACAGAATTCTAGGCAGGCTGCTCGACCTTGTCGAACTATGCTAGCCTCGTCACCCTGGTTTTGTGACGCAGTGCCGATGAAAGCGCGAATCAAATGGGTGGACGGGGTGACCATGCTGGCTGAATCAGGCAGCGGGCATGCCGTGGTGATGGATGGGCCTCCGGATCACGGGGGAAGGAACCTTGGTGTGCGGCCCATGGAGATGCTCCTGATGGGTATGGGCGGCTGCACGCAGTTCGATGTGTTGCTGATCCTGCGCCGTGGCCGTCACGACGTCAGATTCTGTGAGGTGGATCTGGAAGCCGAGCGGGCGGAAAAGGATCCCAAGGTGTTCACCCGCATCCATGCGCATTTTCGTGTCGGCGGCAAGGGTTTGGCGGCGAACGCGGTGGAGCGCGCCGTTAAACTGAGTGCGGAGAAATACTGTTCGGCCTCGATCATGCTGGGAGAGACGGCCGAGATCACCCATGATTTCGAACTCGTGGAGGTCGAATGAGCCGCCCCAACCTTGGCTTCGGGTTGCGCCATGTCGCACTGTTTGTGCGCGACCTTGCAGCCTGCGAGCGGTTCTACGTTGACTTGATCGGCATGCAGGTGGAATGGCGCCCCGACGAGCGTAATCTCTATCTGACCTCCGGCGGTGACAATCTGGCCCTGCACCAGACTGACACCGACCATGTACGCGACGAATCGGCGCAGCGCCTCGACCATATCGGGTTTTTCGTTGCCAATGCCGATGATGTCGATGCCTGGTTCACCTGGCTCGGATCGCATGGCGTGCGTATGCGTACCGAGCCGCGCACGCACCGTGACGGGGCCCGCAGCTTTTATTGCTACGACCCCGACGGCACACATGTGCAGATCATCCACCATCCGCCCGTCTCCGAATGGGAGGCCCTCGAGGGCGTCAACTAAACGCTTGTTCGAACAGGGTTTTCGCTTGCCTTGGCGACCCTTCTTTGATGGTGGATGTCAATCCCAATCAGGAGAACAACTTCCACACGAAGATGATGCTCAAGCGATTCGATCTCGACAGCTACCTGTTTGGAGTCGATGTCGATGACGTCTCGCCCAAGGAGCAGCGCGTGATCTCGGACAAAGATCCGGCGCGAGATGGTGAAGATAGTCTACGGGTGCAACATGGCTCGTGGCATGGAACTCTCCTGAATGGCGAACCTGCCGGGGTTGTTGGCCAGTCAGGCGAAATTGCCCGGTGCCTGCGAACCGGTGCACGACATCGAGAAGGGTTGGGGCGGAATATGATCGAGCCGCAGCAGGGTCAGTGCGCCACCCCAAAGGCAGCCGGTATCCAAGCCCCATACGTTATGGGCGGCGCAATAACCGAGGGTCGACCAGTGGCCGAAAACGATGCGCTGATTCCGGCTGGCGCGCTGCGGGTGCTCGAACCAGGGCACGCGGCCCCGGGCCTGGCTGCCTGGCGGCCCCTTCTCCTTCAATGCAAGACGGCCGTCCTCGCCGCAGAAGCGTAGTCGTGTCAGGCAGTTGGTGATGAACCGCCAGCGCGCCATGCCGCGAAGTCCCGGATCCCAACGGTTCGGCTTGTTGCCATACATGTGCATGAAGTAGTCGCGGTGCTCGTCACCGCGCAGCACATCCTCTACTTCCCGCGCACAGGCGATCGCGGTCGGAAAATCCCACTGCGGCGGCAGGCCGGCGTGCAGCATCATGAAGTCCAGGTCGGCATCGTAATGCAGCAGCGGCCGCCCGCGCAGCCAGTCCAGCAGTTCGTCGCTGTCCGGTGCTTTCATCACCGCCGCCAGGCTGAGTTCGTCCTTGGGATTTCCGTTGCCAGCGGCGAGCGCGAGTAGGTGCAGGTCATGGTTGCCCAGCACACAGACGGCGTCCTCACCCAGCCCACGGACGTAACGCAGCACGCCTAGCGAGTCGGGGCCGCGATTGACCAGGTCTCCAACACACCAGAGCCGGTCGCTGGCAGCATCGAAGTCGACCGCGTCGAGTGCGCGCCGCAATTCGTCGTAGCAGCCCTGGATATCACCAACGGCGTAAACGGCCAATGCGGGTTCCCGGCGAAGTCGGCTCTGGTCGGCTCTAGTGCAGCACGCGTGGCACCGACAGCGAAAATCGGTCGACCGGCGCCATAAATGCGTCACCGTTGTCCGCCATCATTTCGTACTCGCCTTCCATCGTCCCCACCGGGGTTTCGATGACCGTGCCGCTGGTATAGCGAAACACCTCGCCGGGACGCAGATAGGGCTGCTCGCCGACGACGCCCTCACCGCGCACCTCCTGCACCTTGCCGTTTGCATCGGTGATCAGCCAGTGACGATTAATCAGCTTGGCCGGCGAATTGCCCCTGTTGCTGATCGTGATCGTATAGGCGAAGACATAACGGTCTGCGTCCGGGTCGGACTGATCGTCGATATACGAGGTCTCGACGCCGACCTCGATGCTGTGGATATCTTGTTGGTTCATGCGCCCGACTCCGGTCTGTTTGTGTAGGAAGCTACTGTCAGGGGGAATGAAAAGCAAGGGAATTACAGGCATCGCCAATCTTGCCGACATAGTCACTGAGGGTCGCTGTGAGATTGGAAATTGCGATCTCTCGAGGACCTTGGAGAAGTGCGAGTGCGCAATGTCATTTGGCTCTTGCTCGGCGTTTGGCTCGTGGCGCCGGCACCGGTATTCGCAATGGAGGCGGACGTTCGTCTGGTAGCGGCGGCCACGGCCGGCCGGACCTCGGAGGTGCGCGACCTGCTCGTACAGGGGGTCGATGCGAACACCAAGAACGCCACCGGCCGGCCGGTGCTTGTCGTGGCCGGTTTCAACGGCAACCGACGCACCGCACTGGTACTTTTGGCCGCAGGGGCAGATGTCAACGCGGTTGACGGCAGCGGCACGAGCGCGCTGATGGCGGCGAGCGCACTGGGCCACAAGGAACTCGTCGACCTGCTGCTGGTAGCAGGGGCCGACGTGAACCTCAAGGATTCGACTGGGAAAACGGCACTGAGTCGCGCAGAAGTCAGTGGGCATGACGCAATCGTCGAGACACTCAAGGCCGCGGGTGCCACGGGAGAAACCAGCGATGCCGCGAAATAGGAATGGCATGCTTGTGTGCCACTACAGGTGCGACAATGCGCTGTCGCGCCGCTTCCGCGATTTTGGTCGCGCGGGCGCGGTGCTGCCACATGATGATCGGCCGGGTTTGGCGTATGACACGAACGGAGGGTGATGCGATGCGCATTCCTGTATCCCGAGCCTCCGGTAGGGCGGATCCCTTTGGGCTTCTCGTCCTGGCCGTTGTGCTCGCGTTGACGGTAACCATCGGAATCCAGGCGCAGGCCTCAGCCACCGACGGACAGGTCAGGCTGAAGTCCGAGACTGTCTGCAGCTATCCATGCATGACGGGTGATATGCGGCGCTGATCCGCTGTGCTAGGCTCGTGCGCGTTCGCGCCGACCAAAGGACAGCACCGTGCCAAAACACCTCAGCGTTGGAGTCGTGGGTGTCGGCTATCTTGGCCGTTTTCACGCCCTGATCTATGCGCGACATCCGGATGTTGATCTGGTCGGTGTGGTCGACTCGGATCCGCAGCGGGCGGCGGCGGTCGCTGCCGAGGCAGGCTGTGCCGCGTACACCGAGGCCAGCGGACTCCTCGACCGGGTCGATGCGGTAAGCATCGTCGTCCCCACCACGGTGCACCTGCCGGTGGCGCGACAGTTTCTCGATCGGGGTATCCACGTGCTGCTGGAGAAGCCGATCGCAACGACGGTCGCGGAGGGCGCCGAGATCGTCGCGGCCGCCGATCGCGCCCGTGTCATTCTGCAGATCGGACACCTCGAACGCTTCAATGCCGGGGTGATGGCGCTCGCGGAACGGATTGAAGGGCCGCGTTTCATCGAGGCGCATCGCATGAGTCCGTTTGTCGCCCGCGCAACCGATGTCGACGTGATATCCGATCTGATGATCCATGACATCGACATCGTATTGTCTTTGATGAACACGGAGATTTCGCACATCTCTGCTGCTGGGGCCGCGGTATTGACCGACCATATCGATATCGCCAATGCCCGCATCGAGTTCGAAAACGGCGCAGTGGCCAACGTGATCGCCAGCCGAGTCTCGCGCGAAAAGATGCGCCGGATCCGTGTCTTCCAGCATCATCGCTACCAGTCGCTGGATTTCATCGAGCAGCGGCTTGACGTCGCTTATCCGCAGGCGAGGCCGGACGAGCGCTGGCCGGAGATCGTCACGGAGCGCATCGCGATTGAGCCCGTTAAACCGCTCGATGCAGAGATCGACGCCTTTGTCCGCGCGGTAACTGACGGCGAAGCGCCGCTGGTTGGAGGCCGCGTCGGTCTGCGTGCGCTTGAGGTGGCATTGCAGGTCAAGGCCAGGATCGAGGCCGCAGTCAGCTGATCCCGGAGCTGGTCGCCGCGCCGTTCAGCGGGTCATCGAAAGGGCCTGGCCGATCGCTGCGCGTAGACTGCCGCAATCTGCGCGGCCCGATCCCGCGAGATCGAGCGCCGTGCCGTGGTCGACGGAGGTACGCACTATCGGAAGCCCGAGCGTGGTGTTCACCGCCTCGCCGAAACCGAGGTGTTTGAGTATCGGAAGGCCCTGATCGTGATACATGGCCAGGACCGCGTCGGCCCGTGCCAGGTTGGCCTTGGAGAACAGCGTGTCGGCCGGCAGCGGCCCTTCGAGGTGCAGACCCTGTTTGCGCAGGCGTTCCAGCACCGGTTCGATCACGTCGATTTCCTCACGTCCGAGGTGTCCGTCCTCCCCGGCATGCGGATTCAGGCCGCAGACCAGTATCTGCGGCTGCCGGATACCGAATCGGCGGCGCAGGTCGTGATCCAGGACATGCAGCACCTGCTCCAGCAGCGCGGGCGTGATCGCGTCGGCCACGTGGCGCAACGGCAGGTGCGTAGTCGCCAGGGCGACCCGAAGACTCGGGCAACTGAGCATCATCACCGGGTGGCCGCCGGTGCGCTGCGCCAGGAACTCGGTGTGGCCCGTGAACGCGATGCCGGCGTCGTTGATCACCCCCTTGTGCACGGGTCCGGTCACCAAGGCCGCGTAACGTCCTTCCAGACAACCGGCCACGGCCCGCTCCAGCGCGTCCAGCACATAGCCCGCATTGCGCGTGTCGAGCTGGCCGCGGCGGCTTGGTGCACGTAGCGGTACAGGATTGACATAGAGGGTGCCGGCGGCCGCTGGAACGTCCGGTGGCACGCTGCCGACCGGGCAGATGTCGAGCACCAGGCCGAGTTCGGCGGCACGGCTCGACAGCATCTGGGGGTCGGCAATCGCGACCAGCGGCACCGGCCAGGCCTGTTGGGCGATCTGTACGCTCAGGTCGGGCCCGATACCGGTTGGCTCGCCGGGCGTGATGGCCAGCACGGGATGCGCCAAGTCAGCTGTCCATGTCGTCGAGGCGCAACTCGATGTATGCCTCGTCGCGCAGCTTGCGCAGATAGGCCTCCAGCGCCTCTTCGGCCTTTTCCTCGCGAACCGCCTGAAGTGCGCGGTCTCGTCGGGTCTCGTCGGTCGCATCGTATTCGCGCCGCTCCAGGACCTGGACGATATGCCAGCCGAACTCGGTCCTGAATGGGTCACTGACCTCACCTGCCTGGAGCCTGTCCATCGTTGCCTCGAAGTCGGGCACCATGTCGCCGGGATTGGTCCAGCCGAGGTCGCCGCCCTTGATCGCCGAAGCCTTGTCATCGGAATTCGCGCGGGCGAGGGTATCGAAGTCGTCGCCATTGACGATGCGCTCGCGCAGCTGCTGCAGGCGACGCCGCGCGTCCTGGTCCGATGTAACCTCGTTGGTACGGATCAGGATGTGGCGGGCATGCGTCTGGCGCACGATGTTTGC
This sequence comes from uncultured Chromatiaceae bacterium, assembly GCA_965601425.1. Lineage (GTDB taxonomy): Bacteria > Pseudomonadota > Gammaproteobacteria > Chromatiales > Chromatiaceae > Thiosocius. The sequence goes on along the minus strand of CBFCWF010000043.1, from coordinate 9,988 downwards.
GTTGCCATAGCGGACGTCGGCCAGCTGAATGATATGGAAGCCGAGCCCGGCCGCGATCGGTCCGCGGGTCTCGCCCTTGTTCATCGTGGCGACGTAGGTCTGCAGCGCCGGTGGTACGCGATCGATCTGAATCCAGCCGAGGTCGCCCCCCTCCAGCGCGTTGCTGCTGTCCGACACCTGTTGCGCGAGTCGGCGGAAGTCCGCGCCACCCTGCAGCTTTTCGACCACTTGCGTCGCCTTCACCCGCGCCTCCTCGCGCTGCTCGGGCGAGGCCCCGTCCGGCGTCGCGATAAGGATGTAGAGCAGATAGACCGCCTCCCGTCCACCAGCGCCTCCACTGCGCTCGAGATAGTTGTCGATCTCGGATTTGGTCACCTGGATACGGTTGGTCACCTCTCGGCTGCGCAGGCGTCGAATCACGATTTCGTCACGCATCGAGAGCCGGAAGGCGTCGAAATCGATCCCTTCGGCCTCGAGCGCAGCGCGCAGTTCTGACACGCTCAGCTGGTTGTTCTCGGCGATCGACGCGATCGCCCGAGACAGTGTCTCTTCGTCCGCCTCGATCCCGATGCGCGCCGCCTCGGCCAGCTGCAGCTTGTTCATTACCAGTTTTTCGAATGCCTGTTGCTGGATCGCCGTGGCGCTCGGCATCGGTGAGACACCCTGTTGGCGGAGGCGTTGCTCGATCTTCCTCGACTCGACGCGCAGCTCACTGAGCATCACGACGTCCTCGCCGACGACCGCGATGATGCGGTCGATCAGCACCGGCTCGCGTTCTTCCGCCGCGGTGACGAATGTCGGAGTGCAGGCCAGGATGACGGGTAGAAGGACCCTGAAGAGTATGATTCTAATCATAATAATCCTCACGGTAGCCGTAGATACCGCGTTCCAAAACCTCATCGATGTCGTTGCCTAGGCGGCCCAGACCGCGTAGTTCGAGCTGGACGAAGAAACCCAGGTTCGTGTCGTCCCCGCTGCTGTTTGCGAATTGACGGAGTAACCCGCGGATGCGCCAACAGCAGCGACCATACTCGACCCCGACGAGTGCCTCGAGCAGCCGGTCCTCCTGCAGCGAGTAATTATGCCGGCCGATGACGCTGAACGCGTCGTTTATCGGCCAATAGATCGCCAGATCGGTCTGCTCGGTGACCCCGTCGCGCAGGCGGTAGGCCGCGTTGAACGTACGCCGGTCGGGGTCGCGGTAGTTGATCTGAACCAGGCCCTGCTCGGTGTTTCCGCCGCCATCGGCATGAGGATCCCACTGCAGGCCGGCGCGTGCGCGCCAGCCGGCGCCGAATTCCGCGGCCAGCTCACCGACAAACGAGGAGCGGTTATCAGTCGTGGCGATTTCGCCCGGTAGCGTGACTTCACGATCCTGGAAGTAAAAGATCTGACCAATGTTCGCACGGAGCAGTTCCGCGCCAGTCGCGTCAGCGATGAAGCGGCTGGTCAGCGCCAGGGTCGCTTGGTTGGCGTCGGCGAATCGATCCGGTCCATTGAATCGGTTCTCACGAAACAGGTTGTCGAAGTTGAAATCGAACAGGCCCGTGTCGAACACCGGCTGATCCGACTGATCGGTGTAGGGGACGTACAGGTAGTAAACGCGCGGTTCCAGTGTCTGGACCGCGGCATCCCCGAAATAGCTTGTGCTGCGGTCGAAATACAGTCCGCTGTCGAGGCTGAAAAGGCCGGTGAACGAAGACGGCGAGTCGTCCAGGCCGACCAGCTGATCGTCCAGCCGATAGGTCGTGTAGTGGGCGCCGACCTTCGGTTCGACGAAACCCCAGGTTTCGCGCAGTGGCAGACTGATGCGCGGGAACAGGTTGACCCGATGACCGCGCAGAGAATTTTCCCGGTGGAAGTTCACGTACTCGGCGTCCAGATGATAGGTGCTTCCGGCAAGGCCGTAAGGGTCGTTCAGATCGACCAGCAGCTGCGGCAGGCGGCTGTATGGTCGTGCCCTGGGCGGAATTGCCGGGTCGATTGTCTGGTAGTACTGCAGGCGCCCGAGCACGTCGAAGGTATCTCCGTAGTAGTTCAGCTCGCCGGCGCGTTCCACGTATCGCGTGCTGGTGGCCGCCAGACTGTTGCCCAGGTCTTCCAGGTAGTCATCGTCCGAGACATACCCGAGCCGCAGGTTGCCGACGGTGCGTGCGTTGAACCGGGTGCTGCTGCGCAACCGCGCTGCGCCGCGATTGGCGTCGTAGATCCGGTCGTTGGGCAGGAACTCCGCCTCCAGCACGGCCTCGGTCGTCGGGGTCAGTGCGCGGAACTCACCGCCGAGCATGGCGCCGCGCTTCGACATTAGTCGGGGTGCCAGCGTGAGATCGTAATTCTCCGCGAGATTGAAGTAGTAGGGCACGCTCACGTCGAACCCGTTGGTCGAACTCTGCCCGATCGTAGGTATCAGCAGACCGGAGCGCCGACGGTCGTCGGTCGGGAAGGTGAACGTCGGTGCATAGAGCAGCGGCACGCCCTTGAACCGCAACGTGGCGTGGCGGGCGGTGCCGAGTCCCTCGTTCTGGTCCAGCTCGAGTTCGCCGGCGTTGAGCATCCAGGCATCGTCACCCGGCGCACAGGTCGTGTAGCTGATGTCCCGATAACGGCTGAGGCCGTCGCCGAGAAACTCGGCATGCGCTGCATCGCCGCGCGCGCGCGCGGCGCTGACCCGATAGCGCGCCTGCCCGACGTCGCCGCGCCTTTCGTTCAGGTTGTAGCTCGCGGTTTCGCCCGCGACCCGGACATCGGGACGAATCAGCAGCACATCGCCCTGGGCGTTGATCTCGCCGGCGATCCGGTCGAGTTGCAACTCCTCGGCCTGCATACGCATCGTGCCCTGTGTCAGGTCGACCTTGCCGCTGAAACTCGCGCGTTCCGGTGCCAGCTCGGCGACGGCCGCGTCGGCGCTGACCTCGATCGGCTGGGACTCGTCGAATGCGCTGTCAGAGACCACAGGTCCCGCTGTCAGTCCCAGCGTGCTGGGACAGCTGTCCCAGTCGATGCCCGCATCGAGGTCGGCCGGCAACGGGCCGTTGCCGGCCAGTGCCGGCACTGTCGCCGCCCGCGGCTCTGTGCCGGCCGCGATAGCGGCCGTCGGCGCGGCCAGCGACACGTCTTCCGTGGCTTCGAGCCGCTGTGGGTAATGTGGCGTATGGGGCCCCGGTGCGGTCGGCCGCTCTTCCTCGACCTCTGGCGGCGCGGCGGCGGATTGTCCGGGCTGGCGCGGGGCCGTTTCGCCCGGGTCGGCCGGTGCGTGGTCAGGGCTGGTCGCTGGGGGGGCGATGTCGCTGGCTTCTGTCGTGGCGGCCGCCGGAGCGGTCGGCCGCGGCGCGTCTTCCCGGGCGGTCGGGCTGGGGAGGGCGTCCGTGGGCACGTCCGTGCGCGCCGTTGTACTACTCTCACCCCCGGCCGTTGTCGTTTTGGCCTGGGTGTCCGGTGGCCGGGCGACTTCTTCGCACTGCCAGCCGGTGCCGTCGGGCCTGCTTCGACAGTCCCAGTTGGGGGCTGCTGCCACGACGCTGCTCAACAGGCAGAGCGTGGCGGCAGTCTGCATGCCGGAAAATGCCGCATGGCGCGGACAGGCGTGCCCTGATGCTTGGCGAATCATCGCTTGGGTCCCTGACACGTGGCTGTTCTTCGCGTTGTCGGTTGTGCTGTCCTGCGGGCAGGCGCGTGGCGCCGGCATGCCTGGGTATGCGACGGTGGGGTGCCGTCGGGGATGGTGCCCCGAGAGGCGGTAAAATCTCATAGAATAAGGATTTCTTCAATTGCCGCCTGGTCGTCATCTGGATGCCCTCGCGAGTCTTGGGAGTGTCGATGCCACAACGCCTGCGGCAGCTTGAAGAATGGCTCGCTTCGCGCTGCGGACTGCCGCCCCACGAGCTCGCGCCGGCCTCGGCCGATGCCAGCTTTCGCCGCTACTTTCGGGTCACCCTGCCCGATGCCTCGACCCTTATCGCGATGGATGCGCCGCCCGACAAGGAGGATTGTCGGCCATTCGTCGCGGTCGCCGGACGCATGGCCACCGCGGGGCTGCATGTCCCGCGCATTATCGAACAGGACCTCGACAAAGGTTTCCTTCTGCTGGAGGACCTGGGCTCGCGCCCCTACCTGGCGGCGTTGAATCCGGATACCGCGCACCAACTGTACGGTGATGCGCTGCGGCAGCTGCTGAGGCTCCAGTCCGCCGTGCCGATTGACGGGCTGCCAGCCTATGACCGGACGCTGTTGTTGCGGGAGATGGCATTGTTTGCGGACTGGCTGCTGCGTGAGCATTTGGGCATGACGCTCGGCAAACGCGAGCGCCGAATGCTCGACGACAGTTTCGACCGCCTGGTCGATAATGCGCTCGCCCAGCCGGTGGTCTGCGTCCACCGCGACTTTCATTCACGTAACCTGATGGTCACGCAGGACAATAATCCCGGCGTGATCGATTTTCAGGACGCGGTCGCGGGACCTGTCACCTATGACCTGGTCTCGCTGCTGCGCGACTGTTACGTCAGTTGGCCCGGCGTCCAGGTCGATGCCTGGGTCGATGGATACTATCGGGCGGTCAGCGATGCTGGGGTGATCGGTTCGGTGGATCGCCCGGTTTTTTGCGAATGGTTCGACTTGATGGGTGTCCAGAGACACCTGAAAGCATCGGGTATTTTCGCCCGATTGCATCACCGCGACGGCAAGCCGGGTTACCTGGCCGATATCCCCCGCACGCTTGGCTACATCGTCTCGGTCGGTCAGCGGCGGGCCGCGCTGCGGCCGCTTTCGGAGTTCGTCGCCGCGCGGGTATTGCCCTGCCTGTAAGCACGCGCCCGAACCGAAGGTCTTTTGGAACGGGGCCCGGCGCGTGTAGACTCCATCGAAGCCAGTGCCACGGAGGCCGATGCGCGACGTTGGTCGGCTGGCGTACATCCCGGTGTCAGTAATTTTGACAAGATGCCGAATCCGGGCAAGCGCGACCCTGTCGGGCGCCTTGCGAAACAATCAGTTAGCTCTTATGGCGCGAGTTTTGCAAGCAGTGCGCCGAAAGGACAGGAGAAGCAGCGGCAATGGCGGCTCACGACGAAAAGATCTCTTCCAACCGGCGGAGGCTGTTTAAGGCACTCTCCGCTACACCGGTAGTGCTGACGCTCCGCCCCGGGTCTGCATTGGCCAACTCCAGCATCGTGCAATGCCTGGCGGACGGGTTTGCGTCGGATGCCGGCACGCAAGACTTCGTGCCGTCCGGCGCCTCCTGCAGCCAGGGCGACGATTGCTTCGCGTATGCCCCGCTGACCTACTGGGAAGTGCCCGACCAACCCCCGATTTCGACAGCGGTTGGCGCGGACGACCTGCGTGGCAAGATCATTGTCGAGACCGACCCGGAGGCCGGGGTTTTCATGACCACCGAGGGCACTGTGATCAGCCATCGCGTCCTGAAGACCGCCAATTCGCTGACGATACACCACGAATTGACCAGCTACCACGGGATGCTGTCTGGCGGCAGCCGAATGCTGGCCGCAGGTCAAAAGATCGCCTCGGATTCCGGCCCCACAGCGGCTGAAAAGCCCGGATACCATGGCATGCTGTCCGGAGGCAAGGACACGCAGGCTGCCGACACGCAGGAAATCGACACCGTATGCTACCGGGACGTGCCCGGGAACAAGGGCTTCTTCAAGCTCTACGCCGGAACCCTGGAGGACCCCGGCACCGGCACCGCGGTCGCCTACGATCTCAGCAACGTGCTGCCCTATCCCCAGCGCACGCTGAACAGCGACGCCGGTTACCAGGGCATCCGGCAGACCTGCCTGTTGTCGACCGATCCGCAGGCCGTGAGCCAGTTCAACTTCATCAAGGGGTGAGTCGGGCGGCGACCCCGCCGACCACCGGCGCAGCCATGCGGCTGTGGCGCCGGTGCGGCCCGGCGCTGGTCTGGGATCGAGGACCCGGCCAGGGTCCAGTGTTCGACCCCGCGACAGGCGAGACGCATTTTCTCAGCGATCTACCGGCACTGATCGTGACCATTGTCGACGATGACTGGGCGTCACACACGAACATCATCGAGCGCTACGCCGGTCCGGTCGAGCTGGATGGCTCGGCAGAGACACAGGTCATCGCTGCGCTGGTCTCGCTTGAGCGGGCCGAGCTAGTAGAATCGAGCTTTCCTGCAACCGATTAGGGCGGACGCGGCTTTGCGTCCCGACGCATTTGGCTGAGCAACATCTGATCCTGGATACAGGACCCTTCCGGGTCGGGGTGCGGTCGTCCGACGCCGCCTTCTTCGATACGCTGAGTTACTTTTACCGTGACGCCGTCCGTCGTGACGGTCCGCATTTTCTCGACTTCGACGTCCGGGTCCGCCGGGTCGGGGGGCTGCGCCGCCTGGTAAAGCCACAGGCGCTGTTCGAAATCGACGGCCTGCGTCCGTTCGAACCGCAGCCTGCGGAAAACGCGTTCCCCAGCTACGAGTGGGGGCTGAACTGGTGCATCGCCATCAGCGCCCATCGTTACCTGATGCTGCATGCGGGCACGCTGGCGTTTGGCGGGTCGGGGATGATACTGCCGGGCAACCCGGGGGCGGGCAAGAGCACCCTGACCGCGGCGCTCTGCCTGCGTGGTGCACGTCTGCTGTCCGACGAGTTTGGTCTGGTGCGGCCGGAGACCCTCGAACTGCTGCCGATGCCGCGCGGCATCCCGCTGAAGAACGCGTCGATCGAGGCCATACAGGCGTTCGACAGCGCGGCGCCGCTCGGCCCCACCTATCCCAAGACCCGCAAGGGTCGCGTGCGCCATCTGCGTCCCGATGCGCAAAGCCTGGCGCGTCAGCAAGAGCCCGCCACCCCCCGCTGGCTGATCTTCCCCAGGTATCGGGCCGGTGCCGTCGAGAACCTCAGTTCGATCGACGAAACAGACGCCTTCCGGCAGCTCGCGTACAATTGTTTCAACTACAAGCTGCTCGGTGAGACGGCGTTTCGCGCGGTGGGCCGCTTGGTCCGGCAGATGGACTGTTACACTTTCACGTTTGGCCGACTCGACAGGGCGGTCGATCAGCTCTCCGCCCTGACTGCGGAACAGGTTGCGGGCGACGGTATGTCCGGATGAATCTGCTGATACGGTTCCTGCGAGCGCCTGAAGTGGCTGCAGCATGGACGGTCGAAGAGTGGAACGGCTTCCTGCCGCTGGCGCGCGAGGCGGGCCTGCTCGGTCGTTGCCTGCATCTGTTGGATGATTGCGGGCTGCGCGAATCCGCGCCGCGGCGACTGGTAGATCAACTGCAAGGTGCGCTCAAGCAGTCGCGCTACGTGCAGGGCCAGGCGATGCGCGAACTCCGGTCGGTGGCGAATCTGTTGGCGCACGAAGCAGTGCCACTGATGGCGCTCAAGGGCGTTGCCTACCTGGCCGCGGAACTGCCGCCGAGTGGCTGGCGCAGTCTTTCGGACATCGATCTCATGGTCCCGGCGCATGAGATAGCGCGGGCCGAGCGTGCGCTGCTGCGGGGCGGCTGGGAAGCCAGCGGTGAGTTCGACAGCTACGACCAGCGCTACTATCGTGACTGGATGCACGAAATCCCGCCATTGGTCCACCGGGAACGGGAGACCGAGGTCGACCTGCACCATAATCTTGCGCCGCCGGTCAGTCGCATCCGGATCGACGCGACGCTCCTCTGGGAGCAGGCCGAGACCGTCACCGATGCCTGCGGCCTGAAGATTCAGGTGCTCTCCCCGACGGACATCCTGTTGCACAATGCAATCCATCTTTTCATGAACGACGAGTTGCGTGGTGGACTGAGAGACGTGATGGATTTCCGCGACCTGTTCGAGCACTTCAGGAATGTGACGCCCGATCTAGAGCAGCGGCTCCTGGCACGAGGCGAGCGGCTCGACTGTACCCGTCCGCTGTACTATGCCGTCAGCACCGCGCATCGCCTGCTCGGGCTGCAGGTCTCGCCGGAGTTTCGCGGGACGCTCGATGCGCATGCGCCGCCTGGTCCCAAGGACCGGGTGATGGCGGCCCTGTTCGATCAAGTCCTCGCGCCCACGGCCTTGCGCTCACGGCGCAGCCGGCTGGCCAACCAGCTGTTGTTCGTTCGATCGCACTGGGTACGGATGCCGCCCCGCATGCTGATTCGGCACCTGTCGCACAAGCTGGTCAAGAGGGGCAAACCGGCCCTCGCGACAGAAGAATTGCCGGGTTGATCCGAAGTGTTCGGGCACGTGCGTCTAGTCTGCTTCGATCTGGATGACACCCTTTGGCCCTGTCGTCCGGCGATCGATGCCGCAGAGGTCGAGTGCTACGACTGGCTCGCACACCAGGCGCCGCGGCTGACCGCGAAGTACGGCCCAGAGCAGCTGCGGGCGCACCGTCTGGCGCTCGGTCAGGCCCGCCCCGAGATCGCGCACGATTTGACCGAGTTGCGACTGCGTTCCCTGGCAGCGCTGCTGCGTGAGGAAGGGTACGGCGTCGAAACGGCGCATGCGGCGAGCGATGTATTTCGTGCCGCCCGCAACCGGGTCACACCCTACGCGGAAGTCATCGACACCCTGCGGCGGCTGCGTCGACGATACACCCTTGTCTCGGTGACGAACGGCAATTCACAAATCGCGCATACGCCGTTGCATGCGAGCTTCGATCACTCGCTGACCGCGGCCGAGGTCGGTGCGGCAAAACCCGATCCGGCCATGTTCCGCGCGGCCAGCGCGCGCAGCGGTGTGCCATTGGACGCCTTTCTGCACGTCGGTGACGACCCAGTGCGCGATGTACAGGCTGCGCGCGAACTCGGTGTCGCTACTGTCTGGGTGAACCGCGATGCCGACGCGTGGCCCGACGGGCTCGCCCCTGCCGAGCTGGAGGTCGGGGACATTGGCGAACTCGCTCAACGTCTACTCGTTTAGCATTGCGCGCTGTGGGGGGGCGATGAATGTCGCATAACCGCAACCCGATCCGGGACCAGCTGAGGATCTATGCCCCTGCGGTACTGATGGTGCTCGCGGCATTCCTGCTTGCGTTCCAGTTCATCAAGCCTGCCCCGCCGAGGCATGTCGTGATGGCCACCGGTGCGCCAGAGGCCGCCTACCATCAGTTTGCCGAGCGCTACGCGGCGGTTCTCGCGCGCGAGGGAATTACTCTCGAACTGCGTCCAACGGCGGGGTCGGTGGAGAATCTCGCGTTGCTGCGTGCCGGCGAGGTTTCGTTGGCCCTGGTCCAGGGCGGCGTGGACGACGGCAAGACCGAGCCGGCTCTGTACTCGCTAGGATCCGTCTACTACGAACCCCTTTGGCTTTTTTATCGCAAAGAGATCGCAGTGCGACGCGTCGGGGACCTGGCCGGCCAGCGAATCGCCGTCGGGCCGGAGGGCTCCGGCACCCGTGCGTTGGCCGATCTTCTGATGCGAGAGAATGGTTTGGGCGATACGGTGACCCCGGTCTCCCGCGGCGGGCAGGGCGCGGTCGACGATCTGATCGCCGGCCGGGTAGATGCCGCGTTCTTCGTCACGTCAGCGCAGAACGAGTTGATTCGGGCGCTACTCGAGCACCCTGATGTCGCGCTCGCCGATTTTGTCCGCGCCGCGGCGTATGCGCGGCGGTTTCGCTTTCTCAATGAGCTCGAGTTGCCCGAAGGGGCCTATGATCTGGCCGGGAATATCCCCAACCATAGGGTGCGCCTGTTGGCGCCGGCTGCCAACCTGGTCAGTCACCCCGGTTTGCATCCTGCCGTGATCGACCTGATGCTGCAGGCCGCCAGCGAAGCGCATAGTCAGGGCGGGTTCTTCGAGAAAAGGGACGAGTTCCCGTCGGCGCGACTGCTTTCGTTCCCGCTGAGCAAGGAAGCGGAACGCTACTACAAACATGGTCCACCCCTGCTGCAGCGCTTCCTGCCGTTCTGGGCCGCATCCCTGGTCGATCGCCTGAAGGTGATGCTGTTGCCGCTGCTGGTCCTGTTGTTCCCATTGATCAAGGTGATGCCGCCGATTTACACCTGGCGCATGCGGGCCAGGGTATACCGGTGGTACGAA
>CBFCWF010000042.1:0-21223 GCA_965601425.1 uncultured Chromatiaceae bacterium | reverse complement strand
TGGCCCATTTTGGGGCAGCAACGACGCGATCCGGATGAGTGTTAACAGGCCCTAACAAGGTCGCGCGGCCCGGGTCCGCCGCCCGGCCCCTGACCGGGCGAACCGCTCAACCATCGCGTCGCATCACTCGGCGCCGATCTTCTGCATCAGGCCGAAACTCTTGACGAAAGGGCCCGCCATGCGCGGATCCTTGATCATGGCCTTGAAATCGCCGGACTTGAACTTGAGTTTGCCCGTCGCGAACGCCGTCCCCATGCCGGCCATGCCGATGCCCTTTTCGACCCACTTCATCCAGTCCTTGCGTGAGGCGCGCATGTCCCAGTCCGGTGTCTCGCCGCCATAATCACCGGCCCGCACACATTCGCCGTTCTCGACGACAAATACGCCGCGGGGCTGGTCCTCGTCCTTGAAGCCACAGGTAATGACGGATTTGAAGCCGATTTCGGCAAGCTTGTCGCGGACCTCCGGCTCCTCGTTCCAGGCATCTTTCAGTTGATTCATCCATTCGGCAGAGAACAGTTCGGCCATGTTTCTTCTCCTTTTCTCTCGGTGTCGTACGCGTCTGGTCAACGAGCATATTACAACTAGACGAACCGGGCGTTGTCGTCAACGGCCGCCGGGCCGGTCTGCCACCGATCGGGACACGGTGGTGCGTCGCGGCGGTGCGCAAAGTATCCTGCGGGCATGAGCAAGCCCGAGCAAAGGTCCGTGATGCTGATTGACGACGAAGAGCATATCCGCTTCGCGGCCAGTCAGGCGCTCGAACTCGCGGGTTACCGGGTGCGCGCGTTCGAGCGCGCAGAGCCGGCGCTCGAGGTCCTCGATGCGCACTGGCCGGGCCCGGTCATCAGCGATATCCGGATGCCTGGCATCGACGGAATGCGGTTCTTGCAGCGCGCCCGGGCGATCGACCCGGATCTGCCGGTGATCCTGATCACCGGCCATGGCGATGTCAGCACAGCGGTCGAGGCGATGCGCGAGGGGGCCTACGACTTCATCGAGAAGCCGTTCGCGGTTGAGGACCTGGTCGACACCGTAGGGAGGGCGCTGGACAAGCGTACGCTGACCATCGAGAACCGCCGACTCAGGGATGAACTCGCGGTGCAGAGCAAGCCCGGTCCCCGGCTCATCGGCAGGACGCCCGGGGTCCAGCGCCTGCGCCTGCTGATCGGCCAGATCGCGAACACCGATGCCGATGTGCTCATCCATGGCGAGACTGGCACCGGCAAGGAACTCATCGCCCGTGCCCTGCACGAGAACAGCCGGCGGCGTGACCAGAACTTCGTCGCGGTCAACTGCGGTGCGGTACCCGCGGGGCTCATCGAGAGCGAGTTGTTCGGACACGAGGCCGGCGCGTTCACCGATGCGAGGGCGCGGCGTATCGGCAAGTTCGAGTATGCCGACGGCGGTACCTTGTTCCTTGATGAGATCGAGAGCATGCCGATGCAGGTGCAGGTCCACCTGCTGCGTGTACTGCAGGAACGGGCGGTCGAGCGCCTGGGCTCGAACGAGCTGATCCCGCTCGACATGCGCGTGATTGCCGCGAGCAAGGTAGACCTGCGCGAGGCGGCGACCCGCGGCGAATTTCGCGAGGACCTGTACTATCGGCTGGGCGTGGTAACGATCGACATCCCGCCACTGCGCGAACGGCGCGAGGATATCCCGTTGCTGTTTCAGCACTTCGTGCTCGTGGCCGGTGCCCGTTATCAGCTCGAGCCCCGGCCGCCGCGGCCGGAACAGCTGCAGCGCCTGATGCTGGCCGGTTGGCCCGGCAACGTGCGTGAGCTGCGCAATGCCGCGGAGCGCTACGTTCTGCTTGGTGAGGCTTGCGGCTATGATATCGACCAGGTGGTCGCTGGGGACGGTGACCGGCCGCCGATGACGTTGTCGGAACAGCTCGCGTGCTTCGAGCGATCGCTGATCGAGCAACAGCTCAAGGCGAGTAACGGCAGCATCAGGGACACGATGGCCGCGCTGGGTCTGCCTCGCAAGACACTCTACGACAAAATGAAAAAGTACAAATTGGACCGGGCCGACTACAAATAGTCAGCCCGGCCCGGGTGGGCGCCTCACGCAGCGCCCCGCACCCTGTTCGACACGCCGCAGCGGCGACCGGGCGCACGGCCTTTTGCGAGCCTCGGGACCGGCGGGTGACGACGATCCGGGGGCGGGTCATCGTTGCAGACTCGCGCGAGGCAGGGGCTGTAGCGCGCGGCCCCTGCCTTCACGGACCGGCCTGTTTCAGGCCGCTCCTCGCGAACGCTGCCGCTGGAGGCCCAGTCCGGCGAGGCCCAGCGCGAACAGCGCTAGCGTGGTCGGCACCGGCACGCCGGCATCGGCCTGGGCGTCGGCCTCGACCAGTGCGTCTCCGACATCGGCGCCGGTCAGTGCGGCGTTGCCGAGGATGTCCGCGAACTCGGCCGACACCAGCAGATCGCCCGCGATGTCCAGGCTGCTTGCGGTCGGCGTGACGGCGGTCGGTGCGATGTCGAACAGGATGCCGGCCAGGCCGACCGTGCTCTCGACGAAGAAGCCGCTGACGCCGGACGGAATGCGGGCATCGTCAAAGCCAATCGTGAAATTGCCGACCTCGATCGCGTCGTCGTTGAACAGTACCGAACCCAGGTGCTCGATCGTGCCGGAGAAGGGTGCAAAAGCATCCGAGTCGTAGGTGAAGGTGGTCGGCAGCAGCGGGGCGGTCGCCGAGCGGGAGTTGATGCCGAACGCGACCGAGTCGGCGCCCAGATTACCCGGCGCGATCACGTCGTCAGAGATGCCCGACAGGGTCAGCCCGGCCGCTGATTCCAGCAGCTCCGTGTCGAGCAGTACGCTGGTCTGACCCCCGACGACGTCCGCGGGGATGGCGTGGGCGGTGGTGGCGGTCAGGGCGCCAGCACCCAGAAATAAAGAAGCTGCAATTGTTATGCGTCTTGGACAGTGCATCGTTTGGCCTCGGCGGTTGTTATGGATTCGGATGCCGTGATTGCGTCGTGTTCGAGCTGGCGCTTCTTCGTCACGGCCGGCCGCGGTAAATGCTATTACTGTGCCATTGTTTGAAAAGTCAATTGATTCATCTGTTTGCCTGCCATTAAATTCGCTATCGTTCGCGCGGTTTGTAAAGTTTGCTGACGTGCCTGTCCTATACAAGTGCGGTGTCGGCCGATGCCCGGCCGCTGGTTGAGATGGCGACCGATGGCCGTCCATGGTTTCAATGTCCTGGACGCAAACCGCTGCCGCGCCCGGAAGCTGTTCGACGCGTCGTTCAGGCGGGCTACGGTGCCGGTCCCCGCGTGACAGCGACCGGTCGAGCTTCGACAATGGCGCTTGCGACATGAACCGACTTCTGGGGTTGATAAAGATCGTATGGGATCGATGAGGATGACGGTGGCCTGTGTGGCCCGGGCCTGGCAATCGGCGGCATTCCACGGCTACATTGCGCTCGCTGCGGTCGGCATCGCGATGCCGCTGTCGCCGCTGCATGCGGCGGATGACACGCGCCAGGGTGTCGTACTCGGCGGACAGGCCTCGGAGCATCCCGCCTGGTTCAAGGAGAGCTTCCTGGACATCGCCGAAGACGCAGCCGAGGCAGCCGATGCGGACAAGCACGTGATGCTGTTTCTGCATCTCAACGGTTGCCCCTACTGCTACAAGATGGTCGAGGAAAACATCAAGCACGCGCCCTACACGGATTTCATCCGCGAGCACTTCGATGTCATTGCGCTCAATATCCGCGGTGATCGCGAGGTCGCGCTGAACGCCGAGACGTCGCTGACGGAAAAAGCGCTGGCACAACGACTCAAGGTCACCTACACGCCGACCGTGCTGTTCCTCAACGGTGAGAACAAGACGGTGGCCAGGATCAATGGCTATCGCTCAGTCGGGGACTTCAAGCAGGTGCTGGACTATGTCGAGGAAAAGGCCTATCTGAACACCACGCTGGCCAGTTACATCAATGAGCGGAAGCAGGGCGGTTATGCGTTCCGCGACCACCCGCAGCTGAAGGAGACCGACAATCTGCAGGCCCTCGCGCAGCGGCCCTTGGCGGTGTTGTTCGAGGACAGGGGCTGTGCCGATTGTGACCAACTGCACGACGGTCACCTGAGTGACCCGGAAGTCAACGACATACTCCGTCATTTCACCTTCGTACGGCTCGACGCGCTGTCCGCGGAACCGCTGATCGACGTGCAGGGCAACCGCACGACACCACGCGACTACGCCGAGGCCCTGGACCTGACCTATCGCCCCGGCATCGTGCTGTTCGACGAGGGCCGCGAGATCGGTCGCATCCAGGGCATGCTGTACGCCTATCATTTCCGCGAAATGCTGCGCTACGTCGGCGAGCGTCATTACCGCGAATATCCCGACAGCTTCTACGATTACCTGGACGTCAGGACCGCGGAGCTCCTGGCCTCGGGAAAGGATGTCAATCTCGGCGAGTGACCGTCGGGTCCCGGCGCGGCGCGTTGCCTGGTGCGCGCGCCCCGCCGCAGCGACCCATCAGCCAGTCAGTTGGATTCCGGTTCCATGCGGATAGCACCACAGGGACACTCGGCGACGCACAGGCCGCATCCCTTGCAGTAGTCGTAGTTGAACTGGAATCGCTTGCCGGGGCCCAGCTTGATGACCGCGTTGTCCGGGCAGACCCCGTAGCAGGTGTCGCATTCGAAGCAGTTGCCGCAGGACATGCAGCGACGCGCCTCGTACAGCGCATTGGCCTCGTCGAGGCTGCCGACGACCTCGTCGAAGGTCGACTGGCGACGGATGATATCCAGCACCGGCCGGATCGACTTGGGCGCGTCCGAGTAATACCAGGTGTTCAGCCGGTCGAAGGTCGCCAGTTCGGGTTTGGCCGGGCTCCGGTAGGTCGTCCCGTCCAGGTAGGCGCCGATCGCGCGCGCGGCCTTCTTGCCGTGACCGACCGCTGCGGTCACGGTACGCTCGCCGCCGACCATGTCGCCCCCGGCGAACACCCCCGCTTGGCCTGTCGTCTGGACCGCGTCGACCTTTACCAGTCCGCGTTCGATCTGCAGCCCGGCCAACCCGGTGAGAAGGTTGAGGTCGACGTCCTGGCCAAGGGCGAGGACAACCGAGTCCGCTTGCATGGTCTCGAACTCGCCGGTCGGCTGCGGCGCGCCGTTCTCGTCCAACGCCATCTTTTCGACCGTAATGGTCTCCTGGTCGGCCGCCGTGATGGTGCTGAGCCACTTGACCTTGACGCCTTCCTCCAGCGCCTCCCTTACCTCGTGGCTGTGCGCGGGCATCCTGTCCCGTGTCCGTCGGTAGACGATGACCGACTCCTCGGCGCCAAGGCGGCGCGCGGTGCGTGCGACATCGACCGCGGTATTGCCGCCGCCGTAGACGACCACGCGGCGTCCCAGCAGCGGCTTGTCCTCGCCCTCCATCTCGTGCAGCACCGACACCGCATCGGTGATCCGCTGCGCATCACCGGCCGGGATGTAGGCGCGCTTGCCGATCTGCGACCCGACACCGAGAAAACAGGCATCGAACCCCTCGTCGCGCATGCGCGCCTCGATGTCGTCGACCCGCTCGCCGAGCCGCAGATCGACACCCATCGCGACGATGCGCCGCACGTCATCGTCGAGTACCGAGCGCGGCAGGCGGTACTGCGGGATGCCGAAGCGCATCATGCCGCCTGCCGCCGATTCTGCCTCATAGATCACAACCGCGTGACCCTGGCGTCGCAGGTGGTACGCGGCAGACAGGCCGGCCGGTCCCGAACCGACGACCATGACCCGCTTGCCGCTGTCCGCGGGCGCCGGGTCGAATTCCCAGCCATGGCGGTTGGCCTCGTCGCCGAGGAACCGCTCGACCGCGTTGATGCCCACCGATTCGTCGAGCTGACCGCGGTTGCAGGCACTCTCGCAGGGGTGATAGCAGACCCGGCCCATGATGGCCGCCAGCGGGTTGTCGCGGACCAGCACACGCCAGGCCGTTTCATACCGCCCCTCCTCGGCGTAGAACAGCCATTGCTGGATATTCTCGCCGGCCGGGCAGGTCGCGTTGCACGGCGGCAGTCGGTCGACGTAGACCGGCCGTTCGGTGCGCCAGGAGCCGGTCAGGTTGGCCAGGCTGGAACCGACGTCGAGCGTTATCGCATACGGCTTGCTCATGCCTCGTCGCCCTCTTCACGCAGTCCGAAACGCCGCATGTTGCGGTCGGCGGCCGACTGCAAACGCGCAATCACCTCGGCCTGCAGCACCGGCTTGAACAGGTGGGCGAAGCGTCGCTGCAGCCTCAGGTAGTCTTCGACCGGCACCTTGCGGCGGATCCTGTGCCGGTCGGTCACCTCGCCGTGCTCCGCCTCGAACACAGGGAACAGGCCCGACTCGGTGGCTAGACGCGCCAGTTTCACCGTATCGTGCGGCGCCGAGCCCCAGCCGAGGGGACAGGGCACCAGGATATGGATGTAGCGCGCGCCCCGGATCGACATCGCCTTGGTGACCTTGGTCTCCAGATCGCGCACGTCGGCGACAGAGGCGGTGGCGACGTACGGGATCTCGTGCGCCATAGCGATCAGCGGCACGTTCTTGCCCTGGCCGAACACATTGCCGGGTTCCGGGCCCACGACCTGACTGGTCGCGGTGCGCGCGGCGGGCGGTGTGGCCGAGGAGCGCTGCACGCCGGTGTTCATGTAGGCCTCGTTGTCGTAGCAGATGTAGAGCACGTCGTCGTTGCGTTCGAACATCCCCGACAGGCAGCCGAATCCGATATCGGTGGTGCCCCCGTCGCCGCCCTGCGCAACGACCCGGGTTTCGCTGCGGCCCTTCACGCGCAGCGCGGCGGCAACGCCGGTCGCGACCGCGGCGGTATTGCCGAACAGCGAGTGGATCCAGGGCACCTGCCAGGAGGTTTGCGGGTACGGCGTGGAGAAGACCTCGAGACAGCCGGTCGCATTCGCGGCGATCAGCCGATTGCCGGTCGCGCGCATCGCGGCATCGATCGCGTAGCGTGCCCCGAGTGCCTCGCCGCAGCCCTGGCAGGCGCGGTGGCCCGAGTTCAACGAGTTGGTCCGCTCCATCGTCGACTGCACCGAACGTGCGGCCTCGTTGAGCAGGCGATTGCCGACCGTGAATGTGCCGGTCTGGTAAAATTTTACATGCGAAGTCCTCACGGTCGGGCCCCCTTATCCGATGTGATCGGCGACGCTGCCGAGTTCGCGCAGGATGTTCTCGGCCACCGGGCCTGAGCGACGCTGTGTCTCCAGGCGTTCGATCTCACGATGGATAACATCGTGCCGCAGGTCCAGAAACGTCAGCGGTTCGAGGACATCGCGGTGTGCCTTGAGCAGCGACTCGCGCAGCGAGGCCTGGGTGATGGCCCGCCCGCCGAGGCCGGCGATCACGGTGAGCACCGGCAGGCCGGCGCCGGCGAGCGCCATGCGCACGTCGGTCGAGACGATCCCGCCGATACCGACGGCCAGCGATTTTTCGATCACGACGACCCGCTTCGCGCCCCGGATGGTCTCGCGTAAGCGTTTTGCCGGAAACGGCCGGAAGGAGGTAATGCTGACCGAACCGATCGCGACGCCCCCGTCGCGCAGATCATCGACGACGTCCTTGATCGTGCCATTCACCGACCCCAGCGCGATCACCAGCGTATCGGCATCCTAGCTGCGGTAGGGATGCAGCAGGCCGCCGGAGATGCGGCCGAACTGCTCCTCGAACGCTTCCGCGAGTTCCGGTATCAGCCACAGGGCCTGCATCTGCCGGTAGTGCGCGAGATAGCGCACCTCGGTGAAGGCCTCGGGCCCGACCATCGCGCCGATCGTGACCGGTTCGGCCGGGTCGAGTAGCTGGCGCGGCTCGTAGGGCGGCACGAACGCGTCGACCTGCGCCTGTGACGGGATGTCCACGCGCTCATAGGCGTGTGTCAGGATGAAACCGTCGACACACACCATGACCGGGACGGAGAGTTCCTCGGCCAGCCGCACCGCCTGGATGTGAAGGTCCACCGCCTCCTGGTTGGTTTCCGCGTACAACTGGATCCAGCCTGCGTCCCGCATGGACATGCTGTCCTGCTGATCGTTCCAGATGTTGATCGGCGCGCCGATCGCGCGGTTGCCGATGGTCATCACGATCGGCAGCCCCAGTCCGGATGTGTTGTACACGGCCTCGGCCATGAACAGCAGCCCCTGGCTCGCAGTGGCCGTGTAGGCCCTCGCGCCGGTGGCGCTGGCCCCGATCGCGACCGACAGTGCGGCGAACTCGGATTCGACGTTGATGAACTCGCAGTTGGCCACCTCGCCTGCTTTGACCATGCGCCCGAGGTTCTCGACGATGTGGGTCTGCGGTGTGATCGGGTAGGCACAGATGACCTCCGGTCGACACAACGCGACAGCCTCCGCGACGGCACGTGAACCCTCTGTCTGCTTCAACATGACGCGGCTTTCCCCTGCAGTGAGGAATCGACGATCGCAAACGCGGCCTGCGCGGCGGCGATATTGCTGCTGGCTGTCTTGCCCTTGAATTTCTCCTCGATTGCCGCGGCCACCGAATCGAACCGGATGATCCCGGTCATCGCCGCGAAGCCGCCGAGCAGCGCCGCATTCGGCAAAGGCCGGCCGACGTGCTCGAGCGCCAGCTGGGTGGCCGGCACCGCGACGACTCGGATCGCCGGGTGTTCGGCGAAGAAATCGTCGAGACCAAGTTCGGACATGTTGCGGGTGGAATTGATCAAGAGGCAGCCGTGTTCGGACAGGCCCTCGAACAGGTTGACCTGGTGCAGCAGCGTGGTGTCCTGGATGATCAGTGCATCCGGCGCCATTACCGGTTCGCGCAACCGGATTTCCTTGTCATCGATACGGCAGAACGCCATCACTGGCGCCCCCATCCGTTCTGAACCGAAACTCGGAAATGCCTGGGTGTGTTTCCCTTCGCGAAACCCGGCGACGGACAACATCTCGGCGGCGGTGACGACTCCCTGTCCACCCCGGCCATGTATCCTGAGCTGGAACATAGGACCCCTTTCTTGGCGGAGGCCGTGCGTCGGACGGCCCGTGGAGGGGAAGCTTAGCTCAAAGCAGCCTGTCCGTGGCCCGCGCCGGGTCAGTCCTGAAGCGGTGCCCTGTCGGTCGGTTGCCAGTATCGCCCGGCGTAGTCGCGCGCATCGCCGACCGGCAGTCGCTGGAAGCCCTTTTGCTCGAACCAGCCTTCGGCATTGCGCTGCGCCCTGACCAGCAGGCCGTCGAATCCGGCGGCAGCCGATGCGCCCAGCGCACACTGCAGCAGACGCTTGCCGATGCCACGGCGCTGTTGCGCCGGCGACACATAGAGGCCGTGCAGCAGCAGGCCGCGCCGGCCGGCCGGACAATCACGCGGATCGGCCGGCTCCCAGGCGGCGACGCCCAGGACATGGTTGCCGGCGCCCGCACGGGCGACGGCGAAGTCGAGATGGCGGCGATCGGCCTCGCTGTATCTATAGATCGGCAGCACCAGCCGCTTGACCCGCTCGGGCAGCGGCCAGGTCATCACTGCGCCCTCGACCGCCGCATTGATGGACGGCAGATCGGACGCCGCCGGTGTGCCGGTTGCGATCCTGACCGGTTCAAGCGCAGCGCGTTCGCCCGCGCGCCGGGCAGCCGTGTCGTGCCCGCGCCTCATACCACCTTCTGCCACTCGACATCGGCGTCGATGCCGGCCTCCGGTTCCGGTACCTTCAGCGTCACCAGTTCCTCGGCACTGACCGGATGAATCGCGATCGTGTTGTCGAAATCCGTCTTGGTCGCACCCATCTTTACCGCAACCGCAAAGCCTTGCAGCATTTCGTCGACCTGGTCGCCGATCGCATGGATGCCTGGCACGTTGGTACCCTGAAACGCGTCTGTCGGCATGATGCCGTTGGTGCGCATCTCGACCCCGGCCCTTTCCAGCCCGAGTCCGGCGGTGTTCGGCGTGCGCCCGACCGCCCAGACCACCGTGTCGAAGCCGTCCAGCCGCCTACCGTTGCTGCCGTCCAGCGCGATGCCCTGCGGGGTTACGACGAGGCCGGCGACCTGGAAGGACATCTGCATTGCAATACCCTGGCGCTGCATCTCCGCGCTCAGCACCTCGCTGATCATCGGGTCGAAGGTCTCGAGCACGCGCGATGCCAATGCGACGATCGTCGGGTCGTGGCCGTCGGCTCAGGCGGCGGCCTGGTGACGCCGTCCGAGGTAACCCTCGAGAGCGTCGGAACCGCCGACGTGCTGACCGTTGATGAAGACCTGCGGCACCATGGACACCCCGGCGACCGCGCGCAGCGTGACTTCGCCAAAGTCCCGGTTGAGTACCAGTTCGTCGTAATCCACGCCGGCGTCGCGAAGCATGCCCTTGGCACGCACGCAGAAGGGGCAGCCTTCGCGGGTGAAAAGCGTCACGTCCAGCGGCTTGTCCGCGTCCGGCGCGATGTAATCGAGCATGGTGTCCGCATCCGAGACCTCGAACGGATCGCCAGGCCGGTCCGGCTCGATGAACATCTTTTCGATGACGCCGTCGCGCACCAACATCGAGTAGCGCCAGGAGCGCTCGCCGAAGCCGAGTTCCTGCTTGGCTACCAGCATGCCCATCCCGCGGCTGAAGTCGCCGTTTCCGTCCGGCAGGAAGGTGACGTTTGCCGCCTTCTGCTCGGCCCGCCACTCGTTCATCACGAACGCGTCGTTGACCGAGACGCAGACGATCTCGTCGACCCCGTGGCGTTTCAGTGCGGGGGCGAGCTGGTTGTATCGGGGAACGTGTGTGGACGAGCAGGTCGGTGTGAACGCGCCGGGCAGCGCGAACACCACCACCGTCTTGCCCTTGAACACCTGGTCGCTGCTTATGTCGACCCACTCGTGGTCGCGGCGGGTACGGAACACGACGTTGGGAACGGTCTGGCCTTCGCAATTGTGCAATTTCATCTGAGTTTTCTCCCGGTGCTCTGCTGTATCTTTCGGTGAGCGCAGTATTGGGGCGGGTTGTCGATTATTGAAATTGTTTGTTTCGAACATGCTGATAGTTTTTTGCTATTTATTCGGCGGTGTCGGTCCTGCTGCGAATCTGCCGCTGCGCGCGGGATGCGCGGGGGGTCATTCTCGGCGGCCGGGTTTACCGGTAGACTGCTGAGTCCCTTACCTAATGACGGACTGCATGATGCGAAGATTTTTTTCCACGCTGGCACTGGCGCTTGCCGGATCCCTTATGGCTGCGACGCCGGCGTTGGCGGAGGATGCCAAGAACCCGACTTACGGTGACTGGGGGTACAACTGCGACAAGTCCCCCGATGGCAAGGAAGAGTTGTGTTACGTGTTCCAGAACGTGACCAAGACGGAGGGAGGGCAACTGGTGCTCGGTGCCCGTATCGCTTTCCGCGAGGGTGAGGCGCAGCCGATGATCGTGCTGACCGTGCCGCTCGGGTCCCTGCTGCCGCCCGGTGCGGCACTGACGATGGAAGGCGTGGAGCCGGTCAAACTGGCCTATTTCCTCTGTGCCCAGGACGGTTGCACGACGATCGCGACGCCGCTGTCGGCCGAAATGGTCACTGCGATGAAGAAGGGCGAGCAGGCGGTGGTTCGGATCGCCGCCCCCAATCAGCAGGTGGTCGGTCTGCCGCTGTCGCTGAAGGGCTTCACCAAGGCCATGGCCTCGCTGAAGAAGTAGTCACACGGCCCGGCATTGCGGCCGGGCCACCGGCCGGCGTTTCAGCCGCGAACCGTGACCACGATCTGCCGATCGTGTGCCCGGAAGCGGTGCTCGTAAAGATAGATCCCCTGCCAGACACCCAGCGCGCAGCCGCCCCGGCTGACCGGCAGCGTCAGGTCGACCTGGGTGAGTATCGTGCGCAAGTGCGCCGGCATGTCGTCGGGACCCTCCGCGGCGTGGACGTAGTCGAGGCCGTCTTCGGGCACCAGCCGTCGGAGAAAGCGCTCGAGGTCGCCCCGTACCGTCGGGTCTGCGTTTTCGCACAGGATCAGCGACGCACTGGTGTGCTGCAGGAACAGGTGGCACAGTCCGGTCTCGATGTCGGCCCTGCGCACGATCGCCCGCACTTGGTCGGTAACTTCGTAGGTCCCCCGCCCGTCGGTCCGCTGCCGGATGATCTCCTGATGCGTCATGCCTGTCTCCCCCCTGAGTTTTCGTCGATTTCTGCTGCGCAACGGCGTGACTGTCCGTCCGAGACAGGCTGACATCGTCCCCGAGCAGGGGGGGCGGGTGCAATCCCGGGCGAGACGCCAGTGCCTGGTGCCGCGACATTGGTCTGTCGTCGGTCACCCTCGCCGTTGGCGGGCGCTTGTTGCTGTCGACGCGCTTTCGTATCCTGCCCGGGTGCGCCCATCCCCGATCAGCCTGGCCGATACGCCCGTCACGGTGCTGCGGGGCGTCGGCCCGAAAAACGCCGAGCGCCTGGCCAAGCTCGGAATCCGCAACGTGCAGGATCTGCTGTTCCATCTGCCGATTCGTTACCAGGACCGCACGCGGATCGCGCCGATCGGCAGCCTGCGTCCCGGCGATCAGGCCGTGATCCAGGGCGAGGTGGAGCTGGCCGACGTGCGCTATGGCCGTCGCCGTTCCCTGCTGGTGCGGCTGACCGACGGGAGTGGCAGCATCATGCTGCGGTTCTTCCATTTCAGCGCTGCGCAGCATGCCGGCATGGCGCGCGGTGCCTCGCTGCGTTGCTTCGGCGAGGTGCGCAACGGTCCACTTGGCTACGAGCTCGTGCACCCCGAGGTACAGCGGGTCGCGGAGGGCGAGTTGGCCGACATGGAGCAGGCGCTGACGCCGATCTATCCGACCACCGAAGGCATGCATCAACTGACCTGGCGCGACTTGACCGGGCATGCCCTTGGTATGCTCGGCGACGGGGGGCTGCAGGAGCTGCTGCCCGACCGGGTCCTGGCCGACTATGCGATGCCCCCGCTGGCGGAGGCCGTCCGGCTGCTGCACCGACCGCCGCCGGACCAGTCGCGGCGCCTTTTGTCGGGCAGCGGCCATCCCGCGCAGCGTCGGCTGGCGCTCGAGGAGTTGCTGGCCCATCAGTTGAGCCTGCGCGTGCTGCGCCAGCGCCAGCGCCGCCGCGGCGCGCCGCCGCTGAGCGGTGACGGTCGCCTGCAGCAGGCGCTGCGGGATCACTTGCCCTACCGGTTGACCGGCGCCCAGGAGCGGGTGTTGGACGAGTTGCGCAGCGACCTGGCGTCTGAATTCCCGGCGTTACGCCTGGTTCAGGGCGACGTCGGCTCCGGCAAGACCGTGGTCGCGGCACTGGCCGCCCTGTGCTGTGTCGAGGCGGACCATCAGGTCGCGCTGATGGCCCCGACCGAGCTGCTGGCCGAGCAGCATCGGCAGACCTTCACTGCCTGGCTGCGTCCGCTGGGCATCGAACCTGCCTGGCTCAGCGGGCGGCACAAGGGGCGGCGCCGCGCAGCCACGCTGGGTGGTTTGGCGGACGGCAGTATCCAGGTCGTGATCGGCACCCATGCGCTGTTTCAACATGACGTGCTGTTCGAGCGCCTCGGGCTGGTGATCGTCGACGAACAGCATCGCTTCGGCGTGCATCAACGCCTTGCGCTGCGGGAAAAGGGCGCGTCGGGTCGTGTGCCGCACCAGCTGGTGATGACCGCGACCCCGATCCCGCGCACACTGGCGATGACCGCCTATGCCGATCTCGATCTTTCAGTGATCGATGAGTTGCCGCCCGGCAGGACGCCGGTATCCACGGTCGTGGTCACCGAAAGCCGCCGCGATCAGGTGGTCGAGCGGGTCGCGCTGGCCTGCGGCGAGGGACGCCAGGCCTACTGGGTCTGTACGCTGATCGAGGAATCCGAGGCGCTGCAGTGTCAGGCCGCGGAAGAAACCGCGCTGCTGCTCACCGAGGCCTTGCAGGGTTTGCGCATCGGCCTGGTGCACGGGCGGCTAAAGGGCCCCGACAAGGAGGCGGTGATGGCCGCGTTCAAGGCCGGCGAAATCGATCTGCTGGTCGCCACCACGGTGATCGAGGTCGGCGTTGACGTGCCCAATGCCAGCCTGATGGTGATCGAAAACGCCGAGCGTCTCGGGCTTTCGCAGTTGCACCAGCTGCGCGGGCGCGTCGGGCGGGGAGCGCGGCAGAGCCACTGCGTACTGATGTATCGTCCGCCGCTGGGCGAGGTCGCGCGCGAGCGCCTCGCGGTGATGCGCGCCACCAACGACGGCTTCGAGATCGCGCGGCGCGATCTGGCGATCCGCGGGCCGGGCGAGGTCCTCGGCACGCGCCAGACCGGCGAGATGCAGTTCCGTATCGCCGACCTGCTGCGCGACCAGGAGCTGGTGCCTCAGGTCCAGGCCCTGGCCGAGCGACTGTTGGCCAGCCACCCGGACTGCGTCGCCCCGTTGATTCGGCGCTGGGTCGGCGACAGGGTGCAGTATGCTGATGTGTAAGCGACCATGCGATAATGCCAGGCGACTCCCACTGCGCAATCATCGATGTTCCGACCGAGCAAGGCGAAACCCTCCGCCCCACGTGAAGCTGCCTGGGCCGTGCTGTCGAAGCGCCGCCTGCCGGGCATCTCGTCGCAGCTGCATGCGTGGCTGGCGGACCCCGGCTCACTGACACGTTCGGTCATCGCCAGCTGTCGCGGCAGCTTTCGGGTCGACTTGATCGACCAGGCGCGCGGTTCTGCCCTGCCCAGCGAGTCGGCCCTGCTCGCTGCCGGCCCGGCGCAGGCGACCTTGATTCGCCAGGTGCGGCTGTATTGCGGGGTCGACGCCTGGGTGTTCGCGCGTACCCTGATCCCGTTGCGAAGCCTGCGCGGTCCGGTGCACGCACTCAGTCGGCTCGGGCGGCGGCCGCTCGGCGCGGTGCTGTTCTCGGACCCGACGACGCGCCGGCTGCGGGTCGAGGTGGCGCGCATCACGCCACGGCATCGGCTGTTTGCGCCCGCCACGGCGCATCTCGGGCGCCGCCCTCGGGCGATTTGCGGGCGCCGTACCCTGTTCGACTATCGTGGCGACCTGATCCTGGTCAACGAGCTGTTCCTGCCCGCGATTCCGGAGCTTCGGCGGTGAGCCCGGGGCAGTCGACCGCCGCGCCGCGTGGTTGGTGGACGCGATTCGGCCACTATTGGCGACTGGTGCGCGCCGATCGGCCGATCGGGATCTATCTGCTGCTGTGGCCGGCCCTGTGGGCGCTGTGGATCGCCGCGGACGGGATCCCCCCGCTTTGGGTGCTGCTGGTGTTCGTGCTGGGTACCGCGCTGATGCGCTCGGCCGGTTGCGCGATTAACGACTATGCCGATCGCAATTTCGACGGGCGTGTCCAACGCACTGCGCAGCGGCCGTTGGCGACCGGCCTCGTCGCGCCGCGCGAGGCGCTTGCGGTGTTCGCTGTGCTGAGCCTGCTGGCCTTCGTCTTGGTGCTGACACTCAACCCAAAGACCATCGCTCACTCATTCGTCGCGGTCACGCTGGCTGCGCTCTACCCGTTCAGCAAACGCTATACGCACATGCCGCAACTGGTGCTTGGCATCGCTTTCGGCTGGGCGGTGCCGATGGCCTTTACCGCATTGCAGAACCAGATCCCGACAGTCGCCTGGGTGCTTTTCGCAGCGACCGTGTGCTGGGCGCTGATCTACGACACCATGTATGCGATGGTCGATCGCGACGACGACCTGGCAGTCGGTATCAAGTCCACCGCGATTCTGTTCGGCCGCCATGACCGCCTGGTCATCGGCCTGCTGCAACTCGTGATGCTGATCCTGCTGTGGCAGACCGGCCAGATGGCCGGCCGCGGCACGCCCTATCTGCTCGCGTTGGTTGGCGCCGCGATGTTGTTCCTCTATCAGCAGTGGCTGGTCCGCGATCGCGAGCCGGCGGACTGTTTTCGGGCCTTTCTGAACAACCACTACGTCGGCATGCTTGTCTTCGCCGGTCTGCTGATCGACTACCTCCCGGGTTGGCCTTGAACACAGTACTGCGTTGGTTGCTGTGGCCGGTACTGCTGGTGCCGGCCGCGTGGTGGGCGTGGCAGGCGCTGCATGCGCCGCCGGACGGGCGCCTGCTGCCCAACGGCGCCCAGCTGGAGTGGGTCGACTGCTGGTTCGACAGGCCCCTGTGGCGGCCGGTGCACTGCGCACGTTTCCACACGGCGCCCGAGCCTGGTGCGGTCCCGGCGCGTTTCGCGCTGCCGGTCGTGTACCTGCCACAGCTGGTCTGGCGACGCACGGCACCCCCTGTCCTGTACATCGCGGGCGGCCCTGGCGGGGCGGCCTGGCTGGCCGGCGACGAGGTCGATTTCTGGCTCGATTGGTCCGCGCATGCGGACTGGCCGGGCGATCTGGTGCTGTACGACCAGCGCGGCGTCGGCCTTTCGCGGCCGGCGCTCGATTGTCCGGAACTGCGCGCGCTGCGCCGCGCGCTGCTGCCCCTGCCGCTGCCGACCGAGGAGACCTACCGCCGGGTGCGTGACACGACGCGCGCCTGCCACGACCGGCTAAAGTCCGAGGGCACGGACCTGGGGCGCTTCACGACGTCCGCGAACGCGGCGGATGCTACGGACCTCATGCGCGCGATGGGCCTGCAGCGCTGGAACCTGTACGCGGTTTCCTACGGTACGCGTGTAGGGATGGAGATCATTCGCCAGACGCCGGAGCATGTGCGCGCGGCCGTGCTCGACTCGCTGTATCCGCCAGAGGTCAATGCGGAACTCGCCGACGCCTGGCTACTGCAGCGTTCGCTCGAGCTGTTCGGCCGGATCTGTGAGCTGGTCGGTGGCTGCGCGCAGACACCCGCGCAGCTGCGCCAGTGGCTGCAGGCCGCGTTCGACCGGGTGGCCGCCGAGTCGATCAAGGTCAGCGTGCGCGACCCGGACGGTGGGCGTGACATGGCGGTGGTCTACGATCACGAGGATTTTGCCTGGTTGCTGTTCGAGGCGATGTACCAATGGGACCTGATCCCGGGTCTGCCGGCCAGCGTGCGTGCGCTGGCGGACGGACGCCTCGACAGCCTGATGCGCAGCCTGATCCAGGATAGCGTCGATACCTTGCTCGACGACTCGATCAGCGACCCGGTGGCCAGCTCGATCGACTGTCACGACACCGGGCCGGTGGACATGCGCGATGCTGAGCGTCAATTGCGGTTCTTTCCGCGAGCGGCAGCGATCAAGCGCCTTGACTGGCAGTACCATGCGTGTCGCTACTGGGACTCGGGCGTGGCGCCGTCGGCGTTCCGGGCGCCGGTGGTGTCCGATGTGCCGACACTCTTGCTGGCCGGGGAGTTTGATCCAGTCACGCCGCCCGAGTGGGCGGAACTGGCGCAGCGCAATCTGCATCGGGGCCGACTCTTTGTGTTTCCCGGGATCGGTCACGGGGTGCTCGACAGCCACCTCTGTGCGAGCGAACTGGTGCGCGCCTATCTCGCCGATCCAGAGGCCGGGGACGCGCCCAAGTGTCTGGAACGGCTGTGAATTACCCGGAGTCTTCCGGTATTGGGGATACGCCGGGGTTGATTATGACGGCCGGGTAGGCTAAAACCCCGCGGCCCCAAGCAATCTTCGGAGTCGGAAAAGCATGACAGTGGAACTGCCGGAAGGCTATGAACCTACCCCGAAAGAGGAGTACATGAATCCTCTGCAGTTGGAGTATTTTCGTCGCCAATTGATTCGCTGGCGTGAGGAACTGATGACCGAGGCGCAGGAGACGCTGGACAACCTGCGCGACAAGTCCTACCAGGAGGTGGGCGACGAGGCCGACCGTGCCAGTCGTGAAAGCGAGCACGGCCTGGAGCTGCGTACGCGCGACCGGTACCGCAAGCTGCAGCGCAAGATCGAACAGGCGCTCGAGCGCATAGACGACGGTTCCTATGGCTACTGCGAGGATACTGGCGAGCCGATCGGCGTGATGCGCCTGAAGGCGCGGCCGATTGCGACCCTGACGATCGACGCCCAGGAACGGCGCGAAATGAAAGAGCGCGTGCTCGCCGACCGCTAGGGGAAGCGCCGATCTGTCTGCGTTTCCCGTGACACAGGGAGGTGTCAGCAAGATCGACGACAACAGGTCGTTGATTTTGAAGCCAGACGCAAATCACATTTGCGTCGCAGCGTCAGCTGACAAGGCCAGGATGGCTTTGATCGTGTAAGCGTTTCCCTGGAGCGGGGGGCGCCCCGCGTCCGTCGCGAGCAGCCGGGCGGGTTCGTTCACTCGTGACGGGCCTTCAGTGCAGCATGCCGCGGCCTGTCCGGCCGATCACAGATTCAGGTCTGGCCGCACGGCGTTCGGGCGATTGCCCAGACATCGACCCGCGCGGCGCCGGCGCCCCTGAGTACCCGACACAGTTCCTCTGCCGTCGCACCGGTCGTCACCACGTCGTCGACCAGCGCCACATGTCCGGGCACGCGGCCGCGGCAGGCGAATGCGCCGCGCAGATTCCGCAGGCGTTGCGCGCGACCCATGCCGCGTTGCGGCCCGGCATCGCGTATCCGGTCAAGCACCCCGGGGGACCACTTCAGCCCGAGTCCGCGAGCCAGATGCCGCGCGATCTCGCCGGCCTGGTTGAATCCGCGTTCGCGCAACCGGCCGGCCGGGATCGGAACCGGCAGCAGCAGTTCGGGGCGCGTCGACCGATCGGTGGCGGCCCGCAGCAATAGATCGCCTAGCAGGCGCCCAGCGGGCAGTTGGTGGTGATACTTGAAACCGGCTATCAACCCGTCCACCGGTGGTGCGTAGAGCAGTGGGGCCAACACTTGGTCGAATGCGGGCGGATTTGCCTGACATTGTGCGCACAGCGTGCCCGGCGCGGCCCCAGCCGGCAGCGGCAGCGCGCAAACCGCACACGGCCGATGGTTGCGCGGCAACGCGTCGAGACAGGCGCTGCACAGTCCGTCGCCGGGGGCCTGGCAGAGTGGGCAGGCCGCACCGCCCAGTTGTGTAAAGAATGACCAGATGTTCATCATCGAAATCCCTTTCGGTTGACAGTCGCCGGCCCCGATCTATCATGGCGCATCACGCATTGAACCCACCCAGTGATCGAGATGGAAGTCCAATCCGACCCGTCCGCGCCTGTCATCAGCGGCCGCTCGTCGCGTTCTGCGGCGATGCAGATGGATCTGGGCAACATGATCAGCATGCTGCTGCCGCCGCTTCCGCTGCTGTGGCTAGGTGGGTCGATGCTGGTCTACGCCCTGCATCGGCACCATCCGAATCCGCGTGTCGGGCACTATACCCAGCGCGCTGCCTATCGATTCTACGCGGTCATGGGGGCGATCATCCCGATAGGCACCTTCTTCCCCGGTCGGGGCATCACGCCCTGGCTGGTTGCGTGGTCGATCGGCCTGGCTGTGATCATCCCCTGGTCGGTCTGGTCGATCGCCCGGATTCGCCGTGAGTACTGGCCTGATAGCGCCGTCGCCCAACCCGAAACACCTGCCGAGGAGACCTGAGATGACTGCCGCCGTGACCGAGGAGGCGCCGCGCAACGACTGGTCCCTGGACGAGATCCGGGGGCTGTTCGGACTGCCGTTCAACGATCTGCTGTATCGCGCACAGACCGTGCATCGTGAAAATTTCGATCCCAACTCGATGCAGGTCAGCACCCTGTTGTCGATAAAGACCGGGGCCTGTGCAGAGGATTGTGCCTACTGCTCACAAAGCGCGAGGTACGACACCGGCCTCGAGCGCGAGCGCCTGCTCCCGCTGGATGAGGTTATCGCCGCGGCGCGGGCTGCGCAGGCCAACGGTTCGACCCGTTTCTGTATGGGCGCCGCCTGGCGAAACCCGACCGACAGGCATCTCGACCGGGTCATCGACATGGTCACCGCGGTGCGTGACCTGGGGATGGAGACCTGCGTCACGCTCGGGATGCTGACCGATGTCCAGGCGCGGCGCCTCGCGGATGCCGGCCTCGACTACTACAACCACAATCTCGACACCTCGCCGGAGTTTTACGGCAACGTGATCACGACCCGCACCTTCCAGGATCGGCTGGACACATTGCGGCATGTGCGCGAGGCCGGCATCAACGTCTGCTCGGGCGGTATCCTGGGTATGGGCGAGAGTGGTGGCGACCGGGCGCGCATGCTGCAAGAGCTGGCCAACCTGCCGAGACAGCCGGAATCCGTTCCGATCAACATGCTGGTGCAGATCGCCGGTACGCCGCTGTATGGAAAGGCGCCTGTCGATCCGCTCGATTTCGTCCGCAGCATCGCTGTGGCACGCATCCTGATGCCGCGCAGCTATGTCAGACTGTCGGCGGGCCGCACCGACATGAGCGATGAGATGCAGGCCCTGTGTTTCCTCGCCGGCGCGAACTCGATCTTCTATGGGGACCGGTTACTGACGACGGACAATCCGGTCGCCGATCGCGACCGCGAGCTGTTCCAGCGACTCGGGCTGAACATCGACCGCGGTGGGCTCGCCGCCGACCGCGAGGTCTGCTGCGGGCCCGGCCACTGATCATTACCGGCCGACCCGCAGAGCGTGCCCGGGAGATGCAATGAAGGGGCTGTCCGAGAAACTGGCGCAACGCCGGGTGCAGGGCCTCTACCGCGCGCGGCGTGTGACCGAAGGGGCACAGGGGCCGGAACTCGTGGTGGACGGTCGGCGCATGCTCGCGTTCTGCTCCAACGACTACTTGGGGTTGGCCGCGGACCCGCGCCTGGCGGAGGCGGCCCGGCGCGGCGTCGATCGCTACGGGGTGGGCAGCGGGGCGGCACATCTGATTTGCGGGCACAGCCGGGCCCATCATGCGCTGGAGGAGGAGTTGGCCGAGTTCACCGGCCGCGACCGTGCGCTGCTGTTCTCCACGGGCTACATGGCCAATCTCGGTGTCATTGCGGCACTGCTCGGGCGGAACGACAGCGTGTTCGAGGATCGGCTGAATCACGCATCGCTGATCGATGGGGGGCTGCTGTCGCGAGCGCGGTTCCGACGCTATGCGCACGCCGATTCCGGTTCGCTCGCGTCCCAGTTGCCGGGCGTGGACGGGCGCAAGCTGGTTGTCACCGACGGGGTGTTCAGCATGGACGGTGATCTGGCGCCGCTACCGGAGCTGGCCGCGGAGT
This sequence comes from uncultured Chromatiaceae bacterium, assembly GCA_965601425.1. Classification (GTDB taxonomy): domain Bacteria; phylum Pseudomonadota; class Gammaproteobacteria; order Chromatiales; family Chromatiaceae; genus Thiosocius. The sequence continues at coordinate 223 of CBFCWF010000042.1, read as the reverse complement.
GCGCGCGCGGCGATGCCTGGCTGATGGTCGACGATGCGCACGGGCTGGGTATGTTGGGGCCACAGGGGCGCGGCAGCCTCGCTGCGGCATGCCTGGACCAGCGGCAGGCGCCGGTCCTGATGGCCACACTGGGCAAGGCGATCGGAGCGGCCGGCGCATTCGTCGCCGGTTCCGCCGAGTTGATCGAGACCCTGATCCAGTTCGCGCGGCCCTACGTCTACAC